>DATKEY010000154.1:0-5979 GCA_035544475.1 Candidatus Dormiibacterota bacterium | reverse complement strand
TGCAGCAGCCCACCGCCGCCGGCGACTCCGACGACACCGCGCCGGCGGTGGTGAGCACCGTCGTCGTGACGGCGACCGAGCTGCGCACCACCACCGTCGACTACCTCCACTACTCGGTGGTGCCCGCGCTCATCCTCCTCGTGCTCAGCGTCGGGATGATGGGGACCGCGCTGCTCTGCGCCCAGGACGTCGAGCGCGGCACCGCACGCCACCTCGCGCTCGCCCCGGTCCCCACCGGGGTGCTCGTCACCGGCCGCCTCCTCGGCGGGGTGCTCGCCGCGCTGTCGATCGCGCTGCCGGTGCTCCTGCTCGCGACCTGGGCCGGAATCGTCGCCCCACCGTCGGGGCACTGGCCGGCGCTCCTCGCGCTCATCGTCGCGACCGCGATCTGCGCCTCGGCGATCGGGGCGGCGCTCGGGTCGGTGGTGGGCGGCGCGCGAGTGGTGTCGATGGCCGCCTCGGTGGTCGCGACCTACCTGTTCTTCCTCGGCGGCGGCTTCACGACCATCCAGTTCCTCCCCGACTGGCTGCGCCGGATCAGCGACGCCGTCCCCATCCGGTACGCGATCGACGGGCTGCGCCAGACACTCTTCTATCCCGACCTGACCGGCGTGGTGCACGACCTGCGTGTGCTCCTCGCGACCGCGCTCATCGCGGTCGCGATCAGCTCGCTCTTCGTCCAGGCGTCCTGGGGCCGCTGACGCCGGGGCGATCAGCCGCCGGACACGGAGTGCAGGTTGCCCCGGCGATCATGCACACGACGGTACCGGCGGCGGCGACGCGTCTGCCATCATCCGGCGGCGTCAGAGGTGTGAGGAGGCGGCCCATGGACTACGACGAGGCCCGCGGCGTCTTCTTCGCCACCCGGCCGCCGGACACCCCGGTTCCCGAGGCCGTGAGCGGCGGCGGCCCGGCCCGCCGGCTGCGGGACGCGGTCGAGCCCCTGGCGATGCACCCGGTCTGGTCGCGGCTCGTCAACGAGCGGCTCGCCGGTCTCGGCCTCGACTTCCTCACCGGCTACGTCGCCGGCCGCGGCGGCCCCCTCGGCGATGCCGCGCCCGCGGTGGTCTCGGCCGCCTTCGCCTGGTTCGACGCGCCGCTCGTGGAGAGCCTCTGGACCGCAGCGCGCTCCCAGGCGGCGCTGCCCGACGTCCTCCGGGTACGCACCGCGGCGATCGCCGAGAGCCTCGGCGCGGTGCTCGGGAACGAGGACGGGGTCGACGAGGCGGCGACCGCGCTGCGCGACGCCGTCGCCGGTGCCTCCGGCGCCGGACGGCCACTCTTCAGTGCGCTGCGGGCGCAGCCCTGGCCCGATGCGCCGGCCGCCCGCCTCCAGCGCGCCTGCGACCTGGTCCGCGAGCACCGCAGCGACAGCCACATCGCCGCCGCCATCTCCGCCGGCCGCGGCGCCGTCGAGATGAGCATCCTCACCGAGCTCTGGCTCGGCATGCCGCTCGGCTCATACACCGCCACCCGGGGCTTCTCGGAGCCGGTCATGGCGGCCACGGTGAACCGGCTGCACGAGGAGGGCCTGCTCGTCGGCGACCGGCTCAGCGGACAGGGCCGGAACGTGCGAGCGGAGATCGAGCGCCGCACCGACGCGATGGAGGAGGAGATCGTCGCGGCCCTCATGGGCCACCTCGGAGTGCTCATCGAGCAGCTCGACCGCTGGTCGGCGGCGTGCATCGAGGCCGGTTCGTTCCCCCCCGACCCGCTGAAGCGCGCCGCGGGCTAGCCGGCCTCCCTGTGGATCCCACCCCCGACAACGGTGTCGCGGTGAGCCGGATGGTGCTCGCCCATCTCGCCAAGCACGACTTCCCGACGCGCTCGCCGCTCTACGCCGCGATCGCCCGCGATCTGCTCGACGACGACGAGGTGCTCGCGCTCGCCGGCGGTGTCGTCTGGCACGAGCTCCCGCCGATGCTCCTGCTCGCGGCGGTGCGCCACCTGCTCATCGCCGACCCCACCGAGCCGCTCGCCGCCTTCCACGCCGACCTCACCGACAGCCCGCGCCCGCCCGATCAGGCGTATCCCCTCTTCCGCGAGTTCGCCCTCCGTCATCGCGAGGAGATCGCGTCGCTCGTCCGCAGCCGCGCCATCCAGACGAACGAGGTGCTCCGCTGCGCCTGCTACATGCCCGCGGTCGCGCTCGCGCCGGCCGCGCTGGGGACCGCCGAGCTCGGCCTCGTCGACGTCGGCTCGAGCGCCGGTCTGGGCATGCTCCTCGACCGGTACGCCTACGACTACGGCGCTGCGGGGAGCGCCGGGCCGGCGGGCGCGCCGGTGCGGCTGCGCTGCGAGGTGCGCGGCGACGTCGCCGTGCCCCTCGACGCGGCGCCGCCGCGCATCGCCCACCGCGTCGGGCTCGACCGCTCGCCGGTCGACGTCCGCGATCCCGACGACACCCGATGGCTGCGCGCCTCGGTCTGGCCGGGACAGGGAAGCCGGGTCGAGCTGCTGCTCGGCGCCCTCGAGGCCGCCCGCGCCGACCCCCCGCGGATCGTGGCGGGCGACGCCGTCCGCGACCTCCCCGCGCTGCTCGACGAGGTGCCGCCACAGCTGGGGATCTGCGTCACCACCTCGGTCGTGCTCACCTACCTCGGCGGCGAGCGCGCCGCCTTCGCCGAGACGCTCGAGGAGGCGGGACGGCGACGGCCGATCGCCTGGGTCGCCTACGACACCACCCACGGGATCGACCGCATCGGGGACGCACCGCCGTGGGTGCGCGCCCTCATGGACTCGGGGAACGTCGACTGCGCCCTGGTGCGCCTCAGCATGCTCACCGCGGCCGGACGCGAGGACCGCTGGCTGGCGCGCAGCGGCTACCACGGCGAGTGGATCGAGTGGATGGCCGCCCCGAACTGATCCCCGCGGGGGTCAGATCTTGTCGAGGATCACCCTGCGGCGGCGCTGAAAGTCCTCGTCGGTGAGCTCACCGCGATCGCGGAGGTCGGCGAGACGCCCGATCTCGCCGAGCAGGTCGACGAGCGGTGTGTCCATGCGCGTCCCCGACCACTGGCCGGTGACGTCGACGTACTCCGGGGGACGGCTGTCCCAGGACTTCAGGTAGAAGACCGCCTTGAGGCTGTGGTACGGGATGCCGAGGAGCTCGATCTCGTCGCCGGCGGGGCTGACGAGCTCGACGGTGACACCGTACTTGTTGCGCTGCGGGCTGTCGGCGATGAGGCCCTTGATGACCTCGCCGTCGAGGAAGCGCAGCGCCACCTTCTGCATGTCGTCGATGCGCATCGGCGGGTCGAGCGGACGGCGGCCGAGGGTGAGGCACTTCACCGACGGAAGCGGGATGAGGGCGCGGCGGTTGTTGGTGCCGGGATCACTGACCGTCAGTTCGAAATCGGGACGGTCGAGGTCGAGCCGGTCGACGGCTCCCTCGAGGATCTCGTCGTCGGCGAAACGGACGAGGACGTGTCCCGTCGGTCCCGCGGTGCCGGCTCCCCAAGCGTCCGCTGTCATCATCCCCTATCCTACTCAACGGTCGAACATGGTGGGATCACGCCGCTCGCGACGCTGTGGCCGACGCCTCGCCGGGTCCTCCCTCACCCGTTAGACGCTCGCAGGGCGGGAAACTTGCATTCCTGCGACCGTCACACGTTCGCCACAGGAGACCGCTCGGCGCCCTGCTATTAATCACCAAGCGACCCGGCCCAGGCACCGTTGTCTCGGCGCATCGGGGAGACGCAATTGAGGGAGGGGTCTCGACTTGGTCTCGGTATCCCCGGAGTCTTCGATGGCGGATGGCGTCGAGGAGCTGGACGATCTGTCGCTGATCCGGATGTACCGGGACGGCGACGCCAGCGCGTTCGACCGGATCTTCACCAGGTACAACCAGCGAATCCGTGCTCTGTGCGCGCGGTACGTCGGGGACGGACAGCTCGCCGAGGACCTGGTCCAGGAGACCTTCTACAACGTCCTCAAGACCCTGAACCGCGTCGACGACACCTTCCACTTCTCGGCCTGGATCTACCGCATCGCCGTGAACCTCTGCCACGACGAGCTGCGCCGGCGCGACAAGGTCCAGCACCACGTCGAGCCCGGCGGTGACGACGTCGAGGAGGCGGTGATGCGCCTCGTCGACCACGACCGCGAGCGCAGCCCGGAGAGCGCGCTCGAGATCACCAACATGCGCCGGGTGGTGTGGGAGGTCGCCAAGCAGCTCCCCGAGCGCCAGCGCATGGTGCTCACCCTGCGGGAGCTGCAGGGTCTGTCCTACGCCTCCATCGCCCACGTGATGGGGATCTCGCAGTCCGCGGTCGAGACGCTCCTCCACCGCGCACGGCGCCGCTTCAAGGAGCTGTACCTCAGGCAGGAGGGCAGCGCGGAGGCGTCGGGCGACTGCGCGACGGTGACCCACATCCTCGAGCACATCGGACGGCGCAACCTCCGCCAGGACCAGAAGCGGATGCTCGTCAACCACCTCGAGGCCTGCAAGGCCTGCCGGGCACGCTTCCCGGCGCGCTCCGCCACCGCCGCCGGCTGACCCGACCGACCGATCCGCCGGGCACACTCCCGGCATGAGAGTCGTCTGCGCCCCCAACGCGTACAAGGGCTCTCTCGACGCGCGCGCCGCCGCCGCCGCGCTCGCCCGTGGGGTGCGCGCGGGCGGCGGCGACCCGGTCGAGCTTCCCGTCGCCGACGGCGGCGACGGCACCCTCGACGTGCTGCTCGGCGCCGCCGGCGGAGCCCGGGTCGACGTGCTGCGGGTCACCGGCCCGCTCGGCGAGCCCGTCGACGCCCGCCTCGGCTGGCTCGACGCACGCACCGCCGTCGTCGAGCTCGCCGAGGCCTCGGGGCTGCGGCTCGTCGCCGGCCGCCTCGACGCGCTCCGCGCCACCTCCCGCGGCACCGGGGAGCTCATCGCCGCCGCCCTCGACGGCGGCGCCGAGCACGTCCTCGTCGGGATCGGCGGCAGCGCCTGCACCGACGGCGGGGCGGGCCTCGCGGCGGCCCTCGGCGTGCGCCTCCTCGACGCCCGGGGCGAGTGCCTCGCCTCCGGGGGCGGGGCACTTCGCAGCCTCGACCGGATCGACCTCGCCGCCCGCCATCCCGGCCTCGGTCGCGCGCGCCTCGAGGTCGCCGTCGACGTCGCCAGCCCGCTGCTCGGCCCCGGCGGCGCCGCGGCGGTCTTCGGGCCGCAGAAGGGGGCCGATGCGGGCGGCGTCGCCGCGCTCGAGGACGGGTTGCGGCGGCTCGTCGAGGTGGCGCAGCGCGACGCCGGCGTCCCCGACGAGCTCGCGGACCGGCCGGGCGCCGGATCGGCCGGGGGGTGCGGCTACGGCCTCGCCGCCCTCTGCGGCGCGGCCCTCGTGCCCGGTGCCGCCCTCGTCTGCACCACCGTCGGTCTCGACGCCGCCCTGGCGGGCGCCGGCCTGGTGATCACCGGCGAGGGGCGGCTCGACGCCTCGACCGCCGCGGGCAAGGCCCCCGCCGAGGTGGCGATTCGGGCGCGGCGCGCAGGGGTGCCGTGCGCCGCCGTCGCCGGGGAGGTCGCGGACCCGCTGCCGCGCCTGTTCACGCGCGCGGTCGAGCTCGGTGCCGGCCGTCCCGTCGCCGAG
This sequence comes from Candidatus Dormiibacterota bacterium, assembly GCA_035544475.1. Taxonomy (GTDB): domain Bacteria; phylum Chloroflexota; class Dormibacteria; order Aeolococcales; family Aeolococcaceae; genus CF-96. The sequence goes on along the minus strand of DATKEY010000154.1, from coordinate 406 downwards.
CGCATCGCCGGTGCCGCCGCCCTTCTCGAGGAGGCGGCGCGCGAGCTGGTCGCGACCTAGTAGATCGCGGTCAGCCAGTCGCGGTATTTCGGGTTGCGCCCCTTGCAGATCGCGAAGTAGTCGGCCTGGATGCGCGAGGTGAGCGGGCCCGGCTCGCCGTCGCCGATGCGTCGGCGGTCGATCTCGATGACCGGCGAGACCTGGGCGCCGGTCCCGCAGAGGAACACCTCGTCGGCGACGTAGAGCTCACTGCGGTCGATCTGGCGCTGCACCACGTCGAGACCCATCACCTCGGTGGCGAGGTGGATGAGCGTCGCCCGGGTGATGCCCTCGAGGATGTTGTCGGACTCCGGCGGGGTGATGAGCGCGCCGTTGCGCACGATGAAGATGTTCTCGGCGCTGCCCT
>DATKEY010000153.1:0-4832 GCA_035544475.1 Candidatus Dormiibacterota bacterium | reverse complement strand
GGCCGCGACCCACGCGTAGATGTATTCACGGTTGAACGGGTACGGCGACATGTTGTGGTTGCCGTGCGGCCACCGGAAGATGGGGCCGCCGCCGCTGTCGAACTGGTTGTTCTCGAGCACGTCGATGAAGGCGGCGCGGGTCAGGTTGGGGCCGACCAGCTTCGCCGCCTCGGCGACCACGAAGACGCAGTCGAGCGACGCCTGGGTGATGTGATGGCCCATGGCGTAGCGGAAGTGCAGACCCTCGAGGTCCTTGCCGGTGTACTGGTTGGTGAGCTGCTGCCAGATCGTGTTCGACGGGGTCGGATCCGGCGGGTACACGAACGAGGTGACCGCGATGAGCTTGTCCTTGATGTACTGACCGAAGATCGGGCCGTAGCCGGGGTCGACGGTCAGGTGGTTGCCGAGGTAGCCCATCGGAGGCGCCCAGTTCGACGCGTTGGCGTCATGGAAGAACTTCGCGGTCGGGGACGGATATCCGAAGATCGCGACCAGGTCCGGATTGGCGACCCGCATCGAGAGCACGTGCTGCGACTCGTCCGGGGAGTCCCATTCCTGGGGGATGGTCTGGACGACCTTGATGCCGTTCTGCTCGAAGATCTTCTGGGCCGCGTCCTTGGCGGCGATGTCCTCGGAGATGTTGAGGTAGTTGATGCCGATGGTCTTCGGCTTGCGGCCCTTGCCGTCACCGTTCTTGACCAGCCACTGGGCGGCGTCGATCGCCTCGCGCTCGCCGTTGGCGTGGCACGGGAACATGTAGGGGTCGGTCCACTCGCTGCGGAACCAGGACCACGAGAGCATCGGGATCTTGTCGCGGTCGAGCGCCGAGTGGACGATCTCGGTCATCCACGTCTCCGACGGGACGAACGCGAAGACCTGGTCCTTGAGCTTGTTGTAGCAGGCCATCGCGCGGGTCTGGTCACCGCCGTCGTCGCAGTGGATCATGGCGAGCTTGCGGCCGGCGACCCCGCCGTGGGCGTTGATGTACTGGACCGCCGCCTGGTCGGTGTTGGTGGTGACCTCGGCGAGAACCGGGCCCAGGTTGCGGGTGGCGGAGGTGAAGTCGATCCTGCCGAGGTAGATGGTGTCCGCGGTCACGCCGACGTCGCTGGCGCCGAGCTTGCCTCCGCCGGGAGCGCCGGGGACGGGGACGATGCCCTTCGGCGCTCCGGGCGGCGCGGCCTGCCGGGCCGTGCCCGCCGGCGCGCTGCCGCCCTGCGCCACGGGAGCGTTCTGCAGCGGCGCCGCCGCCGGCGCCTGTGCCTGCGGCGCGTTCGGCTGCTGCGCCTGGGGGGCGCCGGGCTGTTGGCCCTGCGCGTTTCCGCCCGCCGCGGACTGTGGCGCGGATCCGTATCCGGACGCGCCGGTGCTCTGCATCGCCGTGCCATTGCCGCCACACGCGGCGACGCCGAGCGCTGCGCCCGCGGCGAGCACCAGGTACCGTGCGCGTATGACTGACCTTGTGGTGACTACCCGCCTCATGTCGTGGTGATCCTCCATGGCATCGGATACATTCGGAAATTCATGTGACACGCGCTATCGCCGATCCTCTTCCTCCGCCAGCCGGTCGCAGCCAGACCTCCTCTCCGTCTGGTGTCGCCACCGTATGAGGGTCGGGGGTCTGCGACCATGCCCTGCCGGGACCAAACGGATGCGGGCGGTCGCCCTAGTGCAGAGAGCGGTGTCGCTGAGCCGAACGCACTGCTGACGCTCGGGCCGAACGCCGCTCGACCACTCGCCCTGTGAGGTCCAGAGTCCGCCGGATCTTGGCTTTCCGCCGTTCTGGGCGCGGGTGCCCGTCCAGATCGACACTCACCCGTGGCATGACGATGACGCACTACGTCGGACCGGCGGCGCTCTCCTGGCCGCTCCTCGCCGGGCTCGCCCTGACGTGTGGTCTCTGCGGCGGCCGCTGCCTGCCGCGTTCCGCCGGCCACGGTCACCGCCTCCCGCACCTGTCGCACATGCTCATGGCGGCGGCGATGATCGCGATGCTCGGTCGCTACACCGACCTCACCGCCGTCCGCACCGCGGCGCAGCTCGCGTTCGCGGCGCTGCTCCCCCTCCTGGTGCGGCTGGCGGTGCGGCGCTGGCGCGAGGAGCGCGACACCGAGGCGCTCGAGGGTGCACGGCTCGCAGCCTCCCTCCTCGCCATGGTCTACATGCTGACGATGGCGGAGGTCTCGCTCCTGCCGCTCAACGTCCTGCTGATCACCTACTTCGCGATCGGGACCGTCGCCGACACGGGTGTGCTGCTGCGGGTCCGCAGCTTCGAGCGCGGGGTGAGCGTCCTCATGGCCGCCGCGATGACCTACATGCTCGTGGTCATGGACGCGATGAGCCGCAGCGACGCGCACGTGCACCACCTCTTCTGACACCGGGTTCCTGCTCCCTCCTGCGGACCGGCGCGGCGACCCGCCGCGCCAGCCCTGGCGAGGAAGGTGTGGGTCAATGGGAAGCGTCATCACCGTATGCGCCGGGGGGGCCGCGCGGCCAAACCCTGGCGGGTCGAAAGCGGCGGCGGCCCTCGCCCTGGCGGGGCCATCGGGCCGCCGCCCCGATGGGCCCAGGCCGCCTCGTGAGTTCGCCCTGCGGTGTCCAAGCGGGCGGCGTCACTCCTCTCTAGGGTTCGACCCCGTGAGGAAGGTCGGCGCGCTGCTCCTCGCCACCCCTGCCGCGGTGGTCGCCCTGGCCGCCTGCGGCTCCGTCCCCGACACCGCCGGCCCGGCGGCGGCGAGGCCGGAGCCGGGCGGGTGCGCCTTCGTCGGTCCGCTCAGCGACGCGACCGGCGTCGGACCGCGGGTCGTCTTCGTCACCCGGGGCGCCGGGGCCCAGAGCGCGTGTGACGCCGAGCTCGCCGACCCCCGCAACGCGAGCCGCCACTTCGCCCCGGCGTACGTCCCGACCGGATCGCCGGTCTGCACCTACTTCGACTCTCACGATGCGCCCCCCGAGGGCGGACGCACCTACGAGCTCTTCGGCGACGGTGCGTCCACCCTCTGTGAGGCGATCACCCCCCGCCCGTCCGGCGGCTGACCCGCCTCGAAGCGGGCCACCGCGTCGCGGAGGAGGTCCGGGGTGGTCTGCTTGCGCCCCGCGCCGTCGACGGTCACGTACCGCGACCTCGCCGACATCACCGGTGTCTCGCCGTTGCGGGCCACGACCCACATCGACCACGAGGTGTCCCCGAAGTCCCCGATCCGGCAGAGGATGGTGAGATCGTCGTCGGGGCGTGCCGGCGCGTGGTAGTCCACCGTCGTGGTGACCAGGACCATGTCGTGGCCGGCGGCGACGTACTCCCGGTAGGGGACGCCGATGGCGCGGAAGTACTCGGTGAGGGCGTGGTCGCAGTAGGCGAGGTAGGTCGCGTTGAAGACCACCCCCTGGGGGTCGCACTCCGCCCAGCGCACCCGCAGCGGCATCGAGAAGCGGAACTCGGGATCGGTCCCCACCGGGCCAGTCTACGGGGCGCCCGGGGGCGCGGCCCCCGGGTCGTGACCGTATCGACGGGCGGGTCGTGACAGGGCCACCCGTAGACTCGGCCGCCCGCCCACCCGATCCCGAGGTGTGACCATGCATCCCGGCCAGGCGCGGCCGCGCGCCCACCCCGACGGGAACGAGCCCCGGCCGATCGTCGAGGCCGCCCGCCGCGTCCGGTCGCTGCTCGCCTGGCGGGACGTCCGCATCCTCGTCGGGATCTTCCTCGGGGCCCAGGCCCTCGACGCGGTGACGACGTCGCTCGCGCTCCGCAGCGGCCGCTTCGAGGAGGGCAACCCCTGGCTCGACGAGGCGGTGGCGACCCATCCGCTGCTCACCTACCTGACGAAGTTCGGCATCGCCCTCGTGATCGTCCTCGCCCTGCTCCTCATCCGCATCCGCTGGCGGCTTCGCGACTGGGTGCTCTTCCTCTTCGCCGTCCTCAGCCTGGCGGCACCGGCGGCGAACCTGCTGCGCCTCGGGGGCTGGCTCCACTAGCCGAACGGGTGTTCCGACTGTCGCGGGTCAGAGGCTCTCGAGCTTCGACACCAACCACCGGCCACCGCTGCGCACCAGGGTCAGCCGCAGCCGGTCGCGTTCGGTGCGCGGACCGTCGGGGCTGGTGTTGACCACCTGCTGGTCCGCGACGACGAGAACGGTGGCGCTGTCGGTGGTGACGTCCCTCACCGCCGCGTCGTCGACCTGGCCCCGCGACCTCGCCTGGAACTGGGTGATCTTGCCCTTCGCCTGCGCGCTCGACGCCAGGAACGTCTGCCGGAACTCGCCGGTCGACCGGTCGAGGACGCCCTGGAACTCCTCGTCGATCTGCTGGTAGTCGTAGTTGGTGGCGTCGACCACGAAGGTCGTGGCGGCGCCGAGGGCGGCCGCTCGCGCGTCGTCCACCGCGCTGTCGTGCATCACCCTGATGCCGGCGAGGAGGAGGGCGATCAGCACCGCCACGGCGGCGACGGCGGCCATGACCGTCGCCGCAAGGCGGCGGTGCGACCGGCGGGAGCCGGCGGTGGGTGCCTCGACGCTCATCGGGGGCGCGGCCGCCGTCGCGGATGGCCGCACGCGCGATCGTGAACGTGCGGGACGCGGCGGGTCCGCCACCTCCTGCGGCGGCTGCGGAGCACTCATCGGACCATCCCCCCTCGTCTCTCGTCGTGCTCGCATTATGCGGCCGTCGTCCGCACCCCCGCGTCCTCCATCGGGATGATGAGGTTCGTGTCGCCTTCGCACTGTTCCGCCACTCTCGTTGGAGTGACGCCACTTTCGCCTCGCTCTCTTCCGATGCTGCCATCTTCGTCCTTTACGAAAACGGCGCACCACGTCAATCACTTCAGCGATTGCCT
>DATKEY010000152.1:0-2255 GCA_035544475.1 Candidatus Dormiibacterota bacterium | reverse complement strand
GCGCGAGGTCGACGGCGTAGCCCGGGGGGGTGTGCATCGCGGCCCGGGTCGTGTGGATGCTGTAGATCGAGCCGACGACGACGCTCACCCAGTCGACCCCACCGGGCGCGAGGAGATGGGCGGCGACCTCGGGGGCCTGCTCGGGGGTGATCCCCGCCCAGGGCGCGAACTCGTCGGCGCAGAGGCGCAGGCCGACGAGCCCTGACGGCCCGACCGCGTCGCGGACGGCCGCGAGGACCTCGCGCAGAAGGCGCGCCCGGCCCTCGAGGTCACCCCCGTACGCGTCGCCGCGCCGGTTGGTGAGCGGGGAGAGGAACTGGCGGAGCAGCGAGTGCTGGCCGGCGTTCACCTCGACCCCGTGGAGCCCGCCGCCGGCCGCCAGCCGGGCGCAGGCGGCGAAGCCCTCGACGAGCGCCGCGATGTCCTCGGCCTCCATCACCTTGGGCATCTCCATCGTCGAGGGGTTCGGCACCGCCGACGGCGCCCACACCGCCTGCCGGCGCGGATGGCCGGAGCCCTGCATGCCGCTGTGGTTGAGCTGGACGCAGAGGAGCGCGCCGTGGGGCCGCACCGCCTCGGCGATCCGCGCGTAGGCGGGGACGATCGCCGGGTCGTGGCCGCGCAGCGAGCGGTCGAGGGGGTGGTCGCTGGGGTGGACGCACACCTCCTCCATCACGATGAGCCCGGCCCCGCCCCGCGCCCGGCGCGCGTAGTACGCGGCGTGAGCGGCGCTCGGCAGGCCGTTGCGGCCCAGGTTGGTGGTGTGAGCGGTGAAGGCGACCCGCGACGGGGCGAGGTGCCCACCGAGCCGGAGCGGCGCGAGCAGCAGCTCGACGTCCGGGGCGACGGCCGGCGGCGCCAGCCCGCCGCCGGGATCGGTCACGCGGTGCGCACCCCCGCCGCGGTCTGCAGCCCGAGCTCCTCGACGGCGACGTCGCGCATCTTGAACTTCTGGATCTTGCCGGTGACCGTCATCGGGAACTCGTCGACGAACTTCCAGTACCGCGGGATCTTGAAGGTCGCGATCCTCCCGCGGCAGAACTCGACGAGCTGCTCGCCGGTCACCGACGCGCCCTCGCGGAGCCTGACCCAGGCCATGACCTCCTCACCGTAGCGCTCGCTCGGCACGCCGATGACCTGGACGTCGGCGACGTCGGGATGGGTGTAGAGGTACTCCTCGATCTCGCGGGGATACACGTTCTCGCCGCCGCGGATGATCATGTCCTTGATCCGCCCGACGATGTTGAGGTACCCGTCCCCGTCCATCGTGGCGAGGTCACCGGTGTGCATCCAGCGGCCGGCGTCGATCGCGGCGCGCGTCGCCTCCTCGTTGTTCCAGTAGCCGAGCATCACGTGGTAGCCGCGGCTGCAGAGCTCGCCGCGCTCGCCGCGTGGGACCACCGCGCCGGTGTCGGGATCGACGACCTTGATCTCCACGTGGGGGAAGACCCGGCCGACCGTCGCGACCCGCTTCTCGAGCGGGTCGTCGGTGGAGCTCTGGGTCGAGACCGGCGAGGTCTCGGTCATCCCGTAGGCGATCGTGACCTCGGTCATGTTCATCGAGGTCTGCACCCGCTGCATCACCTCGACGGGACAGGGGGAGCCGGCCATGATCCCCGTGCGCAGCGACGAGAGGTCGAACTCCTTGAAGCGCGGGTGGTCGAGCTCGCCGATGAACATCGTCGGCACGCCGTAGAGCGAGGTGCAGCGCTCCGCCTGCACCGCCTCCATCACCGCCTCGGGGTCGTAGGCCTCGCCGGGGATGACCATCACGCTGCCATGGGTGGTGCAGGCGAGGTTGCCGAGCACCATCCCGAAGCAGTGGTAGAACGGCACGGGGATGCAGACGCGGTCCGCCTCGGTGTAGCGCAGCGCCTCGCCGACGAAGTAGCCGTTGTTGAGGATGCTGTGGTGGGACAGGGTCGCGCCCTTCGGGAACCCGGTCGTCCCCGACGTGTACTGGATGTTGATCGCGTCGTCGAACTGGAGCTTCGACTCGCGCTCCGCGAGCTGCTCGTCGGACACCCGACCGGCGTCGCGGAGCAGCGCGTCCCAGCCGTCCTCGAGCACGAGCGCCTCGCGGAGCCCGGGGCAGCGGCCGCGTACCTCACCGAGCATCCCGGCGTAGTCGGACGTGCGGAAGGCGCGGGCGAGGAGGAGGAAGCTGATCCCCGACTGGTTGAGGGCGTACTCGAGCTCGGCGGTGCGGTACGCGGGGTTGATGTTCACGAGGACGGCGCCGATCCGGGCGGTGG
>DATKEY010000151.1:0-21160 GCA_035544475.1 Candidatus Dormiibacterota bacterium | reverse complement strand
CGCCGAACGACTGGTGCCGCTGGCACGACTGCGGTCGTGACCGCGGCGGCGACTGCCGCTGGCGCGACTGCGGCGGCGGCGATCGCGGCGGTGACCGCGACTTCTGCCGCTGGCACGACTGCCGCGGCGATCGCGGCGGTGACCGCGACTGGTGCCGCTGGCACGACTGCTGGCGGTAAACGGGGAGCGAACTCCCGGGGGGAGAGCCGCCACGCGGCTCTCCCCGTCACCGGAAGGTCAGTGCCTCTTCGAGTCGTGTCCGTTGTGGAACGACGAGAAGTGGAAGTCCCGGAACCCGCCGAAGTGGAAGTCGCGGAATCCGAAGTCGGAGAACGAGCCGCAGCCGTGACGGCTGCTGTCGTCGTCGCCCTCGCCGAATCCGAAGAACCCGGAGCCGAAGCAGTCGCGGTGGCCGCAGCCGTTGAAGAAGCCGCAGCCGATCCCGCGGCAGCTGCCGCTGAAGGTGCAGCCGGGGCCGAGCAGGTTCAGCCCGCAGCCGGAGAAGCTGAAGAGGCCGCAGCCGCCCAGGCCGAAGCCGCCGAGCCCGCAGCCGAGGCCGATGAAGCAGTCGTTGAGCCCCGATGCGCCGAGGCCGCAGCCGAGCACGCCACCGGAGGCGTTCGGCTTGCAGGTGCCGAGCCCGTTGGCGCCGGGGTTGGCCGGATTGCACGCGGCGGTGGCGACGCAGTTGAGCAGGCTGCACGCCGAGTTGCCCGCCGCGCAGGCCGGCAGCCCGCAGTTGTTGTTCTGCGCCGTGCACCCCGGGACCGTGTCGAACGGCTGGGCCGCCGCCATCGGGCCGTTCACCACCGAGGGCACCGCTGACGGCGCGAGCCGGGAGGTGGACAGGGCGGCGGTGCGCGCGGCGGCCGCCGGCGCCGTGACCGGGGTCGCGGTCGCGAGCTCCCCGGTGCCCGCGGGGAAGGCGTAGGCGATCGCGCCGATGTCGGTGGTGTCCGCGGTGTCGCCGGGGTTCACGTCCACCGCGACCACCCCGGACGGCTGCGGGGTGTGCGCCAGCACCGTGGTGGCGAGGCCCGCGCCGGCACAGGCGATGCCCGCCGCGGCGACGCCCACCAGCGCCGCCAGTCGCAGTCTGACGGTCATCGGTTCACAGCCCTCCTCGAGCCCGCTGCCGGCGTGCTCGGCGACCGACCTGAGCAGGATGATCCGCTCACCATCGGGCACCTCGCACGGGTGCCGCGGCAATTCCCTTCACGCGGCGAGGAGCGTAGCAGATGCACTGGACGCGCCCCGGACGGGCGTTCGCGGATGCGCGGCGGTGAGCAGGCCCGCCGCCGGCGGCGGCCGCTGGGTGAGCGTCGACCCGGAGCGGCTGCCGGCGTGGCTCGACGGCTTCGCCGCGCGCCACGGCGCGGTCGAGTGGCACGCCGGGCCCGAGCGGGTCGAGGTGCACGCCGCCGACGGCGCACTCGCCGCCTGTGAGGTCCCGCTGCCGCCGCTCACGGTCGATCCCGACGCGCCCTGGGGCGGACTGCCCGCGCACGCCCTGGCCGAACGGACCGTCGGGGTCCTGCTGGTCCGCCTCGGGGGCTTCGCCGCCGGGGTCTTCGCCGGATCGAGGCTGGTGGCGTCGCAGACCGGCTCGCGCCCCGTCCACGGCCGCGCCGCCGCCGGTGGCTGGTCGCAGCGGCGCTTCGCCCGGCGGCGCGAGGGGCAGGCGCGCGTCGCCCTCGACGCGGCCGCGGAGGCGGCGACCGCGGTCCTCCTCCCCGCGGTGGACACCCTCCACGCCCTGGTCGGCGGGGGCGACCGTCGCGCCGTCGAGGCGGTCCTCGCCGACGCCCGGCTCGCCTCCCTGCGCCCGCTCCTCAGCCCCCGGCTCCTCGACGTGCCCGATCCCCGCCGGCGGGTGCTCGAGGACGCGCCGCGCCTGTTCCGGGCGGTGTCGATCCGGGTGGTGGAGGGCTAGGATCTGCCCCCGTGATCCGACCGCATCCCTGTGTCCTGGCTCCGGCGCTCGCCCTCCTGCTCCTGTCCGGTTGCGGCGGCGGCAGCGCGCCGGCGGACAACGGCGAGGCGTCGAAGCAGGCGAGCCAGATCCTCAAGGACACCGTCGCCGCGCTCCGCCGCGCCGACTCGGTCCACCTCTACGGCATGGTCCCGAGCGGCACCGAGAGCTTCGGGATCGACGTCCGCTACAACCGGTCCGGCAACCTCACGGGGACGTTCAGCCTCGGCGGCATCAGCGCCGACGTCGTCGTCACCGGCGGCCACTCCTACCTGAAGGGGAAGGCGCTCTTCGCCAAGTACGCGGGGGCGCAGGCCGCGGCGGTGATCGGCGACCACTGGGTCGCGGTGCCGGCCGGCGCCGGGCCGGGCGCCGACATCGTCGAGAGCATCTCCACCTTCACCGACTTCGGCAAGCTCGCCGACGCGCTGTCGATGCCGAGCGGCGGCGCCGTCACCAAGGGCGCCTCGACGACCGTCGACGGCCAGGCGGTCGTCGCCCTGCGCGACGCCGACAGCACCCTCTACGTCGCCACCACCGGCAAGCCCTACCCGGTCGCGGTCAAGCCCCAGACCGGCTCCCAGGCGCTCCACTTCGCGAGCTGGGACGCCGCCGTCGAGGTGTCCGCCCCGCGGGATGCGCTCGACTTCTCCGCGCTCGGCGGCACGCTGGGGTCGGGCCCGAGCCCGTCGGCGAGTCCATAGCCTGTAGCCGCGCCGACCGGCACGCGTCATCATCAGCCGAGCCATGTTGACCGCCGACGAGCCGGCGCTCGACCTCTGCGTCCTGGAGGAGATCCAGCGCCGCGTGCTCTGGCTCGCGGTGCGCATCGTCGACGCCGCCAACCGCGACCGCGAGAACCACGACGGGGTGAAGGTCGGCGGCCACCAGGCGTCGAGCGCCTCGCTCGTGACGGTGATGACCGCGCTCTGGTTCGCCCACCTCGACGCCGGCGACCGGGTCTCGGTGAAGCCCCACGCCTCGCCGGTCTTCCACGCCATCCAGTACCTGCTCGGCAACCTCGACCGCTCCTACCTCCCCCGGCTGCGGGCCCGCGGCGGCCTGCAGTCGTACCCGTCGCGCACCAAGGACCCGGACCGCGCCTTCATCGATTTCTCGACCGGCTCGGTCGGCCTCGGGGCGGCGGCACCCCTCTTCGCCGCGGTCGTACGCCGGTACGTCGACGCCCACTTCGGAGCCCGTCCGCCGTCGCGCTTCATCGCCATCCTCGGCGACGCCGAGCTCGACGAGGGGAACGTCTGGGAGGCGATCGCCGACCCCGCCACCCAGGGGCTGGGCAACGCGCTGTGGATCGTCGACTTCAACCGCCAGTCGCTCGACCGGGTGGTCCCCGGGGTGCGCATCGCCCAGTGGCGCGAGCAGTTCGTCGCCGCGGGCTGGCACGTCGTCGAGGCGAAGTACGGGCGCCGGCTGGGCGCGCGCTTCGTCGCGCCGGGCGGGACGGCGCTGCGCGAGTGGATCGACACGATGGCGAACGAGCGCTACCAGTCGCTCTTCGCGCACAGCGGCGAGGAGCTGCGCCGCCGTTTCCTCGACGGCGCGCCCCACACCGTGGTCGGTGCCCTGGCGGGTGTCGACGCCGCCGACCTCGCCCCGCTCATCCAGGACCTCGGCGGCCACGACCTGGCGACCCTCCTCGACGCGCTGACGTCCTGCGACCGGGTCACCGACCGCCCCAGCGTCGTCTTCGCGTACACCGTCAAGGGATTCGGGCTGCCGATCGCCGGGCATCCACGCAATCACTCGGCGCTCCTCACCCCCGCCCAGGTCGACACCCTGCGCGAGGCCACCGGCCTCACCAGGGCCACGGAGTGGGACCGCTTCGAGCCCGGCACCGCGGCAGCGCGCTGGTGCGAGCATCGCGCCGCGGCGCTCGCGCGCACCCCGCCGGAGCCGCGGCTGTCGATCGCCGTCCCCGAGCGCGTCGAGGGGCGAGGCACCGCCCGCCCGACGTCGACCCAGGAGACCTTCGGCCGGCTCCTCCTCGGTCTCGCCCGCCACCCGGAGGTCGGCCGCCACCTCGTCACCACCGCCCCCGACGTCGCGACGTCCACCCATCTCGCGGGATTCATCAACCGCGCCGGGATCTTCTCGCCGAGCGAGCTCCCCGACTGGGACGAGCCCGACGCCCTGTTCCGCTGGAGGCAGTCGCCCCAGGGCCAGCACGTCGAGCTCGGGATCAGCGAGATGAACCTCTTCCTCCTCCTCGGCCAGCTCGGGCTGTCGTGGGACCTCTCCGCCCAGCCGTTGCTGCCGATCGGCACCGTCTACGACCCGTTCGTCTGCCGCGGGCTCGACGCCTTCATCCACGGCGCCTACTCGGGGGCGCGCTTCATCGTCGTCGGCACCCCGTCGGGCGTCACCCTGGCCCCCGAGGGCGGCGCCCACCAGTCGACGATCACCCCGGCGATCGGCCTCGGCCTGCCCGGGGTCGCCTTCTGCGAGCCGGCGTACGGCGGCGCCCTCGACTGGCTGCTCTGCGACGCCCTCGCCAAAATCGCCGCCGCAGCGGACCGTGCGACGACCTACCTGCGGCTCAGCACCCGTCCGCTCGACCAGGCGCCCTTCGAGGCGGCGCGCGAGCGGCTCGGCGACGCACGGCTGCGCGACGCGGTGCTCGCCGGCGGCTACCGACTCGTCGACGCCACCGCGGCCGCGGCTCAGGGCGCCCCCGTCGTGCACCTCGCCGCCTCCGGCGCCGTCCTCCCCGAGGTCGTCGCCGCCGCGGCCGAGCTCGCCGACGAGGGGGTTTTGGCCAACGTCGTCGACATCACGAGCCTCGACCGGCTCTACGTGGGATGGCACGAGCGGCTGCGGCGGAGCATCGAGACCGCGCGCCCGCCCGGCCGTCCGTCGGCGCTCGAGGAGCTCTTCTCCCCGCGCGCGCCGGTGGTCACCGTCCACGACGCCGCGAGTCACACCATGGCCTGGGTCGGCGCGGCGCTCGGTGTCCCCACCGTCCCGCTCGGCGTCGACGCATACGGCCAGTCGGGCAGCGTCGCCGAGCTGTACGAGATCCACGGCCTGCTCCCCGGGTACATCGTCAACGCCGCCCTCACCGCGCTCTCACTGCCGGCCGGATAGAATCCGCCGCCATGGCCTCGCTGCTCCTCGTCCACGGCGCCTGGCACGGCGCCTGGTGCTGGGAGGACCACCTCGCCCCCCGGCTCCGTGACGCCGGGCACGCGGTGACGGCCATCGACCTGCGTCACCACGGAGCGAAGGAGAGGAAGGGGCTGCGCCGGTCGCGGATCCGCGACTACGTCGCCGACCTCGACTCCGCCGCGTCGGCGCTGCCCGCGCCGCTGGTGGTCGTGGGCCACTCGATGGGCGGCCTGGTCGTGCAGCGCTGGCTCATCGACCACCGTCCCGCGGGTGCGGTGCTCATCGCCCCGATCCCCGTCCACGGCGTGATCCCGGCGACCCTGCGGGTCGCCCGTCGCCATCCCGCGACCTTCGCGAAGGTCAACGCCACGATGAACATGGCGCCCCTGGTGCGCACCGAGGCGCTGGTGCGCGAGCTGTTCCTCGCCCCGGGCACTCCCGACGAGGTGGTGCGGCGGTGTCACGAGCGCGTCGGCAACGAGTCCTACCTCGCCTACATCGAGATGCTCGGACTGGTGCGGGCACGCCCGAGGCGGGTGAGCACGCCACTGCTCGTGCTCGGCGCGCAGGAGGACGGGATCTTCGGCCCGCGGGAGATCGAGAGGACCGCCCGCGCCTACGGCACCGAGCCGGTGATGCTCCCCGGCGGCCACGACATGATGCTCGACGGCGCCCGCGACGCGGTCGCCGAGCGGATCGAGGTGTTCGTGCGGAGCCTGGCGCCGGCGGCCTGAACGCCCGGCTGGTGCCGGTGGGTACCTGCCTCAGCGGAGGATCTCCTTGGCGATGATGTTGAGCTGGACCTCGGCGGTGCCTCCGCCGATGCTCAGTACCCGGGCGTCGCGGTAGATGCGCTCGGCGGCGTGGTCGCGAAGGTAGCCGGCGCCTCCGAGGACCCCGATGGCGTCGTACGCGACGCTGCTCACCATCTCCCCGCAGAAGTACTTCGCCATCGAGGCGCTGCTCCGGCCCTCGCCGCCGTCGTCCTGCTCCACGCACCCCATGGTGACGAGATGGCGTCCGGCCTCGACCTGGGTCGCCATCCGGGCGAGCTTGTGGCGCACCGCCTGGAACTCGGTGATCGGGTGGCCGAACTGCTCGCGGTCGCGCGCGTAGCGGAGCGCGATCGCGAGGCTCTCCTCGGCGAGCCCGACGCACTCGGCCGCGAGCAGGAGGCGCTCGAAATTGAAGTCCTCCATGATGTACCGGAAGCCCGCCCCGGCCTCGCCGACCAGGCTGTCGGCGCCGACGCGGCAGTCGCTCAGATACACCGGAGCGGTCTCCGACGAGTGCCAGCCCATCTTGTCGAGGTGCGCCCCCACCTCGAGGCCGGGGGTGCCGCGCTCGACGGCGAAGAGGCTGATCCCCTGCCGTGCCTCCTCGGGGCTGGTCTTGGCGGCGACGAGGAAGAGGTCGGCGAAGGGCGAGTTCGTGATGAACATCTTGCTGCCGCGCAGCCGCCAGCCGTCCCCGTCGCGCACCGCGGTGGTCTCGATGCCGGCGACGTCGGACCCATGACCCGGCTCGGTGATGCAGATGCACACCGCGATCTCTCCGCGCAGCCCCGGGATCACGTATCGCTCGCGCAGACGCGGGCTGCCGTGGAGCGCGATCGGCAGCAGGGTGAGCACCTGGACCAGGCAGGTGGTGGCGATCCCGCCGCTCCCTCGCGCGAGCTCCTCGACGATGAGGCACTGGGTCAGCTTCCCCGCCTCGTCGCCGCCCACGCCGCGCGGGAACGCGGCACCGAACAGGCCGAGCCGTCCCATCGCCCCCATCAGGTGGACGGGGAAGCGCTGGCGCCGCTCCCAGTCGTCGATGATCGGGCGGACCTCGCGGTCGACGAAGCGCGCGACGGTTCGGCGCAGCTCCTCGAGCTCGGGGCGGGCGGTCGGCGGGGTCACGGTGGCGGTCATGCGCGTCTCCGTTCTCGAACTGCGCCGAACCGTACCAGAAGTGAACGGCGGTTCACTCCGTGGATGCCCGCGACCGGCCGGCCCGAAGCAGGGGGAAGCGCCACCCTTCCCCCTGCGGGCCGTCGCTCAGAGGCTGATCAGTCCTCTGAGCACCCGGCGGATCTGGAGGACATCGGGAAGCACGCCCTCCGGCGCACCCGGGGTCACGCCCCCGGCCGGTGCGGGAGCCACCGTGACCGCATGCGCCGGCGCGTCGGCGCAGCTGCTCCTCGAGGTCGCGGCGGAGTGGCTGTGTCCGATGACCATGTCCAGCGAGAAGGGGCTGAGCAGGGTTGCGGGCACGACGATGTGGACGGCGTTGACGGTGAGGCCGCGTCCCTCGCGGTCCGGCCGCTGCTCGTTGAGCACGACCGTCCCCGCGCCGAGGGTCACCGCGGTGTCGGGCTCGGGGGTCGAGGTCGGGACCAGCGCCCCCGGGCCGCCGGCGACGTGGACGCCGCCGACCTCGAGGTCACCGATGCTCACCCGCCCGATGGGCGCCGCGGGGCAGCCCGCGGTGAGAGAGCTGCTCGAGACGCCGTCGGCGACCACCGCCCGGGCGGGGTCCGCGGTGAGCATCTCGACGTGGACCCCCTCGGTGCAGGCGCCGCCCATCGGGGGCGCGAATGCGGTCCTCGCGGCGGCGGTGCACGCCGGCGGCTCGGAGCGGTCGAGGGTGGCGGTGGCGGACGAGAAGTCCGCGCTCAGGCTGTGGAGCTCGTCCGCCGGGCAGGGGGCGCCATCGGCGGTCCCGCAGGAGGCCGCGCCGGCCTCACCGCTCGCCCGAGGGTGCGAGGCGGCCGTCGCCGCCGAGGCGGGCGCCACGGGGCCGAGGACCACCGGCGCTCCATCGGGCGTCCCGACCGTCCCGGAGAGGGCGGCGGCGTCGGCCGCGGCGCCACCGCGCGAGGCGTGCATCGGTGGGGGCAGCGGAAGCGCGCCCCGGCTGCTGAGACGGGTCACCGCGGGGCGGACGGTCATCGCCGGGTCGAGGGCGAGGACGGGGAGGTCGGCTCCGCCGCCCCCGGTCGCCGGGGTCCTCTGGGTCGGGGGAACCGGGGCGGCGGGCGCCTGGGCCGTCGCCGGCGGTGGCACCGCCGCGGGCGCGAGCACCGCGGGCGGCGGGACCGCCGCGGTGTGGGCCGCCGTGACCGTCCCGGCGCTCCCTGGCGACGCGGGCAGCCGGAGGACGCCGGCGCCGGCGAGCAGGGCGGCGACCGCCACCACGACGGTCATCTCCCCGAGCCCGCCGCCGAGGCGCGGCAGGCCGGCCCCGGCGAGCACCGACGGCCGCAGCCGGCGCGCGGCGAGGTCGAGGATCACGAGCGTCGTCAGGCCGGCGGCGGCGAGCACCGACCACCAGATCGTCTGGTCGCCCGCGCCCGAGGGCTCGGGCAGCGTGCGGCTGAGCAGGATCACCACCCCGAGCGCGACCGCGGCGGGGATGGCGAGGAGGAGGATGCGCTCGACGCCGCGGCGGCTCGCGGTGGGCCCGGTCGCCGCGGGCGCGTCGGCGACGGGGGTGGCCGCGGCGGCCGCGGGCGTCACCTCGGCGGCCACGAGCGCCTCGTCGAAGATCACCTTCAGCGGCATCGCCGGCACCGCCCCCTTCCACGCCCACACGGGGGCGGGCGCGGGCTGCGGTCCGGCCGCCTCGGCCCTCACCGTGGCCTCCGGCGGGCTTGCCGGCTTCTCCGGGACGGCGTTGAGCGGGACGCTCTCGTCGAGCACCGCAGTGGTCGCCGGCGGCGCCGGTTCGACGGGCTCCACGGCATGGCCGTTGAGCTCGAGGACGGCGGCGGGCGGCGGTGCCGGGCGGCTCCGGCGCGGTCGGGCACGCCGGGGGGCGCGGTCGCGGTCAGCCATGGTGAACAACCCTCTCTGAGAGCCACCTGGACGGGGACGCGTGCCACGGGCGTCTCCGCCGGACTAGGGGGGCGCATATTCTGCACAGACGGAGGGGCGTCTGCACGAGATGCATCCCTCGAATTCGCCATTTTCGTTGGCGTGTCGGACAGATCACGCATCACGAATGCCGACGCAGCGCGCCGCGCGGTGCACAGTGTGTGCATACGGCGCCGCGCTGTGCAGTCGGATCAGCTCACGTCTGCAGAGGGCGTCTCGCTGCCATGGGCACCCGCCCCCGGCGGGGGGCGAAGACCGGCGAGCATCATCACCACCGCGGCCACGCCGATGACGAGGAACGGTGACCGCCGCCAGTGGACGAGGTCGAGCACGGCCCCACCGACGAGCGGGCCGGTGAAGGCCGCGCAGTACCCGACGGTGAGCATGACGGCGGTGAAGCCCGCCACCCCGGCCGGCGACTCGACGCTCGGCGGGTAGGCGAGCAGCCCGGCGAAGGTCATCGCGACCCCGGCCCCGATGAGCCCGGCCCAGAGCGGCACCGCGGCGTCGGCGGCGACCAGCCAGCCGAGCACCCCGGCGGCCGCGAGCCCGCCGGCGGCGGCGTAGAAGGCGCGCGAGCCGACGAAGGCGCGCCGGGTCGCGAGCAGGGCGAGGGTCACCGGGAGCTGCACCCCGTTCAGCACCACCAGGCCCACGGTCGCCGCCCGTGAATCCGAGCCGCCGGCGACCGACTCCGGCAGCCAGGTGTTGCTCGCGAAGTAGACGAGGCTCTGGGCGGCGAAGATCATCGACGCCCACCACAGCCGTGCCCGGCGCCTCGGCGTCGCCGGCACCGCGCCGGAGGTGGCGTGGTCGGGGGGAGGGGGGTCGGGGGGAACCAGCAGCCAGGCCGCGGCGGCGAGCGCCGCCGGCACGGTCCAGGCGAGGAAGGTGCCTCGCCATCCGCCGCCGGTCAGCGGCGCGAGCACCGGGACGGTGATCGAGGCCGCCACCAGCTCGCCGCAGATCAGTCCGCAGGTCACCGTGATCGAGGCGCGCTGCACGGCGGTCGGGAAACGCCACTGCAGGAGCAGGGGGAGCCCGGGCTGGGCGATGGCGATGCCGGCCGCGAGGAGGATGGTGCCGGTGTAGAGGGGGACGACCCCGTCGGCAGCGCGCAGCGGCGTGCCCGCGGCGACGGCGGCGAGCCCGAGGGCGACGGTGCGATGGCCGCCGAGACGCCGGACCAGGGCGGCCCCCGGGAGCGCGGCGAGGCCGAGCACGAGGATCGGGAGGGAGGTGAGCAGCCCCGCCGCCGTGTAGTCGAGGCCGAGGTCGGTCTGGACCCGGTGGAGTACAGGCGGCACTCCGAGGAGGACGGCGCGGAGGTTGAACCCGACCCACCAGGCGATGACCAGGGTCAGGGCCCCGCTCGCTCGCGCACGGGACGCGCGCGCGGGTGCGGGAGATGCAACGGCGCCGGGCACCGGCCCAGTGTGGCTCAATGAGGAAGCGGGGTCGCCACCGCATGCAGTGCCGACCCCGCTCAGGAAGGGAAGAGATGCACCGTGAGAGGCCGCCCAGGATCGCGGCCTGTGAGGAACGACGTGGGTGGCAGCTTTCTTGCGGTGCGGGTGTGCGGCGTTATAGTCGGCGCACCGGCCGGTGGGTAAGGGAGTGATGGTCGGCGACGAGAGTGCCGGCGTGTTCGCCGGGTATCAGATCGAGGGCCTGATCCGACACGGCGGCATGGCCTCCGTCTACCGGGCGCGGCACCTGGTCCTCCAGCGCCCGGCGGCGCTGAAGGTGCTCACCCCGGCGATGGCGCACGACGCTCGGTTCCGCGCCCGCTTCGTCAGCGAGTCGCGCACCGCGGCGTCGCTCGACCATCCCCACATCGTCCCCATCTACGACGCCGGCGAGTCGGGCGGTGCCCTGTACATCGCGATGCGGCTGATCGAGGGCAGCGACCTGCGGGCCGTCCTCGAGGCCGAGACCCGGCTGGAGCCGGCGCGCGCGGTCGACATCCTCGGGCAGGTCGCGAGCGCGCTCGACGCCGCCCACGCGCGCGGGTTGGTGCACCGGGACGTGAAGCCGTCGAACATCCTCATCTCCGGCCCGGCCGGAGATGAGCACGCCTACCTCACCGACTTCGGCATCACCAAGCAGGTCGCGGCCGGGGGCATCACGGCGACGAGCGAGTTCCTCGGCACCATCGCGTACATGTGCCCCGAGCAGATCGAGGGCCTCCCGCTCGACGGGCGCGCCGACGTGTACGCGCTCGGCTGCGTGCTCCACGAGTGCCTGACCGGGCTCACCCCGTTCGGCGCCGACACCGTCGTCGGGGTGATGCACGCCCACCTCACCAAGCCGCCGCCGCGGCCCACGGTGATCGACCCGACCCTCCCCGACGGGCTCGACGACGTCGTCGCGACCGCGATGGCGAAGAAGCCCGACGACCGCTACCCGACCTGCGCGGCGATGATCGACGCCGCCCGCAGAGCGCTCGTCGCACCCCGACGCAGTCCGGTGGCGCCGGTGTTCGTCCCCACCACCCGCACGGCGGCGCCGGCGGCGGCGACCGGACCCGGGGCGCCGCGGGGATGGCGGCGGCACTGGCCCGCGCTCCTCGCGGGCGCCGCCGCGCTGCTCCTGGTCGGGGTGATCGGCGCGGGCGCGCTGCGCGGGTCGACGAGCACGCCCTCGAACACCCCTGCGCCGCTGACCGGCGGGCTGCCGACCCCGGTGCGCAGCCCGCTGCCGCTCACCGGCGCGTCGCCGGCGGCGCCGCCTCCGGCCACCGCGACCGCGGTCACGCACACCGCTGCGCCGATCCACGCCGTCGTGGTCACGGTGAACGCGTCCCCGTCCGCGGCACCGCATCCGACCACCGCGCCGAGCTCCCGCCCCACCGCGGGCCCGCCGACGCCGACGGTCGGCCCGGCGACCCCCGCGCCCACGGCCACCCCGGCGCCGACGCCGACGCCGTGGCCCTCATCGCCGGGAACGAACACCACCGCCGGCTGCGAGCCCGGCTGGTCGTGGTCGTGCCTGACGCCCGGGCGTTGCCACAACGTCGCCGTCTACGGGGACTCGGGACCGCTGCCGAGCACCGGCGACGGCAAGCTGTTCAGCGTCACCGTCGGCCCCGACGGCAGCCTCTGCGCCCGCTGGAGCAATGCCGGGGTCGAGGGTGCGCTCCTCGACTCGAGCGGCAGGACCGTCAACGGGGTGAGCGGCGCGAACGCCGGGTTCATGGTCTACAACCTGCCGCCCGGCACCTACCGGGTGGCGCTCCGTCACGCCGACCCGTCGACCCCGGACCACACCTCGCTGCAGATCAATCAGGCTTAGGCGGACCCACCTCCCGGCTCGGCGGGCGCGGCGAGCTCCTCGCGGCAGTCGCGGCAGAGGCCCTCGGAGAAGAGGTCCTGGATCCGGCTCTCGAGCCCGCACCGGCGGCAGCGCTGGAGGGGGCCCCGACGGAAGGTGCCGGTCGCGGCGGGGACGAGCGCCGGCTCGGCCGACGCGCCGGGCCCGGCACTGGGATCGTCGGCACCGCCGAAGGGGAGCCGGCCCGCGGCCTGGGCGTGGAGCTGCTGGGCCTGGTGGAGGGCGCGGAGAAGCTCGCGCTCGCGCTCGCCGGCGACGGCGAGCTCGGCGCGGCGGGCGTTCAGCTCGGCAGCGAGCATCTCGCGCTCGCGCTCGAGGACGTCGCGTTCCCGCTCGAGGCCGTCGCGCTGGGCTCCGACCGCGGCGAGGCGCTGCTCGGCGGCGGCGAGCCGCTGCCGGAGGCTCGCCACCTCGGCCGGGTCGGACTCGCTCTCGGACGCGGCGACCGCGTCGTCGGGTACCTCGACGAGGAGGCGCCCGAGCGGGTCCTCGGAGGACGGCAGCCGTCCCGCCTTCACCCACCGCCGCACCGTGTCGTCGCCGACGCCGAGCGCCGCGGCCGCCCTGGAGACCGAGACGAGTGCCATGGTGCCGTGCCCTCCGAGTACGCATCGGGGCGGTTTCGGGGCCCCTGCGGCTGGATGCGGATGAATGTTGCGCGGATGGTTGCGTCTTTTACGGACGCATGCTACCGTATGCGGCGCCCCCGGCTCAAGGGGGCGGAGGGTGTCGGGAGCGTTCAACCCGCATCATCCCTCGTTTCCATGGCGGGAGGTGACGCATGAGCACGCAGATCGAGACGGGTGACGATCCCGCGGTGATCTCGAGGTCCGGTCGATGAGCGCGGCGCTCGCGCTCTCCCCCACCCCGGCGGCGGCGCCGCCGGTCCCCGTCGCGCCGGTGCTGCCGCTGCGGCCGCAGGTCGACTCCGAGGAGGACGACGTCAGCCTCCTCGCCGCCTACCGCGCCGGCGACGCCCGCGCCTTCGAGCGGCTCTACTCGCGCCACGCGACCGCGATCCGGCTGCTCTGCCTGCGCCACCTCCGCTCCGACGCCTCCGCCGACGACGTCGTCCAGGAGACCTTCCTGCGGCTCGTCCGCGGTGCCGACCGGGTCGATCGCGGCTTCAACGTCCGCGCCTGGCTCCACCGGGTCGCCGCCAACCTCTGCATCGACATGCTCCGCGCGCAGCGGCGCTGCCCGAGCACGAACGACGACGGGACGGTGATGCGCACCCTTCCGACCGAGAGCCGCTCCGATCAGCCCGAGGCGGCACTGGAGATGAGCTGGCTGCGCGAGACCGTCAACCGGGTCGCCGACTCGATGCCGCCGCGCCAGCGCGCCGCGCTCGTCCTCCGCGAGCTCGAGGGGCTCTCCTACAACGCGATCGCCGAGGAGCTCCAGCTCAGCCCGGGAGCGGTCGAGACCCTCCTCTTCCGCGCCCGCCGCCGCTTCCGTGAGGAGTACCTCCGCCGCGCCGCCGAGGCCGACCGCCCCGCCGGCTGCGGCCGCACCATCGAGCTGCTCGGGAGTGCCGAGCGCCCGCGTCCGGCGAGCCGCCGGCGGCTGCGCGACGTCGCCGCCCACATCGTCGACTGCACCAGCTGCCGTGACCGGGTCCGCACCCGGCCGGTCGCGCCCGTCGCCGGCTGATCCCGCGATGACCGTCCCCCCGCCGGACTCGCGCCGATCGGAGTGGATGGCCGATCTCGAGGAGCTCGCCGACCTCGCGGCCGAGACCGTGGCGCCCGCCGAGGTGCCCGAGGCGCGCCGGCGGCGCCAGGAGTACTCCGCCGCAGCGATGGTCGCCACGCTCACCGGGCGAACCCCCATCGAGGCGGGGGACGAGCCCGAGCCGGTGCCGCTCGCCGAGCCGGCCGCCGCGGCCGCGCCGCCGGCGACCGTGCCCTTCGTCGCCACCGTGGCACCCGCGGCGCCGGTGCGCGCCGCGGTGCGCCTGCCTCGCCGCCGTGCTCTCGGCACCGGCTTCGCCGTGGTCGGTGCCGCCGTGGTCTGCGCCGGCGTGCTCCTGCACATGCCCGGCCCCGACCCGGCACCGCTGACCGGCGGTCCCGGGTACACCACCCCCAGCCCCGATGTCGGCGTCGGGGGGGTGGCGATGCAGCCGGTGCCGCTCGACCCCGCGTCGCCGGCCCCGATCGTCTCCGCTCCACTCTCCTCGCAGGCGCCGGGCGCGAGCGCCGCCCGCCCCTCGTCTCCCGGCGGCGCCGCCCCGGCGCCCCCTCCGGCGGTGCGTCAGGCCCCGGTGGTCCTGACCCCGTCGACACCGGCCCCGGCCCCGGCGAGGACCAATCCCCCCGCCACCGCGCCGCCCTCCGCGGTGCCCACGGCAGCGCCCACGGCAGCACCGACCGCGAACCCGACGGCGTCGCCGTCGCCGAGCGCGACCCCGTCCGGGCCGCTGATGGTCCGGTCGGTCACTCTGTCGATGGGCACCTGCGAGAACCGCGGCTCCTGGTGGATCTGCCCCGAGACGTCGACCTTCACCTTCGAGCCCGGCGCCCAGGGCACCCTCTCGTACAGCATCACGGGGGTCGACGTGACCTGCTCCGGAGCCCGGTCGGCCTTCGACCAGGCCCAGCCCTCGGTGAACATCCCGGCCGGGACCACCCGGGCCGTGGTCACCTCGGCGATCGTCTTCCCGGCAGGTGCCCATCCGGCCGCCCCGGCGCCGGGACGGGCGCCCTCGACCGCGGCGGTCGATGTCACCTCGCCCAACCGCATCTCCTCGGCGTCAGAGCCCTTCGCCGGCGCCTCCTGCCCCTGATCCGTCCGGCGGGACGGCCGGAGCGGGCGGGGGCGGCGGCGCGTCGGACGGGTCGCGCTGGGGGCGCAGCCCGGGGAGCAGGGCGATCGCGAGCACGATGAGCACTGCCGGCCACACCCAGCGCGCGTGGACCTGGAGATCGCCATGGCCGATGAACAGGGTGAGGCCGAGGCCGGCGAAGGCGAGGCCGCAGATGAGCGAGACGGGGTCGGGAGAGCGGCGGAGCATCTAGAGGGCCCCCTGGACGGTGGTGGTGTCGGCACGGCGAACGCGGATGTCGCCGAGCCCGGTGTGGAGGTCGAGGGCCAGCCGGCCGAGGCTCGAGGAGCCGTCGGCGCGCAGCCGGGTGTCGACGTCGAGGCCGTCGTCGCTGCGGTCGAGCAGCCGGGCCTGCCCGGCGCCCACCCGGGCGTGGATGTCGAGGGGGACGTCGGCGGGGACGATCACGACGAGGTCCCCCAGACCGAGGTCGGCGCGGACGCCGGCGCCGCTCGCCCCGAAGGGCACCCTGGTCAGGTCGACGGTCAGCTCGCCGGCGGCGAGCTGGTAGCCGTCGCGCAGCTGGGAGACCGTCTGTGGCTGCCACAGCCGGTCGCCGGCACCGCCGCGGAGCGGGACGTCGGAGATCCCCGCGGCGAGCACGACCGGCACGAGCACGAGCCCGAGCGCGATGAGGCCCCGGGGCGGTCGCCACCAGGCCCCCACCACGAGACCGAGGCCGACGACGGTGAGGCAGAGGGCGAGCACGCTCTGGACGCTGACGTCGACGGTGCCGGCGTCCTCGAGGATCCCCGCGCCGGCGGCGACGAGGAGCGCGACCGCGAGGGTGATGCGGGTCACCGGCGAGCGGCGGCGCCGGCGGCGCGGCGGGACGGCACCCCACCCGTGCACCGACCCGATGGACGCCGCTCCCGGCGGAGGTGGCGGGGGCGGGGGCGCCCCGCCGCCCGCTCCCCAGGTGGCTGCGGGCGGGGCTCCCCAGGTCGCCGCCGCGGCGCCGCCGCCCGCGGTGGGCGGCGGCCCGGAGGCCGGGGCGGGCCGGGGGTCGTGGTCGCCGACGAGGAGCGCGACTCCGAGGCCGAGGAGCAGGAGGCCCCAGACGAGCCCGGGATGTCCGGGATCGAAGTTCCCGGCGACCGCGGCGATGGCGATCGCCCCGAGCACGACCGCGGTGTAGGCACGCCAGCCGCCGTGGCCGAGGCGGCGCAGGAGGGTCACCCCGGGCGCCTCCGGCTCGGAGTCCGAGGGCAGCGCGAGCCAGCCGGCGATGTAGAGGAGGAAGCCGACGCCCCCGGTGAAGCTGAGCACGGCGAAGGCGATGCGGACGAGGTTGGCGTCGACCGAGAGGTGACGGCCGATGCCGCTCGCCACCCCCGCGATGACCTTGCCGTCGTCGCTGCGGGTGAGCCGCCGGGGCGGCGGAGGCGGTGCATAGTGCGGGGGCGGCGCTGCCATGGGCGGTGCCTGGGCAGGCTCCGGCGACGGCGGGGGCCCGGCCTGGGTGGTGTCGTCGCCCGGGCCGGGCCGCCCGGGCTGCTCGATGTCGTCCATGGCGGACAGCGTGCGCCCCGCCCCCACCTCCTGCCATCCGGGATGTCCCGTGGCGATCCCGGAGACCGGCCCCGGGTGGCACCGGGTCGCCTCCGGATGGCCGCCTCCCCAGGCCCGTGGGAAGATCGATGCGTCACGGTCCGCCGTTCCGAGGAGCCCACGACATCGACCGGCCCGCGCCGCCCCCGGGGAGCGCCCCCGAGGGCGCTCCGTCCCATCGCTCGCGTGCCGGGCGATGGCGGCACGGGCTGGCCTTCACCCGGAGCGCCGACGACCGCGTCCTCGCCGGCGTGGCCGGGGGGCTCGGCCGCCGCCTCGGCGTCGACCCGCTGCTCGTCCGCGGCGCCTTCGTCCTCCTGGCCGTCGCCGGCGGGTCCGGGGTCGGGATCTACATCCTCGCCTGGATCGTCAGCCACGACCCCGAGGGCGCGCCCGCCGCGCCCTGGCCCCCGCCGCGCGCGACCACCCGCCGTCTGCTCGCCCTGGGGCTGATCATCACCGGCGGGCTGATGATCCTCCGCGACGTCGGGGTGTGGTTCGGCGACACCCTCGTCGGCCCGCTCAGCCTCGCGCTCGTCGGCTCGGCGCTGATCTGGGTGCGCAGCGGCGAGGACGACCGCGCCCGCTGGTCGCGGATGGGCCGGCGGCTGCCTGCGAGCACCGTCGAGGCGGTCTTCGCCGGACCCTCCTCGCTCCCGCGGATCGTGGCCGGCGCACTGCTCGTCACCGGCGGCATGGGCATCTTCCTCATCGCCCATCGCACCTTCACCCTCGCGGGCACCGCGGTCCTCGCGATGGCGGTCACCGCCGCCGGGCTCGGCCTCATCCTCGGACCCTGGATCTACCGCCTCGCCCACGAGGCGGCGGGCGAGCGCCGTGAACGCATCCGCTCCGAGGAGCGCGCCGAGATGGCCGCCCATCTCCACGACTCCGTGCTCCACACCCTCGCCCTCATCCAGCGCGCCGAGGCCCCGCCGGAGGTGGTCAGCCTCGCCCGCCGCCAGGAGCGCGAGCTGCGGGCCTGGCTCAACGGCCGGGTCGAGGAACCGGGCGCCGAGAGCCTCGGCGCCGCCGTCGACGGCCTCGCCGCCCGGGTCGAGCGCGAGCACGCCGTCGCGGTCGACGCGGTCGTGGTCGGCGACCGCCCCGTCGACGACCGGCTGCGCGCCGTCGTCCTCGCCTGCCAGGAGGCGGCCCTCAACGCCGCCCGGCACTCGGGTGCCCCGCGGATCTCCGTCTACATCGAGGCCGAGCCCGAGGCGATCACCGCCTACGTCCGCGACCAGGGGCGGGGCTTCGACCCGTCGTCGGTGCCCTCCGACCGGCACGGCATCGCCGAGTCGATCCGCGGCCGCGTCCAGCGGGTCGGGGGCACGGCGGTGGTGACGAGCACCCCGGGGTCGGGGACCGAGGTGCAGCTCCGCGTCCCGGTGCCCGCGTCGTGAGCCCCGCGGCGCGGACCCGGCTGTTCCTGGTCGACGACCACAGCCTCTTCCTCTCCGGCCTGCGCGCCGAGCTCGGCACCCACGTCGACATCGTCGGCGACGCCGGGGACGCCGACTCCGCGGTCGAGGGCATCCTCGCCACCCGTCCCGACGTCGTGCTCCTCGACGTCCATCTCCCCGGGGGCGGTGGCCGCGCCGTGCTCGAGGCGGTGCTCCGGGTCCTCCCCGAGACCCGGTTCCTCGCCATCTCGGTGTCCGACGCCGCCGAGGACGTCATCTCGGTGATCCGCGCCGGCGCCGGCGGCTACGTCACCAAGTCGATCTCCCCCGCCGACCTCGTCGCCGCCATCCGCACGGTGCGCGACGGCGACGCCGTGTTCTCGCCGAGGTTGGCAGGATTCGTCCTGGACGCCTTCCGCGGCCGGCTGGCCGCGCCCTTCGATCCCGAGCTCGACCAGCTCACCAACCGCGAGCGCGAGGTCCTCCGCCATATCGCCCGCGGCTACAGCTACAAGGAGGTCGCCCAGAGCCTCCACCTCTCGGCACGGACCGTCGAGACCCACGTCTCGTCGGTGCTCCGCAAGCTCCAGCTGAGCAGCCGGCACGAGCTCGCGCGCTGGGCGAGCGACCGCCGCCTGGTGTGATCAGCTCGCGCTGTAGCGCACGCTGAAGCCGCCACCGCCGGCCGGCGGGGTGAGCGGCCCCGGCGTCGCCGCGCCGCCGCTGCGGTCGCTGAGGGTCAGCTCGGTCAGATCCCCCACCGGCCACGAGGCGAGGGCGTCGGCGCCGAGGTCGGCGCTGCAGCCGGAGAACGCGACCGAGCCGAAGTCGGCGAGCGTCGACGGCGTGCCGCCGTGGCTCGTCGCCTCGGCGATCCACTCCGCGGTCCCGAGCGAGCTGCTCGTCGGGGTGAAGGGGACGTCCTTGGTGAAGCCCATCGTGCTGTCGACGAGGTGGATGACGCCGCCCGACGCGCCGCTGCGCACGTCGACCGACGCCGAGACGCTGTCGCCGGGCTGGATCTGCACCACCGCCACCAGCGGCTGGGTCGACGACGGGTCGAGAAGCTCGTACCACAGGACGTGGACGGGGGTCCCGTTGCGGCAGAACCCGCCCGACCCCGCCTGGTAGAGGGGGTAGCTCGGGTAGCCGCCGAGCCCGACCCAGAACACCGACTCCGCGGTGGCCGCGGTGCAGGTCACCGAGGGCTCGGTCCAGGAGCCGCTCGCCTGCCACAGGCCGGAGCCGTGCATCACGTACCCGGACCAGTTGTCGCTCACCACCCTGTCCGGCTCCGCGGGGGCGGGCGTCGGGGTGCTGCGGACGATCACCGGCGGCCGCGGTGTCGGCACCGGCGCCGGGAGGGCCCGGCGCACCGCGAGGGGCGGCGGGGTGGCGACGGCGGCGGCCGGGGTGCCGGTCGGCCTGACCCGCTGGGACTCCGCCACCGGCACGCTCGCCGGCGTGGGGACCGCGGTGGGCGCCGGGGTCGGCGCCGCGGTCGGTGTCGGGGTCGGCGGGAGGACGGCCATCGCCGGCGGGCGTGCGCCACCACAGCCCGCCAGGGTCATGCTCACCGCGACCAGCCCGGCCGCCAGCACGGTACGCCGCAACGCTGCTTCCTCCGGCCCTCTCGACCGGGGAATCGTCGGCGAGGTCGCACGGCGGTTCGCGCCGCGTGGCGGCACCGCAACCCCTCCGAGACAGGGTCGCGACATCCGCGGGAGGAGGGGACGTACCAGGGGTGGGACTTGAACCCACGACCTGCGGGTTATGAATCCGCTGCTCTGACCTCTGAGCTACCCTGGCGCGCCGGTCGGCGTCCATCGTATCCGCCGCCGCGCCCCTCGTGGCAGACCACCCATGCCGCGCAAGACCGCCGTCGTCGCGGCGGAAGACGGGGTCCGCCGATCTGCGCGTGACCACTGTGCACTCGGCCCCCGTTCCAGGGCTGACCGCGCCCACCTGATCGGGTACCGACGCGGTGACGGCAGCCGAATGGCACCCGGGGACGGATTGGGCTGGCGCGGGCTCCGCCCACGATGCCGGCGGACCACCACTCCGAGGGGAGGGCGATCCGTGACCCACCCCGCCGCCCGGCTGGCCGCCATCGCGTGGACGGTGGCGATGGTGCCACCTTCCGCAGCGGACCGGCGCAGGTCGTCGTCGCGCTGCGTTCCGACGGGTGGGAGGCCACCAACTACCGGACCTGCTGAGTCACCCCATTCAGCCTGACTCCCCGTTGCTCGCCAGATGTTCACTCGATGTTGGCGGGATCGTTCGTAGACTGCGAGCCGGCTGGGTCGCCGCGCTGGTGCGCGGTCCGTCGCACGTGGGAGGAACACCCTGTGGGCCAATCTGCACGCTTCGACGTACAGCAACTGCTCGGCCGGCTGTCGCGCGGAGAGCAGGTGATCGGAATCGCCTCCGTCGTGCTCCTCCTCTCGCTGTTCCTCAGCTGGCTGTCGTTCTCGTGCAGCGGGCCGTTCTGTGGCGCGGCGGGCGCTGGCGCCGGCGGCTTCCACGGCTGGGGCTGGCTGACGTTCCTCGCGCTCCTCGGGGTGGCGGCGCTTCTGGTGATCCGGTGCTTTCTCGCCGAAACCCTCACACTTCCCGAGCTTCCGGCGCCCGACGCGGCCATCTACATGGCAGGTGGTGTGCTCGAGGTCGTGGGGTGTCTTCTGTTCTGGGTCGAGTACCACGACTCCTTCCAGAGCATCGGCGCTGGTCCGACGAGGTTCTCGTACGGCCTCGGGTTCGGCTGGTGGATGGCGCTGCTCGCCGGAGTTTCCACGGTCATCGGTGGGCTGCTGATGCAGCGCGAGCGGGAGGCGACACACGCCGAGCGGCACTCCCCGCCGCCGACACCCGCGACGCCCCCGGCGCGATGAGGCCGCGCGCAGCGGGCAAGTCCCCCGGTGCCACCTCGGTGTAGCCCATCACCCGGTTGCGGGAGTCGAGCATGAGCGCAATGACCACCTCGCTCAGTTCGGAGCCGATCACCCGGCGGGCGATGAGCGCGGCCTCCTGCGGCGAGCCGAGCGACGGGTGGTACTCGTGCGCCGCCTCGCGCACGACCTCGAAG
>DATKEY010000150.1:0-12180 GCA_035544475.1 Candidatus Dormiibacterota bacterium | reverse complement strand
CGAGCGCTGCCGAGCATCTTCCGCTCGAGCCACTCGAAGGTGCGCACCACCGGGTGGCGCTCGCCGAGCCCGTAGTTCCGCAGAACGACGCCGAGGCCGTTGTGCATGTCGTAGAGGTGGGGGATCCCGAGCGCGCGGCTGAACCACCAGCCGAAGACGCCGGCCTCCTCGTGGGTGTGGACGGCGTCGTAGCTCCTCCGCCCGCGGATCGCCTGGGCGGCGGCCTTCGCGAGGACCGCGGCGTCGAGCGGCAGCTTGGCCGCCGACGGGCCGATCTTCACCGAGCGGATCCCGGGGATCCGCGGCGCGCGCAGCCAGCGGACGCCGTCGATCTCGACGTTCTCGCCGAGCGGATAGGTGACCAGGTCGACGGTGTGGCCGAGGGCGGACAGCGCCCGGCAGCGGTTGACGACGCTGATCGGCGTCCCCCGCGGCGAGAACACCGGCTGCGGGGCGATCATCAGGATGTTCACGAGGCGATCCTCTCGCTGACGCGCTCCGCCGGCGCCTCGGTTGCGGTGGGCTCGACCGCCGGCTCGACCGCCGGCACGACCGTGGCGGCGCGGGCGGCCTCGGCGGCCTCCTTGTGACGCTTGTCGGTGAGCCAGAAGGCGACCCCGATCCCCGCCCAGAGCAGGCTCTGCGCCGCGAGCAGGAACCCGACCGCGGTGCCCTTCTGGGCGGCGAGCGCGCTCGATCCGAAGAGCGGGCCGAGCCAGCGGCTGAAGCCGTTCTCGCGGATCCCGTACCCGTTGATCGAGACCGGCAGCATCGTCAGTGCGTTGATCGTGGTCACCACGATCGCCGCGTAGGTGAGCGGGATCGGCACGCCGACGGCGTGCATGAAGGCCCACTGGTTGACCACCGACAGGCCCCAGAAGGCGGTCCCTCGGGCGCTGGCCAAGAGCAGCTCCGAACGGCGGCCGCGGAAGGCGTCGAGGGCGGCGAGGAGCTTGGCGAGGACGCGGCCCGGCCGGCCCCGCTGGAGCACGGGGAGGGCCGCCAGCCGTCCGAGGAGCGGGGTCATGCAGAGGGCCAGCCCGGCCGCGCCGGCGAGAACCCCGGCGAGGGCGACGAGGCGGATCTCCGAGGCCCGGGAGTCACCGAGGGTCAGCACCAGCCCCAGGGTCATCAGGACGATCATCCCGGGGAAGTTGCAGAGCCGCTGGAGCACCACGGTCGAGGCCGCGGGGACGCGCTCGGCGGGGCTGTCCGCGACCATCATCGCCCGGGCGACGTCGCCGCCGATCGAGCTCGGCAGGATGCTGTTGAAGGTGTTGCCCACGAACACGAGGCGCAGGCAGCGCCACCAGGTGCGGCGCAGCCCGTGGGCCTCGAGCAGGGCGTGCCACTGGGTCGCCTGGACGCAGGTGGCGGCGAAGCCGAGGAGCACCGCCGCCCCCAGCCAGGCGACGTTCGCGTGAGCGAGGGTGTCGGCGATGTTCCGGAGCCCCGCCTTGTGGACCACCCAGCCGAGCAGCCCCACCGACACGGCCACCTTGGCGGCCGTCTTCAGGTGTCCGCGCATCGTCAGGCGGGTCCGGAGTGGCCGACGCGGTCGGCCCGGCTCCACCGGGTCCGGCCCGGCAGCTCCCTGGAGGGGATGCCGTCGTCCTCGACGTCGACCTCGGCGGCCGAGCCCGGGCCCTGGCCGGCGAGAGCGGCCACGGGGTCGGAGGCGGCGTGGTCGGCGTCGAGCTCGATGCCGGCGGTGAGGCGGATCACGTACGGGGGCCGCTGGCCCACCTCGTGATAGATGCGGGTGAGCAGCTCACCGAGCAGTCCCATGGAGAGGAACTGTACGCCGAGGATCACCAGGAGCACGCTGAGGATGAGCAGGGGGCGCTCGGCGAGCCCCACCCCGGCCACCGCCTTCTCGATGAGCAGGCCGGCGAGCGAGCAGAACCCCAGCATGAAGCTCATCAGCCCGAGCAGTCCGAAGAACTGCATCGGCCGCGCCACGTACTTCAGAAGGAACTTCACCGTCAGCAGGTCGAGGAGGACGCGCACCGTGCGCGAGATCCCGTACTTGCTGCTCCCCCGGGTCCGGGGGCGGTGGTTGACCGGGATCTCGACCACCCGGGCGCCGACGAGGCCGGCGAGGGCGGGGATGAACCGGTGGAGCTCGCCGTAGAGGTGGAGGTGCTGGACGACGTCGGTGTGGTACGCCTTGAGCGTGCAGCCGTAGTCGTGCAGCTCGGTGTGGGTGATCCTGCTGATGAGGCGGTTCGCCATCCGCGAGGGGATCTTCCGCATCAGCAGCTTGTCCTTGCGGTCCTTCCGCCAGCCGCTGACGACGTCGTAGCCCTCGTCCATCTTGGCGAGGAGCCGGGGGAGGTCGTGGGGGTCGTTCTGCTGGTCGCCGTCCATGAGGACGACGACGCGGCCGCGGGCGTGGCGGAAGCCGGCGCTGATCGCGGCGGTCTGGCCGAAGTTGCGGCGGAACTGGATGACCCGGACCCGCGGATCGCGCTCGTGCCAGGCGAGGGCCATGGCGCCGGTGGCGTCGGGGCTGCCGTCGTCGACGAGGATGACCTCGGCCGACTGGGGCATGGCATCGAGCACCTCGAGGAGCTCGGCCACCGCGAAGTCGACGTTCTCCTCCTCCTTGTAGAGGGGGACCACCACGGTGAGGTCGTACGGGTACTCCGCGGAGGGGTCGCCGTGGGCGGCCTCGCTCGCGAAGGGGGTCATCTCGATGGCCATCAGGCCGCCTCGGCCTCGCTCTTCCCCGACACCAGCGCCCGGTACCACTCGACGAAGCGGGTGAGGCCGGTGGCGATCGGGGTGGTGGGGCGGTAGCCGAGCTCGTCCCGGGCCCGGGAGACGTCCGCGTAGGTGATCGGCACGTCGCCGGCCTGCTCGGGGAGGTGGCGCACCCGCAGTGGCCGTCCGACCCGCTCGGCGATCATCTCCGCGAGGCTCGCCAGGGGCGTGGTCGCGGTGGTGCCGAGGTTGTAGATCCGGTAGCCGCGCGGGGTGTCGAGGGCCCGCAGCACCCCGTCGACGATGTCGGCGACGAACGTGTAGTCGCGCTGCGAGGTGCCGTCCCCGTAGAGCTCGACCTCCTCGCCGTTGTCGATCTGGCGGGTGAACTTGTGGATCGCCATCTCCGGGCGCTGCCGCGGCCCGTAGACCGTGAAGAAGCGCAGGCAGGCGATGTCCATGCCGTAGATGTGGTGGTAGGCGTGGCAGGCGAGCTCGTTGGCCCGCTTCGTCGACGCGTACGGCGACGACGGGCGGTCGGCCGGCTCGGACTCCCGGAACGGGATCGGCGATGTGGAGCCGTACACCGAGGACGACGACCCGAAGACGAAGTGCCCGCTCGGGAAGCGGCGGGCGAGCTCGAGCATCATCGTGGTGCCGCGGACGTTGACGTCGTCGTAGAGCATCGGCTCCTGGATGCTGGGCCGGACCCCCGCCCGCGCCGCGAGGTGGATCACCCCGTGGAAGGGAGCGTGGGCCCAGGCCCGGGCGAGGGTCCGCTCGTCGCGGATGTCGCCCTCGACCAGGAGATGGTTGGCGTTGCCGAGCGCCTTCGCGATGTTCCGGCGCTTGATGGCCGGATCGTAGAAGGTGTCGAAGTTGTCGACGACCACCACCCGGTCGCCGCGGGCGAGCAGCGCCTCGGCGACGTGGCTGCCGATGAACCCGGCCCCTCCGGTGAGGAGGACGGTGCGGTCCGAGCTCACGCCACGCCCTCGGACTTCTGGACGCGGACGCGGTCGGTGGCGCGACGGCCCCAGAGGACGACACCGGGCTGGCGGCCCATGCCGTGGTAGGTGAACCCGTGGGCGGCCATCTCGTCGCGGTCGAGGCAGTTGCGCCCGTCGACGACCAGGGGCCGCTTGACCAGGTGACGCACCCGGTTCCAGTTCATGTGGAGGTACTCGGGCCACTCGGTGACCAGTGCGACGCAGTCGGCGCCGTCGACGGCCTCGTAGGCGGTCTCCGCCAGCTCGACGCCGGGGAGCATCGGGGCCGCCTTCTCCATGGCGACGGGGTCGTGGGCCACCACCTCGGCGCCCAGCTCCATCAGCCGCATGGCCACGTCGATGCTGCAGGCCTGACGCATGTCGTCGGTGCCGGGCTTGAAGGCGAGGCCGAGGATGGCGATGCGCTTGCCCTCGATGGGACCGTCGACCGCGGCGCGGATCTTGCTGACGAAGCGCATCCGCTGCTGGTCGTTGACCTCGATGGCGGTCTTCAGCATCCAGAAGCTGTAGCCGTACCGGCCGGCCGCCTGGTCGAGGGCGCGCACGTCCTTGGGGAAGCACGAGCCGCCGAAGCCGAGGCCGGCGTTGAGGAAGGCACGCCCGATGCGCGGGTCGAGGCCCATGCCGTGGGCGACCGCGTCGACGTCGCCACCCATGAGGTCGCAGACGTTGGCGATCTCGTTGATGAAGGAGATCTTCAGCGCGAGGAAGGAGTTGCTCCCGTACTTGATCAACTCGGCGCTGGTGTTGTCGGTGCGCACCACCTCGGCGCCGGGGACGCCCATCACGTCGGCGACCCGCTCGCAGGCATCGCGGTCGAGGCCGCCCACGACCACCCGGGTGGCGTTGCGGACGTCATCGATGGCCGCGCCCTCGCGGAGGAACTCGGGGCAGGAGACGATCGGGATGGCGAAGGGCTCGCCCCTGAGCTGCTGCTGGAGGCGGGCGGAGGTGCCGGGAGGCACGGTGCTCTTCATCACCAGGACGGTGCCGGGACGGGCGTGGGCGCGCACGGTCGCGATCACCCCCTCGACCGCGGTGAGGTCCGCGCGGCCGTCGGCCCGGGGCGGGGTGCCGACGGCGACCACCACCATGGAGGCCTCGGCGAGGGCTGCGGCCCAGTCGTCGGTCACCTCGAGGTGGCCGGCGTCGAGGGCGGCGCGGAGCAGGGGCTCGAGGCCCGGCTCGTAGATCGGCACCCGGCCCTCGGCGAGGGTCTGGCGCTTCTCCGGATCGACCTCGACCATGATGACCCGCCGGCGGGCCGAGGCGAGGCATGCGCCGGTCACAAGGCCGACGTATCCGGCTCCAGCGATAGCGATTGTGTGGTCCATCCGTCCCTTCCTGGCGGGTGATCTTGAACCATGGGGACGGTTTTGTGAACCCTTCCGTCCCACCTCTCTGGTCCTGGCCCGGACCGCCACCCGATGGCGCCTCGTCCGTCCGATGGTATGACGGGACATCGGGGGCAAACTTGCGGAGTGTGAGGGTGCCGCGCAGGTCGTCGCGGAGCTGCCCGTCCAGGCCCGTCAGGGCGCGCCCTCAGGGCGCGCTGCGGGGGTCGGGAGGACCACCGAGGGGTGGACATCGGCTGGATCGACCTCGAGAACGCGTGCAGGAACTGGCCCCCCTGGGCCCATTGTGACAGGTTCCCGGCAGGGTTGTGCACAACTCCGGGCGTTTTGCCCCCGGATGGCACGAACAGATGTTTCTTGCCGGAGAACGGAATCAGGGCACCACGACGCTCGGAGCGAGCACATTCCCGGCGATGCCCATCGCCTCGGAGGTCACGAAGTTCTCATCCACGGCCGTGTGGTTGGGGCCGCTGTGATTGGTGTACACGCCCCAGTTGTCGCTGGTGCGGTAGACGTAGCCGTGGAGGGCGTTCTGCCACATCTTGTTGGCGACCACCGAGGTCATGTCGGCGAGGCGCTGGGCCTGGCCGCCGGCGTCGGCGTTGAGGTGGCCGAGGAGCTGGACCATCCAGGCCTGCCGGCTCTCCTTGTAGGCGCTCTGCAGCCCCTTGCCGTCGTAGTCGACCGAGAAGAAGAAGCCGCCGTTGAGGCTGTCGTAGAGGCCGAGGGCGGGGTTGTACATCTCGTCGACCGCCGCCTTGACCGCGGTGAGGATCTGCGGGATCCGGACGTGGTCGTAGACGGTGAGCAGCGAATCGAGGGTCTGGGCCTGCTCGCCGATCTTGATCTGGGCCTGGCCCACCGCGTCCCCGCCCTGCTGGTAGTTCATCTGCAGGGGGTAGAGGTGGGTGTTGGGGTCCTGGGCGTAGGTGAGCAGGTGCTCGGTGGTCGACTTCGCCGCGGCGGTCATGGCGGAGTCGTTGAAGCGGGCGCCGGCGTCGGCGAAGGCCGCGGCGGACTCGGCGGCGAAGTCGGTGCGGTAGTTGTTGTGGGACTTGTCGATGATGGTGCCGGCGGCGGAGTTGTAGAAGCCGTGGTAGACGCCCTGGACGAAGTGCTCGGCGAGCAGGTCCCACCCCCTGTGGGGCTGGAAGGCGTTGAGGTCGAGGAGCTGGAAGTAGATCCAGGAACGGTAGTACGTGTAGCCCGCGAACTCCGCTCTCACGATCGGGTCCATCCGGGCGGCGTCGCCGTCGAAGGAGTGGTCGTTCGGGGCGTAGTACATGAAGGCGCGCAGGTTGCGCAGGTACATCAGGTCGACGACGGGGTCGTGTCGGGGCGAGGCACCGGTCTGGTCGTCGCTCGAGCCGCTCGTCTGGATGTTGGTGTTGTCGCTCGCGGTGCTGGGGTCGCCGTCCCAGTCACCCCGCCAGTTGATGTACAGGCCGCCGGGCAGGCTGCTCCCCTTGGTGGAGGGCGCCTGGGCGTTGAAGGCGTTCTGGTGCATCGTGGTGAGGATGTCGGCGAGCCGCTTCCGCGCGGTCGCGTCGACCGGCGGCGGCGTCGCCTTGCCGTTCGCGGGCGTGGCGACGGGAGTTCCGATGACGAGGGATGGAGTGGAGTTCGGCGGCTGGCCGCCGCCCCGGCCCACGGCCATCACGAGGACCACGGCGATCACCCCGGTGATGGCGGCGAGCGTGAGGACCCCCACCTGGCGTCTTGTCATGATTCTCCTGTCCCCGCCGGGAGCGGGGCTGCGTCCTCAGTCTCCGCGGAAGTACAGCGCTGCGGTGGCCGTCTCCGCGACGACGTCGAACTGGTCCTTGATGAGGTTGGTGATCGCCGGCGCGACGCTGTTCAGGTACGACCCCTGGTCGGTCATGATCCAGACGCGCCGGTGGTTCTCGATGACCTTCTGGAGGTCCTGGACGGTGAGGATCGCCGGCACTCCGAAGTTGGTGTCCACGGCCTCGCCGTCCTTCTCCATGAGGAAGAGGAGCTTGTCGCGGCCGGTGGCGATCGTCATGTCGGGGATGCGGCCGACGTAGTAGGCCGGGTCGTCCGGGGGTGCGAGGGTGACGAAGAGGTCTCCGGGCTTCTCGTGCGCCTTCATGTAGGCCCCGACACCGCTGTAGTCGGTGTGGGCGTAGGCGACGGTGGCCCCGGTGGCGTTCGCGAAGGCGAGGCCGTAGTCGCCGGCGCCGCCGGTGAGCGAGAGCCCGAGCCACGCGAATCCGGGGACGGTCGCGATGGCCACCAGGCGGATCGCGGCCCGCCGCTCGCGGATCCCCGATCCGATGGCGCTGTGCACCCGGCGCAGCGCGCCGATGACGTCGGTGGCGCCGAGGGCGGCGAGCACGAAGAGGAGCGGGATGGTGACGAAGACGTAGCGGGCGATCTTCGGGGAGAAGACCGTGCTCAGGGCGAGCACCGGGATCCAGAGGAACGCCGAGAGGTAGAGCCGCATGAAGTTGCGGCGGACCGCGCCGACCACTCCGGCGATGACCGCGAAGCTGCTGATGAGCGCCAGGCCGCCGGCCCGGGTCGCGGTCGGGAAGTACACCTTGGAGATGTACCAGTAGAAGTTGTGGGCGTCGTAGGTGACGTACGGCTTGTCACTGTGGTCGAAGCCGAAGAACGGCGGATGGGTCTTGGCGGTCAGCAGGTACTGGAGGCCGATGATCGCGAAGGCGCCACCGCCGAACAGCCACCAGCGCCAGTCGCGGACCCAGCGCAGCCGCATCACCGCGAGGAAGACGAGCGGGATGGCGGGCAGGAAGATGAACGTCTCCTCGTGGGAGAGGTACATCAGCAGCATGGTCACCGCCGCGGCGGCGATCGTCCGGGTGCGCGGCCGCTGCAGCGCCTTCGCGAAGAAGACCACGAAGAGGATCGCGAAGAACTGCGCCTGCTGGTACATGCGCACGTCGCGCGACCAGAGCAGCTCCATCGGCGCGGTGGCGAAGAGCACGGTGGTCGCCACCAGCAGCAGCGAGCGGCGCCTGAGCACCATCGGCAGGAGTAGCAGCCCGAAGGCGAGGATGGTGGCCACGTACCAGAGCGCGCTCGGGATGCGCAGCGGGGTCGCGGTGTCACCGGTGATGGCGCCGAGCACCGCGAGCAGCGCGCTGTAGAGCTCCCCCTTGAAGTAGAGGAGACCGCTCGGCAGCGTGGGCAGCAGGTGGCCGCGGATGCCCTGGGCGGCGAGGAGGCTGGCGAGCTCGTCCTGCCACAACGGCTGGTAGCCGATCCGGTAGAGGGCGGCGCCGCCGCAGATCAGGGAGATCATCCCGACGGCGGCGATCTCCCAGCGCATCAGCAGACCGGCGACGCGGTGGGCGATCGGGGACAGCTGCGGCAGCTTCGGCACCTGGGGAATCCGCACCGCGCGAAGCCGGTGCCAGGCCGTGATGGCTCGAAGCGCGATGCGCTCGGTCGTCCCCGTCACCACCAGGCCGCTGACCACCTTGCCGGCGAAGACCGTGCCGAGGAGCGCGACCAGCACCCAGGGCACGTGCGGGAAGGGGGCGAGCACGTCGCGCAACCGGGCGAACTGCTCGGTGGCGGCGATCGCCGCCATCCCGGGCAGGTGCCCGACGGCGTCGGTGAGGAGCGCGCGGCTGAACGGGATGCCCGCCATGAGCGCGACGAGACCGGCGACGAGGACCCAGAGGGCGAGGGTGCCGCCGAGGGTGGCGAAGCGGTCGGTGTAGACGACCGACGGCGGGGTGTCGACCTTGTTGACTCCGATCACCCGCTTGGCGAGGCCCTGGGGCCAGACGATGCCGGTGGTGCCGATGAAGGCCGCCTTGTCGGTGACCGACGGCTGGGCGAGTGCGTTGCCGAACGGATACGGTACCGCCGACCAGTTCTGGCCGCTGTTCAGAGTGACGCTGCCGGCGGTGGTCTGGATGGTGCCGTCGACGTAGAGCGTCGCCACCGGGCTCGCGGTGACGTGGAAGGCGAGCACGTTCGCCCCGGGATGGAAGAACTGGCCGAGGTTGAAGAGGTTGAGGACCTCGGCGGGCACCCCCTTCCCGGTGAACGCGGGCTGGCTGCGGTAGGTGAGCAGGTCGCCGTTGAGGAAGAGGCCGTACGGGCCGGAGGACGCGACCCGGATCCAGCCGTCCGTCGGCTGACCGGGGAGGTCGACGATCACGCTCGCCGCCATCTCCTTCGTCGGGTTCGGGGCGCTGATCGCCTCGGCGTTGAAGGGCTGCTCCATCACCGACTCGGGGACCGAGGCGACGATCGAGGTGCGCAGCGTCGGGGACGGCACCGCCGCCGGCCACGCCGACGCGTCGTACTTGACGCTGAAGAACTGCGGGAGATGGAGGCTGCCCCGCGGCTTCACCAGGGCGCTGTTCGAGGTGGCACGCCAGCCGGGCGAGGAGGTCGTGTAGTCGGTCTCCTTGCCGTTGGTCACGAGCACGAGGCGACCGCGCATCGAGGCGGTGCCGCTGTTGGCGTTGCTGATGTCGAGCGCGACGGTGTTCTGGCCGGCGACGAGCCAGCGGGTGAGGTCGACGGCGTGCGCCTTGGCGGGCACCCCCGACTTGATATCGCTTGCGTCACTGTCGATGCGGCGGCCGTTGACATAGGCGTCGTACCACTGGTTGGCGTCGACCCAGAGGGTGGCGCTGTCCGGCACGGACTGGAGCGGGAGGTCGTAGTGGAAGTACGAGCGGGGAGCTCCCGCGCTCGCCTGGATCCACCGCGCGCCCTTGAAGTCGACGCTGTACATGTGGGCGGCGCCGCGGTGGAACACCTCCGTGCGGAAGCTGCCGAGCCACCAGCCGGTGGCGGCGACGATGCAGAACGCGGCGAGCAGGCGCAGGCGCATCAGTGCTTCCTCGGCTCCGACACGTAGAGGCCGGCGGCGAGGCTGCGCGCCAGCGAGTTGTTGTACTCGGTGTCGAGCGCGATCGCGGTGAGCAGGTGGCTGCGCGCGTCGGAGTCACGCCCCATCGCCGTCTCGCTGAGCGAGATGTAGGTGTACGCCGACGACCGCACGTTGGGGTCGTTGGTGAGCTGGACGGTGCGCAGGAACTGGTCGATGGCGTGGTCG
Organism: Candidatus Dormiibacterota bacterium; assembly: GCA_035544475.1. Taxonomy (GTDB): domain Bacteria; phylum Chloroflexota; class Dormibacteria; order Aeolococcales; family Aeolococcaceae; genus CF-96. Next base: position 2,041 of record DATKEY010000150.1, on the reverse strand, counting down.
AAGTCGCCGCCCTTGTAGAGGATGCGGCCGAGGGCGTAGTGGGCCGCGGGGAGGTCGCCGTAGGGCTGCGAGACGATCGCCTGCATCAGGCCGCGGTTGTGGTCGACGAGCGCCGCCTTGCGCGCCTGGGAGATGAGCTCCTGGACGATGACCAGGTTGCTCGGCGCCGCGGTCGCCGCCTGCTGGAGGTCGGCGAGCTGGTCGACGGTGTCGTTCTGGGTGCCGAGGGCCTTCGACTGCGCGTAGAGGGCGAGCGGCGAGCTGCTGTCGCCCGAGGCGCCGAGCGCCTGGCCGAGGCCGAGCTCGAAGTTCGCGTTGTAGCGGAGCAGCGGGTTGAGGCGCTGCGCGTAGTCGAAGAGCTGGGTCGCGCGGCTGTACTCGCCGGCGCGCGATGCCTGCTCCGCCGACGATGCGATGTAGTTCGCGAAGGCGCCGCGGCCGAGGAGGATGGCGAGGACGACCGCGAAGGCGAGCGAGCCCCAGCGCAGCCGGCGGTCGGTGCGCAGGCCGCGGAGCAGCGCGACGAGCCCGAAGGCGAAGACGAGCGCGCCGCCGACGAGGCTCATCACCCATCCCGGCCGCAGGTCGGCGGAGATCGCGCGGGTGCTGCCGCCGATGGGGTAGAGGAGCACCGACGTCGGACCGCTGCGCGGGATGCTGTAGCCGAGCTGCGTGGTGATCGAGCGCATCTCGGCGTTCTGCTGGTTGATGTGCTGGACCAGCTGGAAGTCGCTGATCGCCGACTGCACGACGAAGAGGAGCGGGAGCATCAGCATGATCGCCCCGCAGACCGCGATCGCCGGGGTGGGCCGGCCCTTCGCCCGGACCAGGAGGGTGGCGCAGACGACGAGCGCGATCGCCGCCAGGCTGCCGTAGGAGATCAGCCGGGAGTCGGGCATCCCCGCGGCCACCACTCGGAGGTCGACGGCGTGCCGCTCGGTCTCGAGGGCGACTCCCAGCCAGGGGAAGTTCAGCCCGAGGAGGCAGAGCAGCAGGCCGACGGCGGGCACGGCGACCGGCAGCCGCCGGAGCAGCCCGCGCGGCTCGGTGGCCCGCCCGGGACCGAGGCGTGGTGCGCTGGTCCCGGCGCCGACCGCTGGGCGCACCGGGGAGGCCGTCGTCACTAGCTCGTCCGCGTCGAGACGATGCGGACAGGGTCGCCGTCGCCGAGGCTGCTCGGGTTGTCGACGGCGAGGTCACCCGCCTGCAGGCCCTGGAGGACCTCGACGTAGGTACCGTCGGAGACGCCGATCTCGACGTGCTGGCGGTGCACCACCTGGCCCTCGACCACGTACACGGTCGGGTCCTGGTCGACGTTGAGCACCGCGCTGCGGGCGATGACGACCGGGCTCTGGTGCTCGACGGTGAGCCGCACGTAGGCCTGGAGGCCGGGGATCACCCGCTTGTCGGCGGTGTTGGTGGCGTCGATCGTCGCCTGGAAGGTCTGCCCGTTGGTCGGGTCGGCGCCGGCGGCGATCTGGATCACCTTGCCCTGGAGACCGACGCCCGGGAGGTTGGTGAGGGTGACGTCGGCGTTGGCGCCCTCCTGCACCGACAGCCGGTCCGCGATGGGGAGGTTCGCGGTCACCTGGATGTGGGTGAGGTCGAGCACGGTGAGGAGCACCTGGCCGGGGGTGGCGAAGCCGCCGGGCTGGGCGCTGACGTTGCCGATGACGCCGTCGATCGGGGAGAGGATCTGGGTGGCGCGGCCCTGGGCGATGTCGATCTGCTGCTGCACGATCGCCTGCTGGCCCTGGTAGCTGTTGATCTGCTCGGCGAGGGCGGTGGCGGTGGCCTGGTCGCCCTTGCCCGCGGCGATCTGCATCCGCTGGGTCGCGCTCTGGATCTGCGAGGCGAGCAGCTGGAGCTTGGCGTTCAGCTGGGTCGCCTGCACCTGGAAGGGAGCGGGATCGAGGGAGAGGAGCGGCTGGCCGCGGCGCACCAGGTCGCCGGGGCGGACGCCCACGTCGGTGACGAGGTCGCGGAAGTCGACGCTCACCCGCACGGTGATGCCCGCGGTGGTCACGCCCACCCCGCCGGG
>DATKEY010000149.1:0-7012 GCA_035544475.1 Candidatus Dormiibacterota bacterium | reverse complement strand
TGTGCGTCCCATGCCCGTACGAGTCGATGTGCTGGAGCTCTGGCGACTGGGAGTCGAAGGAGAGGTCAGGGCCGTCGACCACCTTGCCCGTCCCCGTCAGCCCCTCGACCGGGGCGACGCCCGAGTCGATGAGCGCCACGCCGACGCCGCGACCGGTCGCGCCCATGCTCCACAGCCCCTGGGCGCCGGTGAGATTTGTGGTCTCGTACATGGAGCCCGTGTCCCCGACGGGGCTCCAGGCAGCGGTGCCCGAAAGGCGCAGCGAAATGTCGGGGGTGACCCGGATCGCCGGCGTCGATGTGGCCAGGGCGGCCAGGCGCGCAGACGGCATGCGTGCGACCACCCCGTCGACGGCGGTGAGTGGCCGGAGCACGGTGCCGCCGGCGCGGGCGACCGCTTGCGCGGCGGCCTCGACGCCGGTGGAGCGGACGATCACGTTGGCCGGCGGCACCTCGGACGCCGCGGCTGCTGTCAGGGCGCCCGCGGGTAGCGCGGTGAGCCCGATCAGGGCCACGCCGGCCGCAGCACTGCGCAGCCTCCCGGGGAGAGGCAGGCGGCCGCGGGTCGTCTTCGGCAGGGTCGCCATCGTTGTGGGCATCGGGGCTCCTCCAGGCGAAGCCCCCCCCTCGGCGCCCCGGTGGATCGAACCACCGGCGCCCCTCGTGCCGGCGGGCCGCGAAAGGGCCTGCCCGCTCCCTCTCATCGCCGCCACCCCGGCCCCTCCCAGCAGGACGCATCATATCAGATATGTAAGAATCGCTCCTGCGTCACGCGTCCGCCTACACGGCGTCACCGCTTCGCCCCGCAGGGGCGGTAGGCTCGGGGGGTCCGCCCCACCGCATCTCGCGAGGCTCGACGGCCCTGACCCACCGCAACGCAGGCAACGTGCGCACGCGCGCGCTCGCGCGGCGGCGGCCCGACGTCGCCGGCCTGCTCCGGGACCGGACGCTCCGCCTCCTCTGGATCGTCTACTGCGGGATGAGCGCCGCCGACTGCCTCTGCACCGGCCGCGCCCTCGCCCTGGGGTTTCACGAGCGCAACCCGCTCGCCGCCTCCCTGTACGCGCACGTCGGGATGGCGAGCCTCTGGGCGCTCAAGGCGGTGGTCCTCGCGGCGATCCTCCTCGGCCTCTCCATCCTCCCCCGGCGGGCGGCGGCGGCGGTCACGGCGGTCTTCGCCCTCACCGCCCTGCTCACCGTCCTCGCCAACCTCCAGGCGCTCGGCGGCTGAAGCCGGGCGTCACGCGGGGGACGCAGCCACTATCCTGACCTCCCACGCCCGTCGACGGGCGTGACCGAGGACTGGGAGCTGAGATGGCGGACGGCGAGATCGGCGGCTCCCCGGCGTCCACCGACGCGGAGCTGGGCGTCGGCCTGGTCGGGCGGCGCGCCGGCGAGCCCCCGGCTCGGGTCCTCGTGGTCGACGACCACCGTGCCCTCGCGGAGTCGCTCGGCTTCGCCATCGACAGCCAGGCCGACCTCCACTGCGTGGGAACGGCGCCGACCGTCGCCCAGGCGAGGCTGCTGGCGGCGGACGAGGAGCCGGACATCGTGCTCCTCGACGTCCAGCTCCCCGACGGCGACGGCATCGATCTCGCCGCCCAGCTGCGCGCCGCGCGCCCGGAGCTGCGCATCGTCGTCCTCACCGGCCACACCGACGTCGCCGTCCTGGCCCGCGCCGCCGGCGCCGGGGTCTGCGGATTCCTGCCCAAGGAGAGCGGCGTCGCCGAGGTGCTCTGGGCGCTGCGGACGGCGCGCGACGGCGGGATGGTCGTCGACGGCGCCACACTCGCCGCCGTTCTCGACCGCGTCGCGCGGCTGCGGCGTCCACAGGCGCCGGCGCCGCCGGGGGCCTCCGACCTCACCGACCGCGAGATGGAGGTGCTGCGCGCCATGGGGACGGGGATGGACCCGCAGACGATCGCGAGCCGGCTGGGCGTGAGCGTCCACACCTCTCGCGGCCACGTGAAGAGCATCCTCTCGAAGCTCGACTGCCACAGCCAGCTCGAGGCGGTGGTCACCGCCCTCCGGCGAGGCCTGCTCCCCGAGCTCTTCGCGGTCTGACGCGGGACGGGAGCGACGGCGTGCGGTCCGAGGCCCTTCCGATCCCCGAGGGCGGCGACGTCGAGGCTCTCGTCGCCGCCCTCGCGGGGATCGACGACGCCACCGAGGCGCTGCCGCTCGCCGCGGCGGTGATCGCGCAGCGGCTCGGCTGGCCGGTCGGGCACGCCCTGGCGGTCGAGGAGGGCGGCGCGCTCGTCTCCTGCCCGTCCTGGTACCTCGCCGACCCCGAACGCTTCGAGCCGTTCCGGGCGGTGGACCAGGCCGTGGCTGTGGGCGAGGCGGCCGTCCCGGTGAGCGTCCGGCTCGAGCGCGCCGCGCGCTGGATGGAGGACGTCGCCGCGGACGCCTCCTTCCTCCGCCGGCGCGCCGCGGCGATGACCGGGATCGTCGCCGGGGCGGAGCTGCCGGTCGTCGCCGAGGGGGTGGTCGCCGGCGTCCTCGAGCTCTTCACCGATGATCGGACGGCTGTCGGCGACCTCGCGACGCGACTCCGCCTCCTCGAGCTCACCGCCCACACCGGCGAGGCGCTCGCCGCCGCCCGGGCGGCGCGCCGGGAGCGCGATCGCGAGGGCCGTCTCCGCGCCGTCTTCGACGGCCCCCTGGCGATGGCCACGCTCGACGCCGACCTCCGGATCATCGACGCCAACGCCGCACTGGCGACACTCCTCGGCGGCGACCCCGGCGCGCTCGCCGGACGCGGGGTCGGGTCGCTCGCCACCGCCGGGGACGACCTCGCGGGCAGGCTGCGCGCAGGTCTCGGCGTCGGGGCGACGGTGGCGGTCGGGGCGGTGATCGGGACGTCACAGGGCCCGGTGCCCGTCGGCGTCCGGGCCTGGCCCGTGGCCGGCGGCGGACCCGTCGCCCACGTGCTCCTCGTCGACACGGCGCACGCGCGCTTTGGCGCCCCGGGGCTGCTCGACGCTCGCCTCGAACGCCGCTGGGCCGCCCTGGAGATGGTTCGCGAGATCGGCGACGAGGTCGGCCTCGTCCCCGCGATCGCAGAGGCCGCGCGCGAGCTCCTCGCCTGCGACGTCGCCGCCGTCGCCCTGTCGAGCCCCAACGGGCAGCCCTTCGCGACCATCGCCGGCGCGGGCCTTCGGCCCGACGAGGAGGCACTCCTCAACTCTTTCGCCGGGGACCCGCCGGGGGTGTTCGGAGCGCTCGTGGTCGAGGACCGGCCGATGCGCATCGCCGACCTCCGGACCGACACCGGGTATGTCCATCCCGACCTCCCGGACCGGCGCCTCGCCTTCCTCGGGCTGCCACTCCGGACGCCGCATCGAGGGACCATCGGCCATCTGGTGATCCTCGACCGGACCGACGGTGAGCCCTTCGACGAGATCGACGAGGCACTCGCCATCGACTTCGCCGCCGTCGCGGCGCGCCTCGTCGTCCACACACGCGCCAGCCGGGCGGCACAGATGGTGCGTGCCCAGGTGCGGCGTCTGGTCACGACCAACCTGTCGCTGCTCCAGCAGGTGCGCCCGGACGACATCCTCCAGTCGGCGGTCGACCTGGCGCGCTCGGTCATCGACGCGGAATACGCCGCACTTCTCCTCGTCGAGCCTGGCGGCGTCCGGGTCACGACCTTCGTCCACGCCGGACTCACCCCGGCCGCCGCGGCACGGATCGGGGCTCCCCCCACGGCCCATGGGCTTCTCCGGGCGCTCATGCTCGGGGGACGTCCGCTCCGCCTCGCCGACCTGCGCCGGCACCCCGCTCATGCGGGGTTTCCCGCGTCGCATCCGCAGATGACCTCGCTGCTCGGCGTGCCCCTCACGGTGAACGGATCGCCGCGAGGGTTGCTGATGTGCGCCAACCACCGTGAGGGCGAGTTCGACGAGGTGGATGAGGCGGCGGCCGTCGAGGTGGCGGGCGCCGTCGAGCGCGCCCTGGTCCGCGCCGAGGGCGACACCACCGAGCTGCTCGACCAGCTCACCGTGGTCTCGCGGCGGTTGCGGCGGCAGGACGAGGACCACTGGCGGTTCCTCGGGAGCATGTCGCACGAGCTGCGCAGCTCCCTCAGCGGGATCGTCATGTCGGCCGAGCTGCTCGCCGATCCCGGGCTCGGTGTCGTCGGGACCGACCGCGCGCCGGACCTCGCCGCCCGGATCGGTACGGTGGCACGCCATGTCATGGCCCTCGTCGACAACCTCCTCGATCTCTCTCGGATCCAGTCGCGCCGGCTCGAGGTGCGGCTGCAGCCCGTCGACGTGGCGGCGCTCCTCCGCGACGTACTGTCGACCATTGCGCCGCTGGCGGCGGATGCCGGGCTGACCGTCGACATCCCCGGCGGGGAGGACATCCCACGCGTCCTGGCCGACCCGCTGCGCCTCCGCCAGGTGGTGCTCAACCTGCTGACCAACGCCGTGAAGTTCACCCCCGCGGGGGGCAGGGCATGGGTCGAGCTGGCCATCGGCGAGCACGACCTGACCATCGCCGTCTGCGACACCGGGACGGGCATCGATCAGTCCGACCTGGAGCGGATCTTCGAGCCCTTCGAGAGGGTGCAGGGGACCTCGGCGCCGGGGACGGGCCTGGGGCTGGCGATCGCGCGGGCGATCGTCGAGCTGCATGGAGGACGGCTCGCGGTGTCGTCGTGGCCCGGCGCGGGCAGCCGCTTCGCGTTCACCGTCCGCCTGGCGCGCAGTCCGCACCTGGGACCGGAGCTGGAGGAGGCGATCGACGAGCATCGTGCGAACGTCGACGACGACGGCCGGGGACACTCGGTGCTCCTCGTCGAGGACGACGAGGTGAGCAGGGAGTCGACGCTGACGGTGCTCCAGGCAGCGGGATACGTGGTCGACGCGGTCGGGAGCTGCGCCGAGGCGGTGGCGGCCCTCGCCGGTGGCGCGCACGACCTGGTGCTGCTCGACGCGCAGCTGCCGGACGGGAATGGACTGGACATCGTCCCCCGGCTGCGCGAGCTGGCCGCAGGGCGCGTGGTGAGGATCGTCGCGTTCTCCGCCGATCGCATCGGGGACACGCAGGAACGGGCCGTCACCTCGTGCGACGACTTCGTGCTCAAGCCGCTGCGTCCACGGGATCTGCTGCGGCGACTGCGCGCGCTGCTGGAGGTCTGATCCACCCCCCACCTGGGTTGGACAACCCGTTTTGGGGTGGCGCGACGGCTCAGGCGGGGCTGGTGGCGGTTGCGCCCCCACCGTAGCCTGCTGGAGACGGACAGCGATCGCAGCGCGCGACACGGTGGCCGCTCCCAGATCGATCAGGAGTTTCTCGCATGCGGCAGCACCGGCTTGTGGAGTTCCCTCGCGGTGAGTCCGCGGGGGTTCTGGAATGCTCGAACTGAAGCGAGGTCGTGGAAGCGACGCTCGCGCACCCCGAGGCCGTCCCCTCGGCGAGATCCTCCTCGAGCGCGGCGCCGTTCGGAGCGAGATCCTCAAGGAGGCGCTCCGCCTGCAGAAGCGTGACCACCGTCCCCTCGGCGAGCTGCTCGTCGAGAAGGGGGTCAGGGAGCGCGATCTCGTCTCCGCGCTCAGCCTGCAGACGGGATGCGCCATCGTCGACCTCGCCGTGGAGGTATCCACCGACGAGGCCCTGCTGAGTCTGGACGGTCCGACGGCGCGCGACCTCGGCGTCCTTCCCCTCTCCCTGGACGACGCGGGCAGCCTCCACGTCGCGACCAGCGCTCTCCACAGCGCCGAGCTCCTCGACGCGGTGAAGACCGCGGCCGGCCGCGACGTGGTGCTGCACCTCACCGGCCGCCAGGCCCTTCAGATCGCGATCGACCGCCATTACGGCGTCATCGATCGCATCGACCGCGCCGCCGCGCGAGCCGTCGGCAACCGCGTCCAGCAGGCGCCGAGCAGCGCCGCGACGGTCGCCGTCGACGCCCCCGTGGTCCAGCTCGTGGACCTCCTCCTCGCGCAGGGGGTCAGGGATCGCGCCTCCGATATCCATATCGAGCCGCAGGAGGACCGCCTGCGCGTCCGACTCCGCGTCGACGGCACCCTTCTCGACGTCAACGACCTGCCACGCGATCTCGCCGGCTCGATCGCGTCCCGGATCAAGGTGATGGCCTCGATGGACATCGTCGACCGCCATCGCGCCCAGGACGGCCAGATCGCCACGATGATCGACGGACGCGAGATCGACATCCGCGTCGCCAGCATGGAGACGATCTGGGGCGAGAAGATCGTCCTGCGCCTCCTCGACAAGTCGCGCTCGCTGGTCTCGCTCGCGTCGCTGGGGCTGGAGACCGACGTGGAGAAGAGGCTGCGCCGGCTCGCCGGCTCGCCGCACGGGCTCATCGTCGTCAGCGGGCCGACCGGCGCCGGCAAGACGACGACCCTCTACTCGCTGCTCAACGAGCTCGACCGCAACCAGCTCAACATCACCACCATCGAGGACCCGGTCGAGTACCAGTTCGGCGACATCAACCAGATCAGGATCAACAAGCTCGCGGGCGTCACCTTCGCCAACGGCCTGCGGGCGATCCTCCGCCAGGACCCCGACGTCATCCTCATCGGCGAGGTGCGCGACGCCGAGACCGCGGGCATCGCCATCCAGGCGGCGCTCACCGGTCACCTGGTGCTCTGCTCGCTCCACGCCTCGGACGCGGCCGGCGCCATCCATCGCTTCGTGGACATGGGCATCGAGTCCTTCCTCGTCGCCTCGGCGCTGACCGGCGTCATCGCCCAGCGGCTGGTGCGCACCATCTGCTCGCGCTGCGCGGCGGAGCACGTCCCGGGCCCTGACGAAGTCGAGTTCTATCGGACGGTCCGCGACCAGCTTCCGCAGTTCCAGCCCATGGCCGGCGCGGGGTGCGCTCGCTGCTCGAACAGCGGGTTCTACGGCCGGACCGGGGTCTTCGAGTGCCTCCAGGTCGACGAGGACTACCGGCAGCTCATCGTCGACCGCTCGTCACAGTCGGTGCTGCGCCGTGCCGCCATCGTGCGCGGCATGACCACGCTGCAGCAGGCCAGCTG
>DATKEY010000148.1:0-3937 GCA_035544475.1 Candidatus Dormiibacterota bacterium | reverse complement strand
CGCATCGTCGGTGTTCGCCTTGAGCGGCACCGTCTTGCCGCGACGCCAGCCCTCGTCGGCGGTGATCACCAGGGTGGCCTGGGCGTCGTTGCAGCGGTCCTTGAGCGCGTCGGCGCTGAAGCCACCGAACACCACGGAGTGGGCGGCGCCGATGCGCGCGCAGGCGAGCATGGCGACCGGGAGCTCGGGGATCATCGGCATGTAGATGCCGACGCGGTCGCCCCGCTTGACCCCGAGACCCTTGAGGGCGTTCGCGAACCGGCAGACGTCCTTGAGGAGCTGGGAGTAGGTGATCGTCAGGGTGTCGCCCGGCTCACCCTCCCAGTGGTAGGCGACCTTGTCGCCGCGGCCGGCCTCCACGTGGCGGTCGAGACAGTTGTAGCTGACGTTGAGCTTCCCACCGAGGAACCACTTGGCGAAGGGGAGGTTCCACTCGAGGATCGTGTCGAAGTCCTGGAACCAGGAGACGTGCTCCCTCGCCATCCGCGCCCAGAAGCCCAGGCGGTCGGCGGCGGCCTCGGCGTAGATGCTGTCGTTCTTGACGTTGGCCTGTGCGGCGAAGCCGTCAGGAGGTGGATAGCTCCGGCGCTCCTGCAGGAGGGCCTCGATCGTCCGCGCGTCGACGCTCAAACCTGAATCCTCCACACTCTTCCGGCCGAGCTCCCACGCTCGCCCTCCCGGCCGGCACCCCACCCTACGCACATGTGGGGGAGATCCGAAAGGCGCCGGAGGCGAGCGGTCGGAAGTCGCGGGCGAGCGGTCGCCGATCGGGCCTGAACGGTTGCGGCCGATCTCGGCTTGCGCGCCGCCCACGGGTTCACGATGATCGGGCCATGGGGGTCCTCGAAGGTCTTCTGGTCCAGGCGCTGCTCACCGCGGTGGCGGCGGTGGCCGTCTACCTGCTCGTGAGCCGTCAGCGGCGCAGCTTCGGCTCCGCCGAGGACCGGGCGACGCTCCGCACCCTGGCGCTCGCCACCTCGACGATGGGGGCGCTGCGCCGCGGGCTCACCGCCCGGAGCGCCGCCGAGGTGCTCCCCGAGGTCGCCGAGCAGGCGGGCGCGGCGGTGGCCCTCTACGACACCGAGGGGCTCCTCGCCTTCGAGCCCGGGCCGCCGGGACCGGCCGACGGCCACCGCCTCCATCTCGAGGGCGACGCCACCGCGGTGCTCGAGGCGCTCACCACCGGGCGGCTGCGGCTCCTCTCCGTCCACGACGAGGCCGCCGACGGCTGCGCCCTGCGCGCCGCCGCGGTCGCCCCCCTGCTCGTCAACGACCGCCCCGTCGCCGCCCTCGTCTCCTACCACCCCCAGACCCCGGGGCCGACCTCGCTGCGCATCACCTCGGACCTCGCCGAGCTGCTCGCCACCCAGCTGCGGCTGCAGCAGGCCGACCAGCAGCGCGTCGCCCTGGTGCGCTCCGAGCTGCGCGCGCTCCGGGCGCAGATCTCGCCCCACTTCATCTACAACACGCTGACCACGATCGCCTCCTTCATCCGCACCGACCCCGATCGCGCCCGCGAGCTGCTCACGCTGTTCGCCGACTTCACCCGCAAGGCGTTCCGCGGGCCGCAGGACGAGTTCGCCTCGCTCGCCGACGAGCTCGTCTACGTCCACCAGTACCTGCTCTTCGAGCAGGCGCGCTTCGGCGACCGGCTGACGGTGCGCTACAAGGTCGAGCCCGAGGTGCTCAACGCGATCGTCCCCACCCTGGTCGTGCAGCCGCTCGTCGAGAACGCGGTGAAGCACGGCATGGAGTCGAGCACCGGCAGGGGCACGGTCAGCATCATCGCCGAGGACCGCGACGACGAGTGCTGGATCGTCGTCCGCGACAACGGCCGCGGCTTCGACGCCACCCTGCTCGCCGCCGGCGACGGGGGCGGCGCGCTCGCGAACATCGACCGCCGCCTGCGGGAGACCTTCGGCCCCAGCCACGGGCTGAACATCGACTCGCTCCCGGGGACGGGCACCACGGTGCGGATGCGAATCCCCAAGTACCGGCCGGGGGTCCATCTCTCGTGAACCCCGGCGGCGACAGCGGGCTTCGGGTCCTGGTCGTCGACGACGAGCAGCCCGCCCGCGACGAGCTCGCCTTCCAGCTCGGGCGACTCGACGAGGTGGACGAGGTCATCGGCGCCGCCGAGGCCACCGAGTGCCTGCGTCTGCTCGAGTACGGCGACGTCGACGCCGTCTTCCTCGACGTGCGCATGCCCGGTCTCGACGGGCTCGAGCTCGGCCGCATCGTCCGCCTGCTGGCGCGCCCGCCGATGCTCGTCTTCGTGACCGCCTTCGACAGCTATGCTGTCGAGGCCTTCGGTCTCGCGGCGGTCGACTACCTGCTGAAGCCGGTACGCGCCGAGCGGCTGAACGCCACCGTCAAGCGGCTGCTCGAGACCCGTCGCGGCATCGAGGCGGGCGCCGCGAGCCACCCCGACGACGACACCCTCGGCGACCGCCTGCCGGTGCTCGCAAGGGGGCGCATCGTTCTGGTCAACGTCGCCGACATCCGGGTGGCCCTCGTCGCCGGCGAGCGGGTGGTGCTCCACACCCAGGAGGGACGCTTCCAGGCGCGCCACACCCTCGTCGAGCTCGAGCACCGCCTCCACGGACGCGGGTTCCTCCGGGTCCACCGCGCCTACCTGGTCAACCTCCGTCACGTGCTCACGATCGAGAGCTTCTTCAACGGCACCTACCTGCTGAAGCTCCGAGACGTCCCCGACCTCACCGTGCCGGTGTCGCGGCGGCACGCCGCCGACCTGCGCGCGGCGGTCCACCTCTGAGGCCCCGGTGGCCACCAGAGAACGCGACCGCGAGCACGCCGGCAGGCGGCTGCGCGACCTGCTGGAGCAGACCCAGGTCGGCACCGTCTTCCTCGGCGCGCTCATGCGCCGTCAGCTGCGGCTCAGCCTCGCCATCACCGCGGCCTTCCTCGTCGGGCTCGGCGTCCAGCCGCTGCTCCCGGAGTTCTGGCCGTCGTACGGCGACGCCAGCGTGCTCGGCCTCCCCCTTCCCTGGCTGGTGCTGGGGGTGCTCACCTACCCGGGCCTGGTGATCCTCGGGCTGCTCTACGTGCGCCGCGCCGAAGGCATCGACGACGACTTCACCGACCTGCTCCAATGATCGTCTCCGCGGGCGCCGTCGTCGGGCTGCTGCTGATGGCCATTCTCACTGCGGTCGTCGGCGTCTATGCGCGCCGCTACGCGCGCACCACCTCCGACTTCATGGTCGCGGCGCGGGCGGTGCCCCCGCGGCTCAACGCCGCGGCGATCAGCGGCGAGTACCTGAGCGCCGCCTCCTTCCTCGGCGTCGCCGGCCTGGTGATGCAGTTCGGATACGACGTGCTCTGGTATCCGGTCGGCTACGCCGCGGGATACCTCGTCCTGCTCGTCTTCATCGCCGGCCCGTTGCGCCGCTTCGGCGCGTACACCATCCCCGACTTCGCCGAGGGTCGCTTCAACAGCCCTCGCTTCCGCCGCCTCGCGGTGGGGCTGGTGATCCTCATCGGCCTCTTCTACACCCTGCCGCAGATGAAGGCCGCGGGGATCACCGTCGCCACCGCGGCGGGGATGCCGTACGCGAGCGGCGTGGTGATCGTCGCCGTCGTCGTCGTGAGCATCGTCGTCGCCGGCGGGATGCGTGGGATCACGCTGGTGCAGGCGATGCAGTTCGCGGTGAAGCTCTTCGCGATCTCGGTGCCGGTGTTCGCGCTGCTCATCCACCTCGGCACCCCGGCGCGACTCGTCGCCGCCGCCGGAGGGGCGCCGGTCCCCCGGCTCACCGCCGCCACCGCCTTCACCGTCTCCCCGGGTGACCTCTGGTCGCTCAGCCGGCCGATCAGCGTCGACGTCCAGGGACGCACCACCGCGACCCTCCTGCCTCCCGGAGAGCGCGGCGGCACCGCGCGCACGACCTATGTCGGGGTCCCGCTGTCCACCGCCTCC
>DATKEY010000147.1:0-2219 GCA_035544475.1 Candidatus Dormiibacterota bacterium | reverse complement strand
GGCGTCGCCCGCTACACGGGTCTGCCGCGATCCCTCGTCCACCTCCTGCGCTCGACCGTCGAGCGCAGCCCGGGGGCCGAGGCGCTCGTCGAGATCGGCGGGCCGCGACTCACCTACCGCGAGCTCTGGGACGGCGCCTCGCGGGTCGCCGGAGGGCTCGCGGCCCGGGGCGTCGGGCGCGGCGACCGGGTGGCGATCCGGCTGGCGGCGGGGATCGACTGGGTTCTCGCCTTCCTCGGCGCGCAGCTCGCCGGCGCCGTCGTCGTGCCCGTCAACACCCGCTTCGCCGAGCGGGAGGTCGCCTACGTCGTCGAGGACTCGGGGACGCGCTTCACCTTCCTGCCGGGAGACCACCTGCCGGAGGGCGATCCGGTCGCCGTCGACGACCTCGACCATCACGACGTCGCGGCGATCTTCTATACGAGTGGCACCACCGGCTTCCCCAAGGGCGCGATGACCACCCACGGGAACTTCCTCTCCAACATCGAGACCGCGGTGCGCGTCATCGGACTCGACCGGAGCGCCGCCCCCCGCACCCTCATCTCGGTCCCGCTCTTCCACGTCACCGGGTGCAACAGCCAGCTGCTGGTGATGCTCGCGCTCGGCGGGAGCAGCGTCATCCTCCCCGCCTTCAATGTCCAGGCCTTCCTGCAGGCGGCGCAGGACGAGCGCATCGACTTCCTCGTCTCCGTGCCCGCCATCTACAACCTCGCGATCAGCCAGCCGAACTTCGGCGACTTCGACCTGTCCGCTGCGCACCACGTCCTGTACGGCGGCGCGCCGATCGCGGCGACCCTGGTGCGACGTATCCAGGAGGCGTTCCCCTGGGCGCGGGTGGGCAACGGCTTCGGGCTGACGGAGACGGCCTCGATCGCCACCTTCCTCCCCCATGTCGAGGCGGCCGAGCACGCGGACTCCGTCGGCTTCGCGGCGCCGGTCGTCGACCTCGCCCTCGACCTCCCCGATCATCAGACCGGCGTCGGCGAGCTGCTGATCCGGGGGCCGAACGTCGTCAGGGGCTACTGGAACAAGCCCGACGCCACCCGGGCGACGTTCGTCGACGGCTGGCTGCACAGCGGTGACCTCGCCCGCATCGACGACCGCGGCCTGGTGTACATCGTCGACCGCGCCAAGGACATGATCAATCGTGGCGGCGAGAACGTGTACAGCGTCGAGGTCGAGAACGCGCTCGCCGGCGCGCCGGGGGTCGCCGAGGCCGCGGTCGTCGGCGTCCCCGACTCGGTGATGGGCGAGAAGGTCGGCGCCGTCCTCGTGCCCGTGCCCGGCGGCACGGTCGACGCGCGGGAGGTCGTCGCCCACTGCCGCGACCGGCTCGCCGACTTCAAGGTGCCGCAGTTCGTCTCCATCCGCAGCGAGCCGCTGCCCCGCAACCCCGGAGGCAAGGTCCTCAAGAAGGTGCTGCGGGAGGAGACCCGCTGGGAACCGGCCCCGCGGTGACCCCGCGACCACGGCCCCTCGTCCACGGCGAGACGCGACTCGTCGACGTGGACGGCCACCGCCTGCGGGTGAGTGTGGCCGGCGATGGGCCGCCGCTCCTGCTCCTCAACGGCTTCGGGGTCGGCATCGAGCTGTGGAACCCGCTCCGCGAGGCGCTGCCGGGGGTGCGGACGATCGCCTTCGATCCACCGGGCGCCGGGGCGTCGTCGATCCCGCCGCTGCCGGTGAGGATCCGCGGGCTCGCGCACCTCGCGACGCGGCTCCTCGACGAGCTCGGCTGCGCGACCGCCGACGTGCTCGGGGTGTCGATGGGCGGAGCGGTGGCGCAGGAGCTCGCCCACCGGGCCCCGGGGCGGGTGCGACGGGCGGTGCTCTGCGCCACCTCCTGCGGAATCGGCGCAATGCCGGGGAACCCGCTCGCGCTGGCGCTGCTCGCCAACCCGATGCGCAACTACTCGAGGCGGTACGCGCGCTGGGCGGCGCCGCACATGCTCGGCGGCCGGCTGCGCAGCTCGGCGACGGCCGCCCGGACCTACGTCGCGCTGCGCAGCAGCCGTCCTCCCGACCTGCGCGGCTTCGTCTGGCAGATGCTGGGGATGAGCTGCTGGACGAGCCTGCCCTGGCTGCACACCCTGCGCCTCCCGGTGCTCGTGCTCAGCGGGGACGACGATCCGATCGTGCCGGTGCGCAACGCGCGGCTCCTGGCCTCGCGCATCCCCGACGCCCGCCTCGAGATGATCAGGGGGGGCGGCCATCTCTTC
>DATKEY010000146.1:0-7663 GCA_035544475.1 Candidatus Dormiibacterota bacterium | reverse complement strand
GACGCAGAGCGGCGCGAGAGCGCCGCGACGCCGGCGAGTGCCGGGCGGAGGGGGGGCGCGCCTTGGCATCGGCCGAGCGCAGCGCAGGCCGATGTCTGATATGGGAGTAGATGTCAAGGGGGGCGGCGATGACCGAGGTCGAGGTCAGGTGGTGGCGACGGTGATCACCCTGATATTCGCGGGTCAGCCAGAGGCCGGTGCCGCAGGACAGTGAGCCGTCACCGAGGTGGCCTCGGACTTTGGGCGCGAGTTCACGATCGCAAGACATCGCTCGAGGGTTCTCGGCAACTCTGCCCGCCTCGGCCCCGGTCAGCACCGCCCCGAAGGTCATCCGGCCGCCACCTCCAGCTGCTGACCCACCGCCCAGACGAAGCCGGCCAGCTCGCGGCTCACCGCGGTGATCGCCTTGGGGCGACCCAGGCGCGCGCTGAGATGGCGGTACCGATGATGGAGGCGGATCTGGCTCCGCCACGAGAGCTCCACGATCGCAGCGGGGATGCCCTGCTGCCGCCTTCGAAGAGTGGTCCCGATCCGCGGTTGGTGCCGAGCGTGATGGGCCGCCTCGCCGAGAACATGGCGGAGCATGGCGTTGCCGGTCTTGGTGATCCGTCCTCGATGGCGAGTGGCTCCGCTGGAATACTCGCTGGGGACCAGACCGGCGTAGGCCATGAACTGAGGGGCGGTTGCGAAGCGGCGGAGGTCACCGACCTCGGCGACGATGGTCACCGCGGTCAGGAAGGCCATCCCGCGGAAGGCCTGGAGCGCGCCGACCAGCGGCCGATGACGCTCGGGGACAGCGCTGAGCAGGGCTCCCTCCAGGCGGCGAACCCGGTCCTCGGCGGCTCGCACGACGCTCCGGTAATCCTCGAGCACGATCTCCGCGGAGGGCTCCTCGAGCCGGATCTGGCCGAGCCAGGCCCAGTGCCGCTCGGTCCAGGCGCGCACCCCGTGGGGAGGACGGATGCCCCGGCGCAGAAGCAACTTGCTGAGGCGGTGCTTGGCCCGCAACGCGTCCGCCTTGGCGTCCGCACGGGCGCGCACGAGATCACGCAGCGCCTCGTGCTCCTCATCGGGAACCCACACCGCGGTGAGGTCGCCACTGCGCAGCAGCCGGGCGAGCTTGAGGGCATCGCGTCGATCGGTCTTCACTCGGTCACCGGCTCGGGTGGGCACCAGCGATGGTGCCACCACCATGCACTCGACGCCGAGGGTCTCGAGCTGCCGATGCAGGGCATACCCCGTAGGCCCGGCCTCATAGCAGGCGACCAGGCGCACCCCCGGCCCGCCGAGCCTCCCCACCAGTCGCCGGACCGACGACGGATCGTTCAGGATGACCCCGTACTCGTCCGGTGCCCCGGCCTCCTCGGCGACCGCAACCGCGATCGTCCGGGCATGCGCATCCAAGCCGACAAACCTCGTACGCTCAGTCATGGGACCGGCCTCCCGCATGTGGCTCTACGCGGGGCGTGTTTTCGACCACCCGCGCAACCCACGATCCTGCGCGGGCCGGTCCTCCCATGTTGACTTTGGCGCGAGCGGGGGGGAGGTACTCCCCCCCCGAGTAAAAAGAGAAGGGGCCGATCTCTCGATCGGCCCCCCGGTGCCGAGTACCTCGGCGCCCGGCCAGCGGCCGGGCTTGTCGTCGCCCCCTCAGGGGCAACGGAGGGTGCGGAGCCCAAGTCGACGTCGGGCGATGCTGCGCCGGCGCTCCCCGCATGAAGCCTGCCGCTCCATGATCGGTACCGGTGGTCGGCCACCGGCGGCGCAACGGCGGAAGCCCGGCCCGTCGACCGGGGCCTTAGCCCTCCGCCCGTCCGCGCCTCAGGCGCTGCCAGACGGTACGCATCACAGAGTTCGTCAACCTCCGTCTGCGAAACCGATGCGGTCGGGATCAACCATACCCGGCCGGCCGCGGCTGTCAAGGCCCCTCGATCGGCGGACTCCGGCGTCGGCGGTGCTGTCGCGGCGCTCGGAGCGCTCCGACCCCGACTCCGGTAATCGAACTGCAAGGTGGTGCTTCCGATACTCTGGTCCGCCGCCTCGCAGAGCAACAGTGGGACAGGGAAGATCGCCATGCGCATCCTCGTCGCAGAGGACGAGCCCGGCCTGCTGGACGTCCTCGTCCGCGGGCTCACCGAGAGTGGCTACCTCGTCGACGCCGTGGACCGCGGGGACGACGCGCTGCAGCAGCTGAAGTTCTACGACTACGACGTCGCCATCATCGACTGGCGGATGCCCGGGATGGCGGGGGTCGACGTCGTCGCCGCCGCCCGGCGGCTCAAGCGCCCGACCGCGATCATCATGCTCACCGCGATGGACCGCCCGCCGGACCGCATCGCCGGGCTCGACGCGGGGGCCGACGACTACCTCGTCAAGCCCTTCGACTTCGGCGAGCTCCTCGCCCGGGTCCGCGCGGTGCAGCGCCGTCCCCGCGGGGTCGACGAGCCCGTCCTCGCCCACGGGCGGCTGCGGCTCGACCCGGCTCGGCGGGACATCGAGCTCGACGGGCGGCCGGTCCCGCTCACCGTCACCGAGTTCAACATCCTCGAGCTGCTGATGCGCCGCCACCCGGCGGTCGTCGACCGCCGGCTGATCGCACAGCACGCCTGGCCCGACGAGACCGACCCGCTCGGCTCCAACGCCATCGACGTGGCGATGAGCCGGCTGCGGGCGAAGATCCCCGAGTCGGGGGTGCGCATCGCCACCGTGCGCGGCACCGGCTATCGCCTGGAGGAGGTGTGAGCACCCGCGTCGGCACCGCGGTCGACGCGACCCGTCGCTGGGCGCAGACGGTCCCCACCCAGGTCGCGCTCCGCACCACCGCGGGCGTCGCCACCGTCTATCTCGTGCTCACCCTCGTCGTCACCGTCATCGCGTCGCACTACCTCGATGCCGGTGTCGACACCCGCATCCGCAGCGGCGTCGCGTCGATGCAGGCGTACGGCAGGCCCTTCTCGCCCGGCGCGCCGGCGCAGGGCGTCTCGGGGTTCGGCAGCCCCTTCGGCGGCCGCTACGGCGCGCCGCTCGTCGCCTGGGTGGTCGACCCCTCCGGCGACATCCAGCCGGCGCTCGGCACCCGCAACGCCCCGGATCTGCCCGCGAGCTACCGCCACGCCTCCGACCCCCAGACGGTCTCGCTGTCGGGCTCGGAGGTGCGCATCGTCGGCGGCCCGATCCTGCTCGAGAGCACCGCGGGGATCGTCAACGGCTGGGTCGTCGTCGGCCAGTCGACCGCGCCGGCGAACCAGGCGCGCGACACCCTCATCCTCACCGAGCTGATCGTCGGGCCGGTCCTCCTGCTCCTCGTCTTCTTCGGCGCCCTCACCGTCGGCCGCCGCGTCGCCGCGCCGATCGAGCGCGCCCGTCAGCGCCAGCTCGAGTTCACGGCCGACGCCTCCCACGAGCTGCGCACGCCGCTGTCGGTCATCGAGGCGGAGGCGACGCTCGCGCTCAGCCGTGAGCGTGAGGCCGAGTCGTACAGAACCAGCTTCGTGCGCGTCGAGGCGGAGAGCAAGAAGCTGCGCCGCCTCGTCGACGACCTGCTCTGGCTCGCGCGGTTCGACGCCACGCCGGATCCCCCCGACGCCGAGCTCGTCGACCTCGGGATCCTCGCCGGCGGCGCGGTCGAGCGCTTCCGCTCGGTGGCCGAGCGACGCTCGCAGCGCATCTCGGGCGCGGTGAACGGCCCCGTCGAGCCGCTCGTCACCGCGCCGCCCGACTGGCTCGACCGCCTTCTCGGCGTGCTCCTCGACAACGCCTGCCGCTACAGCGGTGAGGGCGGCGAGGTGCGCGTGATCGTCTCCGCGAGCAGCACCAGCGTGCGCCTCAGCGTCGAGGACTCCGGTCCCGGCATCCCCCCCGAGGAGCGCGCCCACGTCTTCGACCGCTTCCACCGCGCGAGCACGACGCCGGGCGGGGCAGGTCTCGGCCTCGCCATCGGCGACGCCATCGTGCGCGCCACCGGCGGGCGCTGGACGGTGGGTGAGAGCCCCGCGGGCGGCGCGAGCATGACCGTCGTCTGGCCGCGCACCGCCGGCGAGCGCAGCGCGCGCTCGGGCGGACGCGCACCCGCCGAGACGGCGTCCGGCTGGCCCACGGCTGTCACGGATTCGAAAGGAAACCGCCCGTAGCCTGCGGTCATCGACCACTTCGCGCAGGGGACGTCCATGGGATTCCGCCACTTCACCAACCCTCCCGGCAACGACTGGGGATGGGTCAACGGGCTCTTCACCCTGCTCGTGGTCGCCGCCATCGTCGCCGGCGTGGTCATCCTCGCCCGTCAGTGGCGGCGCTCCGCCCCCGCGCCCGTGGCGTGGAGCGCGCAGCCCCCGCAGAGCCCGGGGATCCACGAGCTCGACGTCCGCTACGCCCGCGGTGAGATCGACCGCACCGACTACCTGCAGCGACGCGCCGACATCCTCGGCGCCGCCGCCGTCGCGTCTCCCACCGCTCCCCCTCCCCCCGCGCCCCCTCCCGCCGCGCCGGACGCGCCGACGTCCTGAGAGAGATATCCAGTCCTCCATTGCGTCGGAGGGGCGGCCGGTACGACCGGTCGCCCCTCCTTCACGTCACGGCCCGGTGACACGCGGCGCCTGTCATCGACTTGAAAGAGAGTGACCACGACCATGGGCGCCGAAGCACAGAGCCCGCCCCCTCCTCCCGGGGCCGGTCACACAGAGGCGCCTCGATGAAGCTCCCCGTCCGCCGACGGATGGTGATCCCGACCGTCGCCGCCGTCGCCGTCGTCGGCGGAGGTTCGGCCCTCGTCATCCGTCACGGCGCCTCCGGGTCGTCCCAGTACCGCACCGCGGTCGCCTCCGTCGGGACGGTGACCCAGTCGATCCTCCTCTCCGGCAACCTGAGCCCCGTCGGCGAGAGCGACCTCGACTTCGGCAGCTCCGGACGGGTCACCGCGGTGAACGTGAGGCCCGGGCAGTCGGTGACCGCCGGCGAGGCGCTCGCGACCATCGACGGCAGCACCCTCGAGGCGTCGCTCACCCAGGCCCAGGCCGGCCTCACCAGCGCCCAGGCACGGCTCTCGCAGGACCAGGGGGGACCGACCGCACAGAGCCTCGCGCAGTCGCAGGCGTCGGTCCGCTCCGCACAGAACCAGGTGTCGAACGCCCAGACCGCCCTCACCGACAGCACGCACGTCGACCAGGCGGCGATCGCCTCCGCCCAGTCCGCGCTCAACGCCGCCGAGGCGAAGCTCGCCGCCGACCGCGCCAACGAGTGCTCGGCGCCGGCCGCGAAGCCCGCGGCGACGCCCGCAGCGACCCCCGCGTCGACCGCGACCCCCTCCCCTTCTCCGGCGCCGACGCCGAGCTGCGTCAGCCAGGGACAGGTCGCGACCGACCAGGCCGCCGTCACCCGGGCACAGAACGCACTCGCCGGCGCCCAGGCGAAGGCGACCCAGGACACGCACCAGGGCCAGGGCCAGCTGAGCTCCGCGCAGATCCAGCTCCAGAACGCGCAGGCGGCGCTCGCGACCCTCGAGCAGGGGAACTCGGCGCAGCAGCTGGCGATGGATCAGAGCCAGGTCCAGATCGACCAGATCAACGTCGACAACGCTCAGAAGGCGCTCGCCGAGGCGACCATCACCGCTCCCGTCGCCGGGATCGTCGGCCAGGTGAACATCACCGTCGGACAGATCTCCGCCGGGAGCCCGACCGCCTCGACGTCGTCCTCGGGCGGCGGCCAGGGCGGGGGCGGGAACGGAGGCTCGGGCGCGGGCTCGGGGTCCGGGTCGTCGAGCTCGGGGTCGGGCTCGAGCAGCACCCACGCCATCGTCGTCCTCGACCCCGGTGCCTTCGAGGTGGTCGGCACCCTGACCGACGCCCAGATCAACGAGGTCGCGCTCGGCCAGACCGCCGAGGTGACCGTCGCCGGCGCGAGCAGGCCCATCCCGGCCAGGGTCACCGGCATCGCGCCGGAGGCGACCGTCAGCTCCGGTGTCGCGACCTTCCCGGTCACCGTCATGCTCACCGGCAGCAACCCGTCTCTCCACGCCGGGGTGTCGGCCTCGGTCTCGCTCGTCATCAACCAGGTCACCGACGTGCTCACCGTGCCGAGCAGCGCGATCCGGCCGTCCGGAGGCGGCGACACCGTGCAGACGCTCGTCAGCGGCCAGGTGCAGACCATCCCCGTCACCGTCGGGGCGTCGGACCAGTACCGCACCCAGATCGTCTCCGGCCTCAACCAGGGCGACACCGTCGTGATCGCCACGGTGAGCAGCGTGGTGCCGACCCCGAACGCGAACAGCTTCTTCGGCGGCGGTGGTCGCGGCGGCGGCCGTGGCGCCGGCGGCGGAGCCGGAGGGGCGGTGACCCGGGGCGGCGGTCTCGGCGGATGACCGGGACGCGCTCGGGTCGCGCCCGTCGAGCTTCCGCGACCCGGGCGCCCTGCATCGGTGGCATGCTGAGCCGATGAGCGCGACCCCCCTTCGGCGCCGGCTTCATCTGCCGCGCCCCTGGCGAGACCTCGTCGAGGTGGCCGCCCTCGCCCTCGGTCTCTACATCGTCGTGTCGCTCGCGCTCCAGACCGTCCGCGTCGACGGCATCAGCATGGTGCCGACGCTCTCCAACGGCGACCTGCTCTTCGCCGACAAGCTCTCCTACCACCTCCATGCGCCGCAGCGCGGCGACATCGTGGTGCTGAAGCCCCCGGGCGACACCTCGCAGGACTTCATCAAGCGGATCGTCGGCGTCCCCGGCGACACGATCGAGATCGACACCACGACCGACAGCAACGGCACCCGCCACGCCGCGGTGCTCATCAAGCCGGCCGGCGCCACCACCTTCGAGCGCCTCTCGGAGCCCTACCTGCCGGCCAACGATCCCTGGACCGAGAACGGCTACTGCTGCGACGCCCAGGGACGCGCGACCGTGCAGCCCCAGCCGCTGACCATCCCCAGGAACGAGTACTTCGTCATGGGCGACAACCGCAACGTCTCCGAGGACTCGCGCGCCCTCGGCCTCATCCCCCGCGCGAACATCCTCGCCCGGGCTTGGGTCCGGGTCTGGCCCGCCGCCCACCTCGGCGCCCTCGGGGCCGGCCCGGCGCTGGTCGCCGCGGGCGCTCCGATCCTCCCCGGCCTGTTGTTCCTGCGCCGCCGGCGTCGCATCCGGCGCCGCCTCGCCGAGACGGCGCCCGAGGGCTGAACCGCGGGCTCAGAGCCTTGGCGCCGAGACGGCGGGGTCGCCGCTCCACGCGAAGCGCAGGAGGGGGTCCGGGTTGCGGGTGATGCCGATCCGGGGACCTGCGGCGATCGGGACGCGAGCGGCGGGTGCGAGCACCGCCATCCTCGTGCCGGGGACGCAGACGTCGATGCCGTTGTCGGTGCGGTCGACGCCGAGGCCGCTGCAGAGGTTGCCGGGACCGCGAAGGAGGCCGGCGGCGGGCTGCTCCCGGGCGCCGGCGGTCCGGCGGCGGCGCTCCCGGACGGTCGCCTCGCCCGCCTCGACGGCGGCCGCGCGGAGGAGGACCGCACCCGCCTTCCCCTCCACCTCGGTGACGAGGTTGGCGCAGTGGTGCACGCCGTAGCTCAGATAGACGTAGAGGTGCCCGGGCTCGCCGAACATGATCGCCGCGCGCGGGGTCGGACCCCGGTGGGCGTGGGACGCCTCGTCGTCGGTGCCGAGGTAGGCCTCGACCTCGACGATGC
>DATKEY010000145.1:0-5798 GCA_035544475.1 Candidatus Dormiibacterota bacterium | reverse complement strand
TGAGGCGGCGGGCGCCGCCGAGGTCGGTGCCGCCGCCCGCGGCCTCTGGCTGGGCTTCATGCGCATCCATCAGGGACGGCCGGAGGAGGGCCTGCGGCTCGTCGACGCCGCCGCGGCGTCACCGGAGGCGGTCATCAACCTCTTCGCCCCCGCACACGTCCATTTCGTCGCCGGCTACGCGCTCGCGTCCCTCGGCCGCGTGGAGGAGGCGATGCGCCGTTTCGACGACCTCGACTCCGCCTGCGCGCAGCTGGGTGTGATCCGCTTCGCCGGGCGCTCGGACAACTTCCGCGGATGGATGCTTCGCACCCTCGGCGCCCACGCGGCCGCCGACGAGCGCACTCGCAGCGCCATCGAGGCAGCACGGCGGATCGACTACCCCGAGGCGCAGGCGCAGGGATGGCTCGACCTCTGCGACGGCGCCCTGCAGCGCGGCGAGCTCGACGCCGCGGCGGGCCATCTCGCCGCAGCCGCGCCGTTCGGCGAGGTCGAGCACGCCTACCGCTGGCGGCACCGCCTCCGCCGCCGTCTGCTCGAGGCCCGCCTGCACCTGCTCGCCGGCGACGCGCCCTCGGCCGCCGCGATGCTCGAGGACCTGGAGAGCGAGTCGATGGAGCGCGGTATGCGCCGGTACACGCTGCAGGCGCGTCTGCTCCTCGCCCGTGCGCGTCACGCCCAGGGCATCGACGTCGACCTCGGCGATCTCGCCTCCGAGCTCGGCCCGCTCCCCGAGGTGGCCGGCCTCGACGGCTGGCGGCTCGCTGCCGAGGTCGGGCGCGCATTCGACAGCCCCGCCTGGCGCGACGCGGCCCGCCGTCTCTGCGCCGTCCTCGCCGTCCACGCCGGCGAGCGCCGGGCGGCCTTCGAGGTCTACGCGTCGAGGGTGCTCGACAGCGCGAGCTCCCCGGTGACGTAGCCCGGATGGCCTCAGCCGTCGAGGAGGTGGGCGGCGGCGGCGATCCGCGCGTCCCACCAGCCCAGCTCGGCGGGATTGCCGCCGAGGAGCTTCTCCCACCCGAGCTGGACGAAGCCGCCGACGAGTGCGAGCTCGACCTGGGTCTCGAACCAGCCGGCGGTGTCGACGCCGTGCGCCTCGAGTCGCTCGCGGTAGAGGTCGATGAGGACCTCCTTGGGGTGCGCGAGGCGGTCGCAGTTGATCGCCAGGTACCAGGCGAGGTCGAGGGTTCCCGGCCCCCGCGACACCCGGTCCCAGTCGAGCAGGATGGTGCGGCCGTCGGGTCCGCTTCCCATGTTGCCGAGCTTCCAGTCGCCGTGGACGAGCGTCTGCGGTGTCGCCTCGAGGGCGAGGACGAGCGGGGCGAGGTCGTCGAGCAGCCCCCGGACCAGGCGCGACACACCGGGGCTCATGGTGCCGAGGCGGCTCCAACCCGCACCGATCAGCGGCGGGACGGCGTCGCGCCCGCCGCGCTCGCCCTCGATCACGGTGGTGGCCTCGCTGAGGAAGGTGTAGTGCATCGCGAGGCTGATGAGCACGTCGTCGCCGCCGAAGCCCCAGTAGGCCGCATGCAGGGCGGCCATCGCGTCGATGAAGCGGCGCTCCTGCTCGGCGGCCAGCGGCGCGCTCCCCTCGGGGACGAGGTGCTCGCCGACGTCGCGCATCAGCAGCGCGCCTCCCTCGCGGCCGCGGGCGGCGGGGACGGCGGCCACCGCCACCACCGCGTGATCGATGCACGCCGGGAGGGCGTCGAGCAGGTCACCGCCGAAGACCAGGACCTGCCGGCGGCCGAGGTCGCCGGTCGAGCGCATCAGCCAGCTCTCCTCGAGGTCGAGGTGCTTGAGCACGTGGGGGACACCGTCGATGGAGAGCCGCTCCATCCGCGTGCCCGACTTGCCGTCATCCATCGTCAGCGGGCGCCGCTGCTCGGCGCCGGCGAGCAGCTCGTCGAGCCCGGAGGCCAGGCGGACGGCGGTCACCGGCTCAGTGTGCGCCGTCACGGTCGGCCTCGGCCATCTCGGCGAGAAGGGCGGCGTTCCAGCGTCCACCGCAGAGAACGGTGTCACCGACGATGCTGCCGTCGTGCACGGTGAGGATATGGGCCTGGTGGCACGCGTGGGGAACGCCGTTCTCCTGCCACGTCAGGGTGAACTCGAGGAGCTCGCCCTCGGCGAGCGGGGCACGGCGCACCGACTCGAAGGTGCCGGGGTCGGCGAACCAGCCGGCGAAGGTGTCGGCGATGGCGGTGGCGCCGCGGATGGTCCAGCGCCAGTTGGGGACGGTGGCGTCGACAACCGCGTCGGCGGCGAAGACGCCGTCCTCGACGCGGACGCCCGCCTCGATGGCGGCGACGAACCGGTCGACGGTGGTGCGGGTGGCGGTGTCGGTCATGGTCGGTGCTCCGGTCGGGTGTCGGTGCGACGCTCGCAGTGTCGGGGAGGCGGTTTGCAAGACGGCTGCAGCCTCAGGGTCCCACGGCTGCAGGCCGATTGCAGGGGCGGATGCCGACCATCGCCGTCACGGGCCAACCCCTGCGGAGGATCGACGAGATGGCAACGGCCGAGAAGGCGGACTTCAGCACCCCGACCGAGACCCGGACGTTCGAGCGCGGTCACCTCGACCTCGTGCGCGTCGGCGGTGCCGAGATCGGCCGGCTCACCCTCGAGCCGGGCTGGCGCTGGAGCGAGCACGTCAAGCCGCTGGCGGGGACGGAATGGTGCGAGGCGCCGCACTTCCAGTACCACGTGTCCGGGACGCTGCGCATCCACATGGCCGACGGCACCGAGTTCGACGCCGTGCCGGGCCAGGTGACCGCGCTGCCCCAGCACCACGACGCCTGGGTGCTCGGCGACGAGCCGGTGGTGCTCGTCGACTGGTGGGGCGCGAGCACCTACGCCAAGGGGTGAGTGCACGCGGGGGTGCCTCCGGGCACCCCCGCAGCCGTCGAGTTAGGCTGTCGCCCCATGCAACTCCGCATCTTCACCGAGCCGCAGCAGGGGGCGACGTACGAGCAGCTGCTCGCCGTCGCCCGGGCCGCAGAGGACGGCGGCTTCGACGCCTTCTTCCGCTCCGACCATTACATGGCGATCTGGGGGGACGGCCTCCCCGGTCCCACCGACGCCTGGGTCACCCTCGCAGGGCTCGCCCGCGACACGTCGCGGATCCGGCTCGGCACCCTGGTGTCGCCGGTGACCTTCCGCCTCCCCGGCCCGCTCGCGATCAGCGTCGCCACGGTCGACCAGATGAGCGGCGGTCGCGCCGAGCTGGGGCTCGGCACCGGGTGGTACGAGGGCGAGCACGCCGCCTACGGCGTCCCCTTCCCCTCCTTCGGCGAGCGCTTCGCCGAGCTCGAGGAGCAGGTCGAGATCGTCCTCGGTCTCTGGCGCACGCCGTCCGGAGGGCGATACTCGCACTCCGGCCGCCACCACACCCTCACCGACTCGCCGGCGCTCCCCAAGCCGGTGCAGTCGCCGAGCCCGCCGCTCATCATCGGCGGCCTGGGCCCCCGCCGCACCCCCGACCTCGCGGCCCGCCACGCCGACGAGTTCAACCTCCCGCCCTTCACCGCGACCGACCGCGGGCGCGACCAGCTCGTGGCCGTCCGCGAGGCGTGCGCGCGGATCGGGCGCGACCCGCGATCGCTCCGCATGTCCGCGTCGCTCACCGTCGCCTGCGGGCGCGACGGCGACGAGGTCGAGCGTCGCGTCGCGGCGATCGGACAGAACCTCGACGCACTGCGGGTGTCGGGACTCGCCGGGACGCCGGCGGAAATCGTCGATCGCCTCGGTGTCTACAAACAGATGGGCGTCGAGCGCGTGTACCTGCAGGTTCTCGACCTCGCCGACCTCGCCCACATCGAGCTGCTCGCCGCCGAGGTCCTGCCGCGGGTCTGAGGTTCCCACGTTCCGAGTTGACACAAATCGGCGCAAGGGCCCACCCTGTCGTGCAATCGGCGGTGAAGGCGCGTACCCAGAGCGCCCGCCGGAGAGGTGGGAGACACGTGAACCAGAGCAGGCTTCGGATCTTCGCCACCAGTGGACTTCTCGTCGTGCTCGCGGTGGTGGCGCTCGTGGTCGCATCCGCGCTCACTCGGCACTCGCGTGACGGGCTGTACGGAGCCAAGCCGTTCCCCGCCGCCCACGCGCAGTTCGTCAAGCCCGGCCTTGGCGGTCCGATGGCTCACGGCCGGTTCGGGATGCACCGCGGGGGCTTCGGCAGCGCGGGCACCATCACCGCGATCAACGGCAGCACCCTGACGCTGCGCACGATGGAGGGCACCGAGACGGTGAACACCTCCGGCTCGACGCAGTACACCCGGGAGCGCCAGACCATCACCTTCGGCGACCTCAAGGTCGGTGACATGGTGCGGGTCATCCCCGACGCGAGCTCGGCGAAGCCCGCCACCCCGGGCACGGGCACGGTGTCGGCGAGCCGGATCGTGGTGATCGAGCCGATGCTCGGTGGCCGGGTGACGAGCATCGACGGCAATACCGTGAACCTCGTCGGTCGCGGCGGCCGCGAGCTCACCGTGACCCTCACCGACTCGACGAAGTACTTCAACGGCCAGGCGACCGCGGACCGCTCGGCGGTCACCGTCGGAAGCCACATCATCGCCGCGGGCACCCAGGACAGCATCACCCACCTCACCGCGGACGTGGTCACCGTCCTGCCCGCACGCGCCCCCGGCACCGGCGGCGCCGGTCCGATGTGGCGCGGTGGTCCGATGTGGCGCGGTTTCGACGGCTTCGGCGCCGGTCCCGGCGCACCGGGTGCCGGCGGCCCCGCCCGCTTCGGAGGCTTCGGGGCCTGAGCCGCGGGGTGGCCTCACGTGCGCGCGTGAGGCCACCCGCCACCGGCGCGCAGGGTGCATCCTGTGCGCATGGGGAAGATCTTCGACGGCATCGACGAGAAGCTCGGCGCCTGGATCAGCGCCCAGCCGGTGTTCTTCGTCGCCACCGCTCCGCTCGGCGCCGGCGGTCACCTCAACCTCTCGCCGAAGGGGCCGATCGGGTCGCTGCGGGTGCTCGACGCGCACACCCTCGCCTATCTCGACGTGATCGGCAGCGGGGCGGAGACGATCGCCCACCTGCGCGAGAACGGGCGCATCGTGATCATGCTCTGTGCCTTCGAGGGACCGCCGCGCATCCTCCGGCTTCACGGACGCGGGCGGGTGGTCGTCCCCGAGGACGGGGAGTACGAGGCGCTGCTCGCGCGCGGATTCGACGACCCCGGCGGGCCCGAGGCGCGCCGCGCGATCATCCTCGTCACCCTGACCCGGGTGGCGGACTCGTGCGGGTTCGGGGTGCCGCTGATGCGACACGAGGGGCAGCGCCATCACCTCCCGGCGTGGGCGGCGAGCAGGCTGCGCAGTGGGGGAGAGGAGGCGCTCACCGACTACAAGCGGCGCAACAACCGGTACAGCATCGACGGGCTGCCCGCGCTCGACCTCCCCGCGCCGGTGGACTGAGCGCAGCGCGCGCCCTCAGCCGCGCGGGCGCAGCTTCACGGGGTTGGCGACGACGTCGACCTGGGATACGTGCGCACGTACGAGAAGGCGGGGAAGGTCAAGCGGCTGCGCAACGCCCCGGCGGTGACGATCGCGCCGTGCACCACCCGCGGTCGCGTCACCGGTCCGGCGATCGAGGCCAGCGCGGTGCTCCTCGACGGCGACGAGGCGGCCGTCGCCGCGCGTGCTCTCGCACGCAAGTACCCTGTGCTCCAGGGGCTCGTCGTGCCGGTCAGCCACCGCCTGTCCCGGCAGCGGACCCTCCACTACGCGCTCACGCCGGTGGCGGCCGGCACCCCGGCCGGCACATGGTAGGCTCGCCCGGGTGTCCCGCGG
>DATKEY010000144.1:0-3791 GCA_035544475.1 Candidatus Dormiibacterota bacterium | reverse complement strand
GCCACGGCGGCGTTCCTCCACGCGGCGGTGCTCGGGCGGTGCAACCTGGTCGTCACCGGCGGCGCGGGAACCGGAAAGACCACGCTCCTGGCCGCTCTCTGCGAGCTCGTCCCACCGGCGCAGCGGGTGCTCCTCCTCGAGGACGTCGCCGAGCTCGCCGCGGACCACCCTCACCTGGTGCGCCAGCAGTGCCGGCCGCCGGCACCCGACGGCGGGCGGGAGATCACCCTGCGCGACCTCGTGCGCAATGCCCTGCGAATGCGACCGGATCGCCTCGTCGTCGGCGAGGTGCGTGGCCTCGAGGCGGCGGACATGCTCGCCGCGATGAACACCGGCCACGCCGGGTCGATGACGACGCTCCACGCCAACGGCGCCGTGGACGCCGTCTCGCGGCTGGAGGCGCTGCTCGCCATGGCGCTGCCGGCGGTCGGCGGCGGGACCCTGCGGGCATGGATCGCCTCCGGGCTCGACGTGATCGCCCACTGCGAGCGCGACGCCGCCGGTCGTCGCCGGGTGGCCGAGGTCGCGGCGGTCGACGCCTCCGAGGACGGGGCTCCTCTCCTGACCAGCGTGTGTCTGAGTGATGCCGCGGGCGTGGTGCGGGGCGCCGCCGAGCCGCCCCGGCGCTGCCTGGCGCGGATGCGCCGCCACGGGGTCGACTTCCCCGACCGGCTGCTCGTCCGCCGAGGTGCGGCGTGAGCGGGCGGGTGCCGCGCCTCGGGGCCGGATCCCGCCGGCTCGAGCACCGGTTGCGCCGGGCCATGATCGACACGACGCCGGCACGCTGGCGCCTCGGTCAGCTCCTCGTCCTGCTCCCGCTCGCCGTGCTCGCCGCCGCGGTTCTCGGACCGCTGCCGGGCGTGGTGACGGCCGCCGGCGCCGTCCGCACCGGCGCCCGCCTCGTGCTCCGCGCACGCTCCGACCGGCGCGCGGAGGCCCTCGAGCGTGCGGCACCGCTCCTCGCCCGCGGTCTCGGCGCCGAGCTCGCCGGTGGCGCCGGCGCGCAGGACGCGCTCGCAGCGGCCGCCGCGTCGCTCCCCCGCGACGACCAGGTGCTCCGCCCGATCCTCCGCATCGCCCTGGCGCGCGCCTCCCTCGGAGAGACCCCCGGCCTCGCGCTCGCAGCGACCGTCGCCGCCGAGCCGGACGGCGGCCGCGGGCTGGTGACGGTCGCCACCCTCCTCGCCGTGCAGGCACGGGCCGGCGGCGACCCGGGGTCCTTCGACCGGCTCGCCGCCGCCCTCGACGCCGCGATGGCGGTCCGGGACGACGCCCGCGCACTCACCGCCGAGGCGCGGCTGGCCGCCGTCGCCGTGCCGGCGCTGGCCGCGGTCCTGGCCGTGACCCTCGTCCTCACCGAGCCGGCCATCGCCGCCGGCGCCGGCTCGCCCATCGCCCTCGTCGCACTGGGCGGCTGCGCTCTCGTCGCCCTCGCCGGCTCCACCCTGGCGCGGCGCCTGGCGGCGGCGTCATGAGCGTCGCCGGGGCCGCGTCGGGAGGGCGCGCGCGAACGCGCCGGATCGGCAGGTGGGCGCTCCGGTCCGGCGACGCGCGGCTCGCCGCACGGGCGCGGCTGCTCGCGCAGGGGTCGATCTGGGTCCGGCTCCTCTACGCCGGCGCCCGCGGGGGAAGCCCCGTGCGCGCCCTGGCTGCGCTCCGCACCGCCGCCGCCATCGGGGGGGTGCTCGCGTGCCTCATCGCCGCGGCGGCCGGCGGGGGCGCGGTCATGCTCATCCTCTCGTTCCCCGCGGCCGTCGCCGCCGGGACGCTCCCGGGGTGCATCGTCGGCGGGGCGGTCCGCCGGGGCGCCGCGACCGCAGAGGGCTCGCTCCCGCTCGCACTCGAGGTGATCGCGGCGTCGATGCACGCCGGCCTGCCCCTCGACCGCGCCCTCGCGCTCATCACCGGCTGCGTCGCCCCCTCGCTGGGAGCCGTGATCTCCGAGGCCGTCGCCCTCGCGGCGGCCGGCGACGGACTGCCCTCCCGTGGCCTCGCCACGGCCGCGGAGGCGAGCGGGCTCGAGGACCTCGCCTCGGTCGCCGCGCTCATCGACCGCCGGATGCGGCTCGGGCTCCCCGTCGCCGCGCCGCTCCTCGCCGTCGCCGACTCCGTCCGGGCGCGGGTCCGAGCGCGGACCCTCGCCCGCGCCGCCCGGCGGGGGCCGCTCGCCGGCCTCGTCACCGCCGTCGTGGTGGCTCCCGCGTGTGCGCTCGGCCTCCTCACCCTCGTGCTCGCCGGGCTCCTGACCGGCGGCCACCTGCTCGGTCCGGGCTGATGTCGCGCCCTCGCGACGGGTGGTCGGAGCGCGGTGGCTGCGCGTGTAGAATCCCTCCTCGGCCCGCCTGCCGAGGTGGTGGAATAGGTAGACACGCTGCTTTGAGGGGGCAGTGCTCGCAAGGGCGTAGGAGTTCGAGTCTCCTCCTCGGCACCATCGCTGGGAAGTCCGTTGTGTATCAACGACTTTCCGGCCCGCACCGGCCACATGACACCAACCGTGGGGAGCAGGCGATCCGGCTCACCGCGAGGTGGTGCTCTCAGCTCAGGTCACCGCTCTCTTCACCAGCCTGGCGATCTCCGCCTCGTCGGCGGTGGTCAACGTCTTGAGAGCGTAGGACGTCGGCCACATCTCGCCATCGTCGAGGTTGGCCTTGTCGGTGAACCCCAGGGTGGCATAGCGTGCCTTGAACTTTCCGGCGCTCTGGAAGAAACAGACGACGTTGCCGTCCTTCGCGTATGCCGGCATCCCGTACCAGGTCTTCGGCGCAAGCTGGGGCGCGGTCGACGCGATGAGCTCGTGGAGCCGTTCGGCCATCCTGCGATCCGACGGCGGCATCTCGGCGATCCTGGCCAGGCAGTCAGCTTCGGCCTCGGCCTTGTTGCCACTCGCCTTCCGTTCCTTGACCAGCTCCTTCATCGCCGCCTTCTCCTCGGCGGAAAACACCTCGGAAGCGCTGCGAGCGGGCTTCTTGGCTGCGGGCATTGGCAGTTCTCCTTCAGGGGTCCGAGATCATAAGCTGCCGCCGGCGCGGTGGATCCAGGCTCGCCGGGGGCGCGTTTGCGATCCTGCCTGACACAATCGCAGGCGATGCCCATCCGCACCTGGGAGGAGATGCGCACCTCCATCGCCGAGCGGCTCCTCCGCCAGACGGGGCACGACCTCGACTGGTGGAACGCGCGGATCGTCGCAGAGGGCGACGTCGTCGACGAGGCGGCGCTCCGCGGCTGGCTCACCGAGAGCGGCGTGACCGGATACCAGCAGATGCTGCTGGTGATGGAGCGGTTCGGCTATCCGGACTACCTGCTCGCCTCGGCCGAGGAGCTCCTCGACGGCCAGTACCGTGACCGGCCGCGGCTGCGGCCGATCCTCGACGCGGTCGTCGCGGTCGCGGGGACGTTCGGGCCGATCGACGTTCAGGCGCGCAAGACGTACACGACGCTGCTGACCCCGCGCCGCACCTTCGCGGCGGTGAAGCCGGCGACTCGCACCCGGGTCGACCTCGCGCTGCGCCTCGACGGCGTGGAGCCCGGGGGCCGGCTCCTCGACGGCAGCACCACCGCCGGCGGCGGCATCAACCTGCGGATCGCGTTGGCGTCGGTCGACGACCTCGACGACGAGGCGGTCGCGCTGCTCCGCCGCGCCTACGACGCCGGCCTCTGACCCTGGCGGATCTCTCACCTGCGGGAAATCAGAGCGGTCTTCTCCGAGGATTTCCAATTGTTCGCATTCGATTCCTGCGTCTGCGGCATAATTGACCTCGTGCCGAGCTACGGAATGGGGCAGGCGGCCGAGC
>DATKEY010000143.1:0-14181 GCA_035544475.1 Candidatus Dormiibacterota bacterium | reverse complement strand
CCGGGCGCGGATCGCCGTCGCGGCGGTCCTCGCCGCCGCCGCGGCCGGCGGAGCCGGGCTGCTCGCCACCCGCGGCTCGACCGGCCCCGCGCTCCCGTTCACCGCGGCGCCGCCCGCCGCCGCCACCGCGCTGCCCGCGGCGCCCTCACCGCCGCCGATCCCCGCCCCCCCGGTGGTGGCACCGCCGACCGCCGGGGCGGTGGCGGCGGTCGCGCTGCTCGCCGCCGCCGGGCCCTGCCTCCCCGCCGCGCAGTGCGCGCTCACGCTCCGGGTCGACCTGCTGCCCCGCCACCCGGCGACCACCGTGCGCCTCGAGCTCGAGCTCCTCGACCGCTGCACCGGGGCGCGGAGCACGGTCGCGGTGGCACCGCTCAACGTGCCCGCGGCGTCCCCCTCCGGGCGCTCCTCGGTGCGGGTGCGGGTGCCCGCCGGCCCGGCGCCCGCGATCGTCGCGGTCACCACGTCGCCCGCGCGGGCGGCCTCCGCGCCCCTGCTGGTGGCACCCTACCTCCCCACCTGTTCGATCTAGGAGGTCCCTGCGATGGCGGGCGCCCGCGCCTACACCACGCTGCGCACCGAGACGGACTCGGGGGTGCGTTCGCTCGTCCTCTGCCGGCCCGACGAGTACAACACGATCAACCCGACGCTCCGCGACGACCTCTCCGCCGCGATCGACGAGGCCGAGGCCGACCCCGCCGTGCACGTGATCCTGCTGCGTGCGGAGGGTCGCGCCTTCTGCGCGGGCTACGGGCTCGACTGGGCGACCCCCGCCCAGCGCGCCGAGGAGCGCGACGGTCGGGTCTGGGACTCGGTCGCCGACATGGGCTTCCTCAGCCCGTTCGTCGACACCTTCATGAAGCTCTGGTATGCCCGCATCCCGACCATCGCCGCGGTGCAGGGGTGGTGCCTCGCGGGGGGCACCGACATGGTGCTTTGCGCCGACCTCATCGTGGCCGGGGAGGGAGCGTCGTTCGGGTACCCGCCCTCCCGGGTGTGGGGGACGCCGACGACGGCGATGTGGGTGTACCGCGTCGGGCTCGAGCGTGCGAAGCGCTACCTGCTCACCGGCGACGAGATCCCGGCGGCCGAGGCCGCGCGGATCGGGCTCATCCTCGAGACCGTCCCCGACGACCGCCTCCAGGAGCACGCCATGGCCCTGGCCCGGCGCATGGCGCTCGTTCCCAGGAACCAGCTCGTGCTGCTCAAGACGCTCTGCAACCAGACCGCCGAGAACATGGGCATGGCGTCGAGCCGGCTGCTCGGCACCCTCTTCGACGGGCTGGCCCGGCACACCCGCGAGGGCCGCGACTGGACCGAACGCGCGCACGAGGTGGGTTTCCGCCAGGCCGTGCGCGAACGCGACGACCCGTTCGGCGACTACGGGTCCCGGCCGGGGGGCTCGTCCTCCCCGTAGCCCTCGCCACCACCGCTGCGGGCGCGCAGCCGCTCCAGCGTCTCCGGCGTCGCCCGGGTGCGCAGCAGGTGGATCACGCCGCCGGCGACCCGGATCTCCGCGCTCACCTCCAGCTCGCCGAGCCCGTTGCGGCGCAGGTCGTCGTGACGCACCGTCCACAGCGCGGTGAGCAGGCCGTCCTCCCCCGGGCGGGGCGGGTCACCGGTGGTCGTGTAGTGGATGCGGGCGAGGAGGCGGAGCAGGGTGGAGATCCGGCGCGCCCCCTCGAAGCGACCGGTGCCGATGTCGAGGAGCGCGTCCGGTGCGAGCAGCCGCAGGCAGCCGTCGACGTCCCCCGCGTTCTGCGCCGCCCGGAAGGCCTCCACGGTGGCGACATCGTCCATCTCGCACCGACCTTCGCACAAAGGAAACGGGCGGGGCCGATGGCCCCGCCCGTGCGGTGTCCGTGGGTCGAGCCGGGCTTACGCCTGGCGGCGGGGACGGCGGCCGAGCGCGGCCATCGCCACCGAGATGCCGGAGAAGAGGAGGGCGAAGCCCGCCATGCCGATCGCGGCACCGGTCATCGGCGTCTTGAGGGCGGCGGCCCTGCTGCCCGAGGAGGCGCTGGCGATCGCGTGATGGACGGCGGCGGTGGTCACCGGGGCGGCGGGCGCCGCGACGGCGGTCGAGCCGGCCGAGTCGGTGGAGAGCACGCCGGCCACCGGGCCGGTGTTGCCGAGCAGATCGGCGACGGTGCCGAGGGCCGCGGAGCTGAGGCCACCGTCCGCGCCGGTCTGGAGCAGGTCGATGTCGATGACGCCGGGGATGCTGATCGGGATGCTCCCCACGCCCTGATCGGTCGCGAGCACCTTGCTCCCGTTCAGCGAGAGCACGTAGACCATCTGCGAGCCGTTGCTCGACGACTCGGAGTGGAGCAGGATGACCCCGATCCCGCCGTTGAGCAGGGTCAGGTCGGCGCCGTTGGTGGCCCCGTCGCCGTGCGACACGGAGCCGTTCCACGCGGCGTTGCTCATCCCCTCGAGGACGGCGAGGGTGGCCACCTGGCCGTTGGCGATGCTGGCGTCGACGAGCGCCGAGCGCGCATGCGCCAGCGAGTCGATGCCCATCGCCTGCGCCTGGTTCATCCAGTCGGCGAGGGCCAGCCCCAGCAGCGGGTTGGCCGGGACGGCGAGCAGCGCGCCACTGTTGGCACCGTTGCTCGAGGCCGCACCGGCGGAGATGTCGTTGCCGAGCAGCCGCAGCGCGTGGCTCTCACCCATCGAGGAGCCCTCACCCGCGGTCGCGCTGGTGCAGCTGATGCAGGTGTCGAGCACGTTGAGCTTGAGGCCGTTGCCGGTCGCGTGGCTGACCGGAGCGTGGCCCGCCGGCGCCACGATGTGCGGCGCGGCGGCCGGATGGCTCGCCGGGAGGAGCGACGCGACGGTCGACGACAGCAGATTCGTGACCGGCGCGAGCGCCGAGGTCGGCATCCCGACCGAAGGCATGGTGGCGGCGGACGCGCCGCCGAGGCTCAGTGCGGCCGGAACCGCCCCCGCCACCAGCAGAGGACCTGCGGTGACGAGCAGTCGCTTGAACATGTTTCCCTTCACCCTTCTCGCGTGAACTTTGAGAGGGGACGGCTGGACCGCGCTCGCCCCCCGAACGATTCCCCGCCGATAGTTCCGACGTACGAACGCGTCAAAACTGTCGCTCTGAGTTAAAATCCACATCCCCGGCGACCGACCGAACGGTCGGTCATCGCCCGTGCCGCAGGATGGGCTCAGGAGAGCACGTGGTACCGTACGGCGCCGATGAAGCGGTGCGGACGCGCCCGATGAAGGGGCTGATCCTCAGCGGCGGCAAGGGCACCCGGCTGCGCCCGATCACCCACACCAGCGCCAAGCAACTGCTGCCGGTCGCCAACCGCCCCATCCTCTTCTATGCGATCGACGCCCTCCGCGAGGCCGGCATCACCGACATCGGCATCGTCGTGGGCCACACCGCCGACGAGATCCGCGAGGCTGTGGGCGACGGGTCTCGCCTCGGCGTCAGCGTGCGCTACCTGCCCCAGGAGGCACCGCTCGGCCTCGCCCACGCGATCGGGATCGCCCGCGACTTCACCGGCGACGACCGCTTCGTCGTCTACCTCGGCGACAACCTCATCGCCGACGGCATCACCCGCTTCGTCGACGACTTCCGGCGCACCGAGCCCGATGTGATGATCCTGCTCGCCCGAGTCCCCGAGCCGCAGCGCTTCGGCGTCGCCATCGTCGAGGGCGACCGCGTCGTCGGGCTGGTGGAGAAGCCCGCGGTGCCGCCGTCGGACCTCGCCCTCGTCGGCGTCTACATGTTCGCGCCGTCGATCTACGAGGCCATCGACGCCATCGTCCCCAGCGCCCGCGGCGAGCTGGAGATCACCGACGCGATCCAGCGGATCATCACCGACGGAGCCCGCGGCGTCACCGCCCAGGTCATCGACGGCTGGTGGAAGGACACCGGGCGGCTCGAGGACATCCTCGAGGCCAACCGGATCATGCTCGACGCCCTCACCCCGCGCGTCGACGGGGAGATCGGCGAGGACGTGCGCATCGACGGCAGGGTGGTGGTCGAGCGCGGCGCCCGACTGCAGAACTGCGTGGTGCGTGGCCCGGCGATCATCGGCCACCGGACCCTGATCAGCAACGCCTACGTCGGACCCTTCACCTCGATCCACGCGGACTGCTGCGTGCGCAACGCGGAGATCGAGCACAGCATCGTCCTCGAGAGCACCCGCATCGAGGACGTCCACGCGAAGATCGAGAGCTCGTTGATCGGCAGGGAGTGCGTGGTGTGCACCTCGCCAATGCGGCCGCGCGCGATCAAGCTGATGCTCGGCGACCACTCCCGGGTGGAGCTGCTCTGATGCCGTGGAAGCCGCTTCCCGCCTCGATGGTGCGGGTGCTCGAGCGTCACCGCGGCGTCCCGATCGTGGAGCGGACGGGCGTGATCCACGACGTCATGGTGAAGACATACCTGAAGCACACCGACCAGCGCGGCTTCTTCGTCGAGCAGCTCAAGCGGGGTGACGTCGACGACCGCGGACGCCCCTTCTCCCCTCCCGGCGAGTTCGCCCAGATGTCGCGCAGCCTCGCGTACGCGCGCGGCGGCAATCCCCCGGAGCTCATCAAGGCCTTCCACTGGCACGAGAAGCAGTGGGACTACTGGGACATCGTCGCCGGCAACGCGCGGGTGGTGCTCGTCGACCTGCGCGAGGGATCGCCGACCGAGGGCGTCGTGCAGACGCTGATGCTCGGCGACAACGCGCCGCGGATGGTCGCCATCCCGCCGCTGGTCGCCCACGGCTACCAGGCGGTCGACCTGCGCGATGTCGTCCTCTGCTACTACGTCACCGAGCCCTACGACCCGAAGAACCCCGACGAGGGTCGTATCGCCTGGGACGACGAGCGGATCGGCTTCGACTGGTCGATCCAGAACATCTGAGATGCACCTGCTCGTCACCGGCGGCGCGGGTTTCATCGGCGGCGAGTTCGTGCGCATGACGTTGCGCGAGCAGCCAGACGACCGGGTCACCGTGCTCGACAAGCTCACCTACGCGGGCAACCCCGCCAACCTCGACCCGGTCCGCGACGATCCCCGCTTCCGCTTCGTCCACGGCGACGTCTGCGACGAGCGTCTCGTCGGCGAGCTCGCCGCCGGGACCGACGTCATCGTGAACTTCGCCGCCGAGTCCCACGTCGACCGCTCCTTGGAGGCGGGCGGCCAGTTCATCCAGACCGACGTGTACGGCACCTACGTCCTGCTCGAGGCGGCGCGCGCCGCCGGGCACGCACGCTTCCTGCAGGTGAGCACCGACGAGGTCTACGGGGACGTGCCGGTGGGGCGCAGCGTCGAGAGCGACCCGATGCGTCCGCGAAGCCCGTACTCGGCGAGCAAGGCGGGGGCCGAGCTGCTCATCGCCTCCTACCGCGCATCCTTTGGGACTCCGGTGGTGGTCACCCGTGGGTGCAATACGTACGGGCACAACCAGTACCCGGAGAAGATCGTCCCGCTGTTCATCACCAACGCACTCGAGGGCCGGCCCCTGCCGATCTACGGCGACGGCTCGGCGGTGCGCGACTATCTCCACGTCGAGGACCATTGCCGCGGCATCGACACCGTGCTTCGCCACGGCGAGGCGGGGCTCGACTACAACATCGGCGGCGAGACGGAGACCGACGGCGTCACCGTCGCCGACACCGTGCTCCGGCTCCTCGACCTGCCCGCGTCGCTCAAGCAGTTCGTCCGCGACCGCCCGGGCCACGACCGCCGCTACGCCCTCGACAGCAGCCGGCTGCGTGCGCTGGGGTGGGAGCCGCGGACCTCCTTCGAGGAGGGCATGGCGCGAACGGTGTGCTGGTACCGCGACAACCCCGACTGGTGGCGGCCGCTCAAGTCCGGGGAGTTCTGGGAGTTCTACAAGCGCAACTACCATCCGCTCGCGCCGACGCGCTGATGCGGATCGCGGTGACCGGTGCGGGCGGACAGCTGGGGCGCGAGCTCCTGGGCGTGATCCGGGCCGCCGGACACGAGGCACTCGCCGCCGACCACCGCCGGTGCGACATCGCCGAGCCGGGTGGGGCGCGACGGCTGGTCGAGGAGGGCCGGCCCGACGCCCTGGTCAACTGCGCGGCCTGGAACGACGTCGACGGCGCCGAGTCGCGGCCCGACGACGCCTTCCGGGTCAACGCCGTCGGCCCCCGTCTGCTCGCCGCCGCCTGTCACGCCGCCGGGGTGAGGCTGTGCCACATCAGCACCGACTTCGTCTTCGACGGCGAGGGCACGGAGCCGCTCGACGAGTGGACGCCGACGCGACCGCTCTCGGTGTACGGAAGCAGCAAGCTCGCGGGCGAGGGCGAGGTGCGCAGCCTCTGCGCCGACCACCGGATCGTCCGCACCGCCTGGCTGTTCGGCCAGGACGGGCCGAACTTCGTCCTCACCATGCTGCGGCTGGCGAGCACGCGCCCGGAGCTGCGGGTGGTCGCAGACCAGCACGGGTCGCCCACCTGGACGGGACACCTCGCCCCCGCGCTCCTGCGCCTCCTCGAGATCGACATCCCGGGGACCTACCACCTCACCGGCGGGGGCGGCGCCAGCCGCCACCAGCTCGCCGCCGCGGCGATCGAGGCGGCGGGGCTGCCCACCACGGTGATCCCGGTCGGCAGCGACGAGTTCCCCCTGCCGGCGCGGCGTCCGGCACACGGGGTGCTCGACAACCGCGCCTGGCGGCTGCTCGGCGAGCCACCGCTGCCCCCCTGGCGCAAGGGCGTGCGCGCCTACGTGTCGGCCCTCGGAGCCGCCGGCCGCCTGGCCACCGGGGCGCCCTGAGCCACCCCGGTCAGCTCGATCGTTCCCTCCTCCTCGACGGGCACGGCCTCGGGGACGCGCCCCTGGGCGAGGCGCAGCGCCGGCACCGCGCGCAACGCCTCGAGGATGATGGTCGACCCCATCTTGCTCCGGCCACGGACCCGCTCGACGAAGGTGATCGGCACCTCGACGACGGTCAATCCCCGGCGCACCGCGCGGTAGTTGAGCTCGATGTTGAAGGCGTATCCGGTGGTGCGCATCGTCGCCACGTCGAGCGCGCCGACCGCGCTGCGGCGGAAGCACTTGAAGCCGCCGGTCACGTCCCGGATGCGCAGGCCGAGCACGGTGCGCGCGTACGCCGATCCGCTGCGGCTGAGCAGCCGGCGGCGCAGCGGCCATCCAGAGGTGCCGCCGCCGCGCACCCAGCGCGACCCGCAGGCGACGTCGGCGCCGGCAACGACGGCGGCGACCAGGCGTGGCAGGTCCGCGGGGTCGTGGGAGAGGTCGGCGTCCATGGTGACGATGCGGTCGTGGCCGAGGCTCAGGCCGTGGAGCATCCCCGCGATGTACGCGGGGCCGAGACCCTCCTTTCCCGGCCGGTGGAGGACCGAGACCCGCGGGTCGATCAGGGCGAGGCGGTCGGCGAGCTCCCCTGTGCCGTCGGGCGAGTGGTCGTCGACGACGAGGACGCGATAGCCCTCGCCCTGCCCGAGGACGCCGGGCACGACGATCGGGAGGTTGTCGACCTCGTTGTAGGTGGGGAGGACGACCAGCGTCCGCCCGCCGTCGAGACCCAGCCTGTCCATGCTCTCCCGCGCTCGCGGTACGACGGGCGAACTCTACCCTCCGGAGTCCGGGGTCCGCCGGGTCAGAGCCGCACCCCGCAGAGGAGGTCGTCGCCGGCGGGGAGCGAGAGGACGGGCGCGGCGTCCGCCGCGGCGACGCTGAGGACGGCGGCGCGCCCCGCCGTCAGCGCGAAAGCGCGGGGAGCGCTCACCAGCGAGGGATCGGCGTTCGTGGCCAGGGCCACGGTGAGGTCGCCGCCGGCGCTCGGGGTGATCTCGACCGAGGCGGGCGCCGCGAAGATCAGCCGCAGGATCACCGGGGAGGCGCCGCGGAGGTGGACGCAGCCGGTGCCACCGTGGCTCCCCGCGGGGGTGCTCGAGAGCCGCGGCGCGGGGCCGGTGACCGCGGGAGCGGCGCCGACCACCACCTGGAGCTGGAGCGCCGCGGCGAGCCGGCTCTCCGGCGGCTGCTCGGCCACCGTCCCGAAGGCGCCCTCGTCGACGAGCTGGCGCATCGCCGCCAGCGGCATGTCGAAGGAGTACGTCGGCTCGGGGAGAGCCTCCGGCCCGGCGATGATGGGCTGGCCGGTCTCGACCATCCGGGCCGCCGCAAGGATCTGGTGCTCCGCGGGGGAGAGCAGGGCGACCCGCTGCCGGGTCGCGTTGACCAGCTGGCCGGCGCCCTGGAGGGTCCCCGCCCCGGCCACGACCAGCACCACTCCCGCGACCGCGCGGGAGGACCGTCCCAGCGCGGCGAGCACCATCGCGCTCCCGACCAGCAGCAGGGCGCAGACGACGTAGACGTAGCGGGACGCGGAGGCGTCGGTGCCCAGGGCGATGCGCCCATACCCGGTGACGCTGAGGAACACCACCGCCCCGAGCGCGGTGGCGTAGGCGACCGCGGCCCGGCGCCGGACGGGGTGCCCCCGCCGCAGGAGGAGGACGAGAAGCCCCACGACGAGCACCGGCCCGGCGCCGGAGAGGCCGGTGATCCCCTCCGCGGCGTGGGTGAGGCCGTTCCAGACGAAGGTGGGGATCCCGAGCAGCTGCACCCTGGTCGCCGGCGTCGTGTTTGCGTTCGACCTCCCCACGGCCATGAACCAGGTCACGTAGGCAAGGGCGGGCACGGAGGCGGTGAGCACCGCGTCGCGGGCCCCGCGGCGGAGCAGGACGGCGATCGACATCACCGCCACCAGCGAGACCGCCACCCCCGACCACATCAGCGCGACCACCGCGACCGGCCACGCCAGCAGGTCGCGGGCGCCGAAGCGCCCTCCGTGATCGACGAGGAGGAGGGCGACGAAACCGAAGACGAGGGCACCGGTGAAGTTCATGGCGAAGGGGAACACCAGGCACTCGGCGCCGGCGCCGAGCATGAGGAACATGGCGACGAGCGCGGTCGCGGTCCAGGCGCCGGCGCCGCTCCGCCGCATCCACCGCCACAGCAGGTGGGCGACGAGGAGGTGGAGCACGACCAGCACCGCCATGTAGGGGCGGTAGCTGCGAAGCCCGACCATGTCGTAGAGCGCCCGGTAGACGAGGATGGGCATCGTCGACCAGTGCTCGTTGTGGGGCACCCAGATCCCCACCGTGGTGCCGTGGCGGCGCCGCGCGAGGAACTCCCAGTCGTCGGCGAAGAACCACACGTTGCGGGTCAGGTACATGAGCGCCACGAAGGCGGCGGCGAGAGTGGCGAGATGGGCGCCGAGCGCGAGCCGCGGAGCCCACCGGATCCGAACCGCCGCCGGGGTGGCGGGCGCGGACGGCGCGGCAGCCGGCGGCGCGGTGATCAGCCCGACCCGGACCCCCGGCCGGAGCGCAGCCGTCCCTCGGCCCGCCGGGCGGCGTCGACGAGGACGGGAGGGAGGAAGGGCCTGAGCCGTCGCCGCCACCCCGGGCGCACCGAGGCCGTCACCCCAGGCTCCGGTGGCGCGGGCTCGGGGACGGCGTCGGGAGCCGCGAGCACCGGTTCCGGGGCCACACCGGGCTGCTGATAGAGGGTGCTGTGGGTCGCCGAGGCCTCGGCGGCCGGCCGCCCGTTCGAGTAGTAGTAGACGGCCAGTGACTTTCGGGTGCGTCCCTGCGGACAGGCGAGCGGCTCGGGATGTCCGTGGAAGGAGATGTCACTGGTGCTGAAGACGACCATCCGGTTGAAGACGGGCAGGACGCGGCGAGCGCAGCCGCTCATGTCCCGGGGCCACAGCTCGAGGTGGCCTCCGTACGCCTCCGGCCAGTCGCGGTTCAGGTAGAGGAGCAGGTTGAGGCGGCGATCGAGCCGCAGCCGCTCGTAGACGTTGAAGTCCGCGTGGACGTCGAGGAAGCCACCGGGCTCGATCTGGTGCAGCCCTCCACCCGCGAGATGGGGGTCGGGCACTAGGCCGTCGATGCCCGTGAGCCGCTCGAGGAAGTCGATCATCACCGACGCGTTGAACTCGTTGAGCAGATGACGGGTGAACGGCCCCATCAGCTCCAGCCGGTCGGTGGCGAGCTTCAGAGTGTGACCCTGGTCGGTGAAGAGCCTCCACGGGATGCCGTCGGGATCCGGGAACTCCTCGAGGATCCGGTCGAGCACCTCCGCGGGGAGGACGTCGTCGAGGACGACGTGGGGGAACGGGTGTGCCTGGCGGTACTCATCGGCGTGGCGGTCGGCGAGCGCGAGGAGCCGGTCGCGGTCGAGGCCGAAGGCGGGGATGGAGACGGACGAGGCCCTTCCGGCGGTGGCGTCGGAGGTCACGCACTACCCTCGGCCGGGCTGGCCGTGCCGATCGGGGTGCGGACCTCGACCGGGGCGGTGGCGCTCGTGCCGGCGCCTCCCAGGCGCTGCTTGAGCCGGAGGAACGGCGTCTCGACGAGGGCGTGCGAGAGCGCGGCGACGCCCCAGGCCAGGCCCAGGACGACCACGAAGCTCCCGGCATCTCGCGAGGACGGCTGCGGATAGAGCACCAGGATGAGCGGGAAGTGCCAGAGGTACACGCCATACGAGACGCGGCCGAGCCGCGCCAGCGCGGGCAGCGAGAGCACGGCCACGAGCGGCGCCCAGGGACGGGGCACCAGGGCGGCGAGCACCAGGGCGGCGCAGATCGCGACGACGGTGAACCCCCCGTGGAGCAGCCAGTCGTAGGGTGACGGCATCCGGATCACCCAGGCCAGGCCGGAGATTCCAAGGACTCCTGTGGTGGCGAGCAGCCAGCCCGGGAGGCGACGGAGGAGGCCGAGATGGGTGGCGAGGGCAAGGGCGCAGCCGCAGAGCAGGGCGTCGGCTCGGGTCTCGAAGCTCCCGTAGACGGGCAGCCACGGAGTCCCGTGCGCCACCATCGCCAGCCGGGTCAGCCACACGGCGCCGATCCCAGCGACGCATGCGACCAGGGCGGTGCGCGGACCACGCCAGCGCAGCAGGCCGATGAGCACCAGGGGCCAGAGCAGATAGAACTGTTCCTCCACGGACAGCGACCAGGTATGCGCGAGCAGCCCCAGGTCGGTGCCGTACGCATAGGCCCAGTTGGCGGTGTAGCCGAGGCTGAAGGGCACCCCCCGCAGCGTCGGTCTCGCAAGCCACGAGGTGGGCTCGAGGGCTGCGAAGAGGACGCAGGCGAGAAGGAGCACCAGCAGCGCGGGCAGCAGCCTGAGCGCGCGGCGGCTGTAGAAGAGCGCCAACGAGATCCGGCCGGTGAGCCGGCGCTCATCGAGCAGCAGGGCGGTGATGAGGAAGCCCGAGAGGACGAAGAAGATGTCGACGCCGACGAGACCTCCAGGGGCGGCGGCGGTCCAGGTGTGGAAGAGGACCACGAGCACGACCGCGACCGCACGGACGCCGTCGAGGGCGGGGCGGTTGCCGAGGCGAGGGGGATCGGTGGTCATGGAGATGCGAGGAGGCGCGGGGCGGTTCCCGATTCTAGCGGCGCGCGACCGGAGATCCGTCCATCCTTCGCACGATCGCGACAGAATGACGGAAATGGGGCTTTTGCACCGATCATTGGGATCGGGACCCACGCGGGGATCTCGATCGGCGCTTGGTAGGATGGCCCGGACCATGCACGCACAGGGGTCCGCACTGCGCCCGTGACCGTCGCCATCGCCCTCGAGGAGGTGTCCAAGCGGTATCGCGTCCCCCTCGACAGGGGCACCACCCTGAAGTACCGCATGGTCCATCCGCGCAGCAGCGGGCGGTACCGGGACCTCTTCGCTCTCCACGATCTCTCCCTCGAGATCCCCTACGGTAGCTTCGTCGGCGTCATCGGGGCCAACGGCTGCGGCAAGAGCACGCTCCTGAAGCTGCTCGCGCGGATCCTCCG
The DNA here is from genome assembly GCA_035544475.1 of Candidatus Dormiibacterota bacterium. Classification (GTDB taxonomy): domain Bacteria; phylum Chloroflexota; class Dormibacteria; order Aeolococcales; family Aeolococcaceae; genus CF-96. The sequence goes on along the minus strand of DATKEY010000143.1, from coordinate 2,368 downwards.
GCCGACCAGCGGACGGGTGACGGTGAACGGACCCGTGTCCCCCTTCCTCGAGCTGGGAGTGGGCTTCAATCCCGAGCTGACCGCGAAGGAGAACATCTACCTGAACGGAGCCGTCCTCGGGCTCACCCGCCGGCAGCTCGACGGGCGCCTCGACGAGATCATCGGCTTCGCCGAGCTCGAGGACTTCGCCGACCAGAAGCTCAAGAACTTCTCCTCCGGCATGCAGGTGCGCCTCGCCTTCTCGGTCGCCATCCAGGCCGATGCCGGGATCCTGCTGATGGACGAGGTCCTCGCCGTCGGCGACGCCCGGTTCCAGGAGCGCTGCTTCGACGTCTTCAACCGCTACAAGCGCCAGGGACGCACGGTCGTGCTCGTCACCCATGATCTGAGCTCGGTCGACCTCTATTGCGACACCGCCTATCTCCTCGACCACGGCCGGCTGGTGACGAGCGGCCCGGCGAGCGAGGTGTGCTCGGTGTACCGCCGCATGGTCGGCGAGCGCGCAGACGCCGACGCCGAGGCGGCGGCGGGTCACGCGCCTCCGCTCCAGGGGGAGGCGGCGGCCGCCTCCGCCGAGCCGGCACCCGTGGCCGGCGCGCCGGGGGCGAGGCGGTGGGGAAGCGGCGAGCTGCGGGTCACGGAGGTCGAGTTCCTCGATCGCCACGGTGTGAGGCATCAGACCTTCACCAGTGGCGAGCCGATGACGATGCGCATCCACTGCCTCGTGAACACTCAGGTCGAGGACCTCATCTGCGGGGTCATCGTCCACCGTGGCGACGGCTACCGCCTGGCGAGCGCCAACACCTTCTTCTCCGGCCTCGAGCTCCGCTGCCCAGCGGCGGGCGAGCACTTCAGCATCGACCTCGTCATCGACGAGCTCCGTCTTCTCGGAGGCCACTACCAGGTGACCGTTCTCCTCGCCGCCCATCCGACCTCGCGCGACTACGACGCGCTCGAGCAGGCCTTCGACTTCCGGGTGATGTCCCCGCCGCCCCAGATCGGGCTGCTCTCCCTCGGTCACCGCTGGAGCATGAGTGGGGACCTTCTCCGGCCCCTCGGCGCCGGGACCATCCGCCGCTACGAGGTCGAGCCCGACGCCGGCGCGCACCGCCTGGAGTCGGCGTGAGCCCGGCGGAGGGGGCGCCCGCAGCGGGTGCGCCCACGGTCGACGCCGGGACGCGCGGGATAGACCCCCCGGCCGCCGACCTCTACCTCGACCTGGTGAAGCGGAGCCTCGCCGGCCTCGTGTCCGGGGAGGAGTACCAGGCGGTGAACCCCGCGGGCGGGTGGCGACGGCGGGTGGTGCAACTGGCCTCGGTGGTGCTCGCCCGCCGCGGCATCGAGTTGCTCCGCAACGTGCCGGTCGACCTCGAGAAGCGCGAGGTCGGGCTCGACTGGCCCGCCCACGCCGTGTCGATGATCGGCACGCGCCGTCTCGACAACCTCGACCACTGCGTCCGCGACGTGATCCGCCGCGGCGTGCCCGGCGACCTCATCGAGACCGGGGTGTGGCGTGGCGGCGCGACCATCCTCATGCGGGCGGTCCTCCGCGCCTACGGCGACACCGAGCGCTCGGTCTGGGTGGCGGACTCCTTCGAGGGGCTGCCACCACCCGACCCAGAGGGCTATCCGGCCGACCGTGGCGACCGGCACTGGACCTTCGACGCGCTCGCGGTCTCGATGGACGAGGTGCGGCGCAACTTCGAGCGATACGGCCTGCTCGACGATCGGGTGCGCTTCCTGAAAGGCTGGTTTCGGGACACCCTGCCCGCGGCGCCGATCTCGCGGCTCGCCGTCCTGCGCCTCGACGGGGACATGTACGAGTCGACGATGGTGGCGCTTCGCGCCCTGTATCCGAAGCTGAGCCGCGGCGGCTACGTCATCGTCGACGACTACGGGGCGGTGCCCTCCTGCAAGGCGGCGGTCCACGACTTCATCGCCGAGCAGGGGGTGCGCGCCGAGCTGCGCCCGATCGACTGGACGGGCGTGTACTGGGAGCGGGCCGACTGACCTCACCCGCTGTGACGCCCCCGTCACGGGCGAGGGGAGGCCCGCCGGCGCGGTATTCTGCGCGGGCGGGAGGGATCGTTCGAACCAGGGCCGCCCGCCTGCCGAGTCACACCACCAGATGCCGATACGCACCGTCCTCGCCGCTCTTGTCAGCGGCATTCCGGTCTCGCTGCTGCTGATATCGACCATCCACGCGGCGGCGCCGGCTCCGACGGCTGGGCCGCCCCTGCCCCCGCCCCCGCCCCCGCCGGCGGTGGCCCGGCCGGCGATCGCCACCTGCCCCGAGCCGGGCGAACCGGCGACCGCACCGCTCACCTCGGTGGGCTGCGACCCGATGGGTCCGATCGTCGCCCTCGGC
>DATKEY010000142.1:0-4834 GCA_035544475.1 Candidatus Dormiibacterota bacterium | reverse complement strand
GGGGGCCCGCCGCGCGGGTAGCGGCGGTTGCCGAGGTAGTAGGCGACCATCCGGTAGCCCGTGCTGCAGAGCTTGAGGACGAGCAGGGGGACGAGCAGGAAGCCGGCGAAGTAGTGGACGCGCCAGAACTGGTCGAAGGAGAGCCCGCTGAGGGTGACGACGAGGAGCGGGACGATCATGGCCAGCCCGACGAGCGCCGTCAGGCGCAGGTTGGCGCGGACGCCGGGGTCGAGCTCACCGCCGCTCTCCTCCATCGCCGACCAGCCTCCCAGCGACCTGCCGGGGGCGCAAGAGCCGTCACAGCCTCGTTACTCGTACCGGAGTAGTAGCCACCGTATACTCGGCAACGACTAATCATGACCGAGCAGCGCCGCGACATCACCAACCCCCTGGCGCTCGCGGTGCTCGCGCTGCTCTTCGAGCGGCCGATGCACCCGTACGAGATCGCCTCGCTGATGCGCAACCGCGCCATCCACGAGGCGATCAAGCTCAACTACGGGTCGCTCTACACCGTGGTCGACGGCCTGCTCCGTGCCGGCCTGATCGAGACCGAGGGCACCGTGCGTGCCGGGCGCCGCCCGGAGCGGACCGTGTACCGGCTCACCGAGGCCGGCCGGGCGAGGTTCGACGGCTGGCTGCGCCACCTGCTGCGCACCCCGGTGAAGGAGTACACGCAGTTCGCCGCCGGGCTCGCCTTTGCCGCAGCGGTCGGCACCACCGAGCTGTCCGCGCTCCTCGAGGAGCGGGCCCGCGCCATCGACGCGGAGCTCGCCGAGTGCCGGGCGATCGTCGACGGCCTCACCGAGAGGGGTCTGCCCCGGCTCTTCATGCTCGAGAGCGAGCACGCGCAGGTGCTCCGCACCGCGGAGCTCGCGTGGGTGCGTGGGCTGATCGGCGCCCTCGCCGACGGCAGCCTCGCGTTCCCGACGGCGGACCAGATCGCCGTCCTCCAGCAGAACTTCCCCGACGCAGCGCCGTCGCCGGCGGAGACGGACGAATGACCATCAGCGCTTTGAGAGGAGTCACCCCAGTGATCGAGACCCACGGGCTGCGCCGCAGCTTCCGTACCCGTCGTGGCGACGTCGAGGCCGTGGCCGGCATCGACCTCCGCGTCGACGCCGGGGAGATCGTCGGGTTCCTCGGCCCCAACGGGGCCGGGAAGACGACGACGCTGCGGATGCTCACCACCCTTCTGGAGCCGAGCGGCGGCGAGGCGACGGTCGCCGGCTGCGATCTGCTCCGTGAGCCGCGAAAGGTGCGCGAGCGGATCGGATACGTCGCCCAGGGCGGCTCCACCGATCCCACCGTGACCGGCCGCCGCGAGCTCGTGCTCCAGGCGCGGCTCTACGGAATGGACCGTGCCACCGCCGAGGCGCGCGCCGCCGAGGTGCTCGGCGCCCTCGACCTCGAGAGCTGCGCCGACCGCAAGGGTGGCACCTACTCCGGCGGCCAGCGGCGCCGGCTCGACCTCGGCCTCGGCCTGGTCCACAAGCCGCAGCTGCTCTTCCTCGACGAGCCGACCACCGGCCTCGACCCGCAGAGCCGCGCCCATCTCTGGGAGGAGATTCGCGGCCTGCGCGAACACGGCACCACGGTGTTCATCACCACCCACTACCTCGACGAGGCCGACGCGCTCTGCGACCGCCTGGCGATCATCGACCACGGCCGCATCGTCGCCGAGGGCACCGCCGAGGAGCTCAAGCGCGAGATCGCCGGTGACGTCGTCACCGTCGGTGTCGGGCACCATTCCGCCGAGGCGCTGCGCCTGCTCGAGCACCAGCCCTTCGTGCGCGAGGCGTCGATCGACGAGGGCACCGTGCGCCTCTACGTCGAGCGCGGCGAGGCCGCGATGCCGCAGATCCTCCGCCTCCTCGACGGCGGCGGGATCACCCTCCAGACCATCTCGCTGGCCAGGCCCACGCTCGACGACGTGTTCCTCCGCCAGACCGGCCGGTCGCTCCGCGACGAGGCGGCGTAGGAGACCAGTGATGAGAGTTCTTCGCGACAGCCTGCTGGTCTTCCAGCGGAGCATGGGCCAGACCCTGCGCAACCCGGTGTGGGTCGTGGTCGGGCTGATGCAGCCGATCTACTACCTGTTCCTCTTCGGGCCGGTGCTCAAGAAGGTCGCCGAGTCCACCCCGGGCTACGGCGGCTCGGCGTACAACGTCTTCGTCCCCGCGCTGCTCGTCCAGATGGCGCTCTTCGGCTGCGTCTTCGTCGGCTTCGGGCTGATCGCCGAGCTGCGCTACGGCGTCATCGAGCGCATGCGGGTCACCCCGATGAGCAGGCTCTCCATGCTCCTCGGCCGCGCCGGGCGCGACATCGCCGTGCTCCTCTTCCAGTCCACCATGCTCGTGCTGATGTCCATCCCCTTCGGGCTCCACCTCACGGTCACGGCGATCGTGATCATCTTCGCCCTGCTCGTGCTCATCGGCCTCGGCATGGCCTGCCTCTCGTACGGCCTCGCCCTGCTGCTCCGCAGCGAGGACGCGCTGGCGCCGCTCCTCAACGCCGTCTTCCTGCCGATCATGCTGCTGAGCGGCATGCTGCTCCCCCTCAGCCTCGCCCCCGGCTGGCTGCAGGGTGTCGGCCACGCCAATCCGTTCTACTACGCGGTCGAGGCCGCCCGCGAGGCCTTCAAGACCCCGCTCGCCGGGGGCACGATCGTCGCCGGCATCGGCGTCGCCGCCGCCCTTGCCGCCCTCACCGTGAGCTGGGCGGCCCGGAGTTTCGGCCGCTCGGTGGCCTGAACCGATCCCCACGAGGGGAGGGTTCACCCTCCCCCTGCTCCCACCGCGACGGTGGCGGCCGGGTCCTTGCGGAGGACCCGGCCGAGCTGGGTGCGTGAGGTGATCCCGAGCTTGGCGAACACCTTGCGGAGGTGGTACTCCGCGGTCCGCGGGCTGATGAAGAGCCGGGCTCCGATCTCGGGGTTCGAGAGCCCCTCGCAGGCGAGGCGCGCGACCTGCGCCTCCTGGGTGGTGAGGCGCTCGGGAAGCCTGGCGGAACCTCTTCGGACGCGCTCGCCCGCGGCGAGCAGCTCGTTCTCGGCGCGCTTCGCGAAGGCCTCGATGCCCATCGCGGTGAACATCTCGTGAGCGGTGCGCAGCTGGTCACGCGCATCCAGCCGCCGCCGCTCGCGGCGCAGCCATTGGCCGTACCGGAGATGGGCGCGGGCGAGCTCGGCGCGGACCCGGGTGCGGGAGAGGCGGTCGATCGCCTCGAGGTGGAGGCGCTCGGCGGCGTGGCCCTGGCACAGCAGCGCCCGCAGGCCCGCCTCCGTCCCCAGCGCCCAATCCGTGCCGCTGGCGCGGGTCATCGTCGAGAGCCGCTCGAGCGCCTCCATCCCGAGATCGGCCCGCCCGCAGCGGGTGGCCGCGATGATCAGCTCGCCGAGGCTCCAGACGGTGAACCCCGTCGCCTCGGGCGCCTCGCTCGCGCGTCGGGCTGCGGCGAGGGCTTCCTCGGAGCGGCCCTGCGCGTTGAGGAGCACGGCGCTCGCCCACTGGGCGATGGTGAGCCCGATGCCCTCTCCGCGCGCGATCGCGTCGGAGGTGATCGCCTCCGCCACCCTGGACACCTCCGCCTCGCGCCCCCTCCACGCGGCGAGGACGAGCGCGCCGTAGACGTCGGAGGCCTGGGTGTCGATCGCCTCGGCGGCCGCGCGCGCCTCCTGGACGAGGCCCTCGGCCGCAGTCAGCTCGCCGGCGAGGGTGTGGACCGAGATGCGCAGGCATATGGCGAGCGGCAGCTCGCCGAGCATGCCGCTGTCGCAGACGAACTTGAGGTTCCGGGTGGCGAGGAGCTCCCAGGCCTCGTCGTCCCAGAGCAGGGCGGCCGCGAGTCCCGCGAACCACAACCAGCGGGTCATGTCCTCGGTCCGGGCCTCGGTGATGGACGCACGCACCGCCCGACGGATGATCGGAGCGGCGGCGGCGTACCCCTCCGTGAATCGCGTCGCCATGGCGACGAGGAGGAGATCCCGGGCATTGGGGTCGAGGGCCGGTGGGGGTGCCGCCAGCGCCGCACGCGCCACCTCGACGACCCCGCCGTCGCGCGCCAGGCGGCCGGCGAACACCGCCGCGATCAGCGCCTCCAGATAGGTCTGGCGTGCCAGGGCGGGATCCAGGTGTTCCAGCCGCCTCGCCGACGCCAGCAGGAGCGGCGGAGCGTCGCTGCCGCGGCTCGCCGCGAAGGCGATGTGGGCGTGCAGCTGCTCGACGCGAGCACGCCCGAGGTTGTCGAGCGGCCCCGCCTCGGCGAGCGCGATCCGTCGCATCGCCGCGTCGGTGGCGCCCGCCAGATGCTCTGCCTGGGCCGCGAGCAGCAGGCGCTGCCCGCGGCGAGCCGGGTCGGTCGTCAGCTCGACCGCGCGCCCGAGGAAAGCGGCCGCTGCGGCCAGTCCGCCGCGCTCCCGTGCCCGGCCGGCCGATCGTTCGAGCTCCGCCGCGATCTCCTCGTCGGGCTCCGCCGTCGCTCGCGCCCGGTGCCAGACGCGGCGATCGGGGTCGAGCTGTGGATCGGTCACGTCGGCGAGGGCCCGGTGCACCCTCCTGCGATCGCACATCGCCGCCGCGCGATACACCACCGAGCGCACGAGCGGATGCCGGAACCGTGCCCGTCTTCCCATCTCGAGCAGCCCGGCCCGTTCCACCGCGACCGCCGCCTCCTCGCCGACCCCGAGGCTCTGAGCGGCGCGGCACACGAGTGACGGATCGCCCGTCGGGTCGGCGGCCGCGACGAGCAGCAGCAGGCGGGCCTCCTCGGGCAGACCGTCGACGCGGCGCGCGAAGCAGTCGCAGAGCGACTGCGGTACGGGCAGCAGCGCCGGCAG
>DATKEY010000141.1:0-4765 GCA_035544475.1 Candidatus Dormiibacterota bacterium | reverse complement strand
CCGAGCTCCTCGAGCTCGGGGACGGTGGGCACGCCGTCGCGGGTGCGCCCGTCGGTGGAGAGCAGCACGACGCCGCGAAGCGCGCGAAGGACGTCGCCGCCGCCACGCTCCCACCCGGGACAGATCCCGTCGAGCATTGCGAGGTAGTCGAGATCGGCGTACTGCGTCATGGTGACGAGAACGCCGCACCCCGACTGCTCGAGCACGTAGCGCAGCTCGTCGCGACGGTAGAGGTAGTTCAGCGGGACCGCGACCGCGCCCGCGCGCGAGATGGCGAACTTCAGGGTGATGAACTCGGGATGGTTGGCCATGAGCATGCCGACGTGGTCGCCGGGCTCGACCCCGAGCGTGGCGAGGCCGTCGGCGAGCCGCACCGACGCGGCGGCGACGTCCGCGTAGCTCAGGGTGACGTCGTCGGTGAGGACGAGGGGACGGTCACCCCACTCCGATGCGACGGCGTCGAGCCGCTCGTGGAGCGTCATCGGACGCCACACCGGGAAGCGCGCCGTCAGTGCGGCGCGGCGCTCGTCGACCCCCTCCCTCACGGAGCGCTCGCCGTGGCGGATGCCCGCACACCGAGCTCAGCGCGCACCAGCGCGGCGCCGGCGGCGAGCGCCCTGAGCTTGGCGCGCGCGACCTCCCGGGGCAGGGGGGCCATGCCGCAGTTGGTGCAGGGCTGCAGGCGCTCGGGAGCGACGTGGCGCAACGCCTCGCGGATGACGCCGGCCACCTCCTCGGGGGTCTCGACGTGGGTCGACGCGACGTCGATGCATCCCGCGAGGACGTCCTTGCCATCGAGGAGCGAGAGCAGCGACATCGGCACCCGCGAGTTCGCGCACTCGAGCGAGACCTGGTCGATGCGGCTGCGCGCGAGGTGGGGGAAGGTGAGCTCGTACTGGCGCCACTCGTCGCCGAGGCTGCGCTTCCAGGCGATGTTCGCCTCGATCCCGTAGCCGTAGCAGACGTGCACCGCGGTGGTGCAGGCGACGCCGTCGACGGCCCGCTCCAGAGCCTCGATCCCCCAGTCACGGACCTCGTCCATATAGACGTTGAAGGCGGGCTCGTCGATCTGGACGACGTCGACGCCGAGGGCGGCGAGCTCGCGTGCCTCCTCGTTGAGCACGCGGGCGAAGGCCATGGCGAGCCGGACGCGGTCGCCGTCGTGCTCGTCGGCGACGGTGTCGACGATCGTCATCGGTCCCGGGAGGGTGAACTTCAGCCGGTGACCGGTGTGGGCGCGGGCGAAGCGCGCCTCCTCCGCGTGCACCGGGGCCGGACGGCGGATCGGCCCGGTGACCGTCGGGCAGTCCGCCTCGTAGCGACCCGCGCGGATCGGGATCCGGCGGCGCCGGGTCATGTCGACGCCCTCGATCCCGGCGAGGAAGCCGTGGACGAAGTGCTGTCGCGACTGCTCGCCGTCGCCGACGATGTCGATGCCCGCCGCCTCCTGGTCGCGCAGCGCCAGGAGCACGGCGTCGCGCTTGCCCTCGGCGAGCTGCTCACCGGCGAGCCGCCAGGGCGCCCACAGCACCTCGGGCGTCGCCAGCCAGGCCGGCTTCGGCAGGCTCCCGGCGATCGTGGTCGGGAGGAGGCGGGTCACGTCCCCGTACGGTACCCGGCCGGGTCGGCCTCAGGCCCCCGCGCTCTGGCCCTCGAGGCGGTCGAGACGCAGCCGGGCGCGCAGCCCTCGCAGCGGCTGCGGCGCCCACCAGCCGCGATCCCCGACGAGCGCGAGGAGCGACGGCACCAGGAGCGCCCGGACGATGGTCGCGTCGACGATCACCGCGAGCGCGGTGCCGACGCCGAGCTCCTTGATGAAGACGATGCTCGAGGTCGCGAAGACGCCGATGGCGACGCAGAAGAGCGCCGCCGCCGCGGTGACCAGCCGGCCCATCCGCTCGAGGCCCTCGGCGATCGCCTCGCGGGTGGCGAGCCCCCGGTCGCGCGCCTCCTTGATCCTGGCGAGCAGGAACACCCCGTAGTCGGTGCTGAGCCCGAACGCCATCGCGAAGAGGAGGACCGGCTGGGTCGACTCCAGCGCCCCCTGGCCGGTGTAGTCGAGGGGGCCGGTGAGCCTCCCGTCCTGGAAGATCAGGACGAGCAGCCCGAAGGCGGCGCTCAACGACAGGGCGTTCATCACCACCGCGATCGCGGGGAGCACCACCGAGCCGGTGAGGGCGAAGAGCACGACGACGGTCACCAGCGCGACGATGAGGATCGCGACCGGGAGGTGCCGGCCCAGGCTGGCACGCAGGTCGGCGAGCTGGGCGGTCTGCCCCGCCGTCCGCACCGGGCCGGGGCCGGGGAGCGAGCCGATCGTCGCGACGAGGTCGAGGCTCGCGCGGTCGAGCGGCGGCGTCGCCGCGATCGCGGCGAGCGTCCAGGTGCCGGCGCCGAGGTAGCGCGGCGGTGTCGTCACCACGACGTCCGGCAGCCGCCCGATCGTCGCGCCGAGCGCGGTCACCGCGGCGCCGGCCCTGGCGGGGGCGCTCACGGCGACGGTGATCGGGCTGGTCATCCCCGGAGGCAGGTCGCCGCGGGCGGCGTCCTCGACCTGGCGGGCGGAGGCGCTGACCGGGAGGACCGCGGAGTCGATCGAGGTGAAGCGCACCCCGAGGAAGGGCACGCCGGCGACGAGGAGGATCGCGGTCGCCGCCACCGCCACCGTCGCGGGACGGCGCATCACCGCGTGTGAGAGGCGGTACCAGCGGCTGCGCTCGGCCGCGTCGGTTCGCACGCGCCGCAGCGGGAGCATGTCGATCCTCCGCCCGAGGAGCAGCAGCACCGACGGCACGAGGGTGACAGCGACGCTCGCCGCGGTGAGGGTCACGAGCACGCCGCCGATCCCCATCGAGTACAGGAACTGCTGGGGGAAGACGAGCAGCGACGCGAGCGCCGCCGCGACGGTCAGCGCGCTGAAGACGACGGTGCGGCCTGCGGTCGCGAGGGTCGCGCGCACCGCGGCGGCGCCGTGGCCGCGAGCGGCCGCCTCCTCGCGGTACCGCGACACCATGATCAGGCTGTAGTCGATCGCGAGACCGAGCCCGAGGCCGGTGACGAGGTTGAGCGCGAAGACCGAGAGGTCGGTCGCGCTGTTCACGATCCGCAGCCCGAGGAAGGTCGTGAGGATGGTGAGCACCCCGACCATCAGCGGGATCAGTGCCGCCACCGCCGAACGGAACACGAGCATGAGCAGCGGTGTGAGCACGACCGCGGCGATCACCTCGGCGCGGCCGAGGTCGTGGGTGACCTGGGCCTGCACCTGCTGGTTGCTGATCACGAACCCTCCCAGGGTGACCCGGGGGTCGTCGGCGAAGGATGCCTCGAGCCGCTCGGCGACGTCGCGTGCGTCACGGTCCGACATCGGCCGCAGGGCCGCGACCACATAGGCGCGCCTGCCGTCGCGCGACGGCGGCGGCGGGCCGGTCACGGTGGCGATCGCCGGGTCGGCGGCGAGCCGGACGCGGACGGCGGCGACCTCGGCGGCGACCGCGGCGGACGTCGCCGGCGATGCCGGGCTCACCATCGCGATCACGCTCTGGTCGGGGCTGACGTTCGCCGCGGCAGCGATCCGGCGCAGCGCGACCTGGCTCTGGCTCCCGGGATCGGTGAAGCCTCCGGGCGACAGCATCTCCTGCACCCGTCCCCCGAGGATCGCGGCGACGATCGCGAGCACCGCTGCGCCGACCACGACGCGCCACGGATTGCGGAGGACACCAGCGGTGATGCGGTTCATGCGTGTATGTACACATGAATCGCGAGCTGGTGTCAAGCGCGGTGTGGTACAGGGGTGGCAGTCTGTTCCTCATGGCGAGGCGGCACCTCCTGCTCCTGCCGGCCGCGGCGCTCATGGTGCTGTGCACGGGCTGCGGCGATCCGGTCACGACTCCGGCGACGGGTCCACCGCACGTCAGCACGCCGCCGGACGTGGTGAGCGGCGAGATGGTGACCCGCGAGGGGTGGACGGTCGTCGTCGTCTCCCCCGACGGGTCCGACTCCAGCTTCGCGGTGACCGCCCGCACCCCGGTGACCGCGGTCGTCACCGGCGCCGCCGACGACATCCAGCCCGGGACCTGCGTCGCCGCGGGGGGCGGGCGCGCGGGTGCCGGGCTGGTCGCCGCGTGGGTTCTCGTCGATGGACCGGCGGGCTGCGCACGGCCCGGAGCGGCGATCGCCGGCCGGCTCCCGGCCGGGCTCACGCCCGTGGTGGGGACGGTGCGGAGCGTCGCTGCCGGTGACGTGTCCGTCGAGGGTCCCGCGGGCGCCGGCCGGTTCTCCTTCACCGTCGCGACGCCGGTCGGCCGGGTGCTCGAGGGCAGCCTCGGAGACCTCATGCCCGGCCGCTGCGTGGTCGCCCACGGCCGCCGTGCTCCGACGGGGAGCCTCACGGCCCGCCACGTGCAGATCGTTCCGACCCCCATCGGAGGCTGCTTCAGCGGCGGCGGTGGCGTCGCGGCGCTCGCCTCGGTGGAGCCGCGCGCCGGCAGCGGATCAGCCCCGAGCCCGGCCGATCTCGCCACCACCGCGGCCACGGGCAATCCCCAGGGGGTCATCGCGGGAGGGACCGTCGGAGCTGGCGGCGCAACGCCCTTCCCTGGATCCAGCCGGCCCGAGGGGTCCAATCTCTCGTCACCCCCGTCCGCACCGCGCCCACTTCCCTCACCGCCGCCCGCATTCGTGCCGATGCCGGCGCCGGCGCCGGCGACGCCGACCCAGCGTCCCGGCGGGGCGTCCCCGGCGCCGGGGCCGGGGGTGCGGCAGCAGC
>DATKEY010000140.1:0-9403 GCA_035544475.1 Candidatus Dormiibacterota bacterium | reverse complement strand
GCGGGCGTGGGGCCGGCGGGCGGGCCTGGGATCGCGCCCCGTCGCCGGACACGACGAGGACAGCCTCACCCTCGCCGCCGATGCCCTCGACCGGCTTCCCACAGCCGGGGCGGGTGCGCTCTACGTGGCGGGCACGACCGCGCCCGACGCCGAGCGCGCGACGAGCGCGGTGCTCTGCGCCGCCCTCGACCTCGGGCCCGGCCTGCTCACCGCCGACCTCGGCGGCTCTCTCCGGTCCGGCGCCGCCGCCCTGCTCGTCGCCGCCGACCGTGTGCGCGCCCAGGGCGGCGAGGTGCTCGTGGCCGTCGCCGACCGGCGCGACGCCGAGCCCGGGAGCGACCTCGAGGCCGTCCTCGGCGACGCCGGCGCCGCGGCACGCCTCGGCCCCGCCGCGAGGAGCGACCTCGCCGAGCTGATCGGGTCGGCCTCGGTGGCGGGCGACGTCGTCGACGCGTGGCGTCCGAGCGGGGAGGAGAACGTCCGCCGCGCCGACCCCGCCTTCGCCCCTCGCCTCACCCTGGGACCGGGGGTGCGTGCCGCGGTCGAGCGCGTCTGCGCCGAGGCCGGGATCGCTCCCGGCACTCTGAGCGCGGTCGCCGCCGGCACCGCCGAGCAGCGGCTGCTCGCCCAGGCGGTCGAGGCGGCCGGGGTGCCGGGCGGAGCCACCGAGGCGTCGGCCCGCGCGCTCGAGGCGGCCGGCGACTGCGGCAGCGCCGGCTCCTGGGTGGCGCTCGCCGCCGCCCTCGACCGGGCCGCGCCCGGCGACCTGGTCGTCCAGGTCGCGACCGCGGGCGGGGGCGCCGACGCCCTCGCGTGGCGGGTGTCGGCGGGGGTCGAGGCGTGGCGCGCCGCCGGCGGCAGCGGGCTCGACCCCGCCGCGGGGCAGGACATCCCATCCTATGCCCGCTTCCTGCGGCTGCGCGGGCGCATCGCCGCCGAGCCGCTCAACCCCTACTCCTCGACCCCCCTGCTCTGGCGCGAGGGGGGCGACGAGCTGCGGCTGGTCGGCAGCCAGTGCCAGGCCTGCGGCTGGTTCGCCTATCCCCGCCGCCCGATCTGCGCCGGCTGCGGGGGCCGCGAGCTCGTCGACCGCCGGCTCGCACGCCGCGGCCGCGTGGTCACCTGGACCGAGGACCACGTCTTCCCGAGCCCCGAGCCGCCCACGGTGATGGCGGTCGCGGAGATGGAGGGCGGAGGGCGCTTCTTCGGCCAGCTCGCCGCGGCCCCGCGCGGCCCGGTCCGCACCGGGATGCCGGTGCGCCTCGTGCTGCGCCGGCTCCACGAGGGCGGCGGCGTCGCCCACTACTTCTGGAAGCTGCTCCCCACGGAGGACGAGTCGTGAGCGGACGCCTGGCGCGCGAGGTGGCCGTCGTCGGCGTCGGCGAGACGCGCTTCGGCGAGCTCTTCGACCGTGGCTACCACGAGCTGGTCTGCGAGGCCGGGCTCGCCGCCCTCGACGACGCCGGGATCGCCCGCGACCGGGTCGAGGCCGCCTGGCTGGGCACCGCCACCCCGGGGGTGAGCGCGCTCGCCGGCGACGCCGGCACCGACCTCGCCGAGCCGCTCGGCCTGCGTGGCATTCCTGCCACCCGTGTCGCCAACTACTGCACCACCGGGATGGAGGCGGTGCGCGCCGCCGCATTCGCGATCGGTTCCGGCATGTACGACACCGCGCTGGTGGTCGGCGCCGAGAAGATGCGCGACGTGCCGGCGCGCGGCTCGCTGCTCGCCCGGCACATCCTCGAGACCCATCCCCTGCTCGCCAAGGGGCGCACCGCGCCGGGGCAGTTCGCGCTGCTCGGGACCCGCTACCTCGAGACCCACGGGTACGACCGCGAGGTGCTCGCCTCCGTCGCCCTCAAGAACCACGAGAACGGCGCGCGCAACCCTCGCGCCCACTTCCGCAAGCCGATCACCGAGGAGCAGTGGGCGAAGGCGCCGATGGTCGCCTCCCCGCTCGGCCTCTACGACTGCTGCCCGACGACCGACGGCGCCGCCGGCGCGGTGCTGATGTCGCGGGAGGCCGCCGAGCGGCTCGGCCGCCCCTACGTGCTGCTCTCCGGGATGGGGCTCGCCGCCCACGGCGGCTACTTCACCACCCAGTTCGATCCCGACTCCGACTTCCTCGGGTTCCCCGCGACCCGCGCCGCCGCCGCCCAGGCATACGCGCAGGCGGGGATCGACGAGCCGGCCCGCGATCTCGACGTCGCCGAGTGCCACGACTGCTTCACGATCACCGAGCTCGTGAACTACGAGGACCTCGGACTCTGCGGGCGGGGCCAGGGCGGCCGGATGGCGGCGGAGGGGCGCACCCGCCTCGGCGGCGACATCCCGGTCAACACGTCCGGCGGGCTCAAGGCCTGCGGCCATCCCATCGGCGCGACCGGGGTGCGGATGGTCGCCGACGTCGTCGACCAGCTCCTCGGCCGCGCCGGCGACCGCCAGGTCGACGGCGCCCGGCGGGGGCTCTGTCACACCCTCGGCGGCCCCGGGATCGTGAGCTGCGTGATGGTGCTCGAGGCGGCCTCGTGACCGCGACGATGCGCGCCTGGCGCGCGCACGAGCTGGGGGAGGCCACCGACGTGCTCCGGCTCGAGGACGTCGAGGAGCCCGCGCCGGGCCAGGGGGAGGTGCTCGTCGAGGTCGAGGCGGTCGGGCTCAACTTCCCCGACGTGCTCCTCCTCCGCGGGCAGTACCAGGAGCGTCCCTCGCTGCCCTTCACCCCCGGCCTCGAGGTCGCCGGCCGGGTCGCCGCCGCCGGTCCGGCGGCGCGGCTCGAGGTCGGGCAGCGGGTGGCGGCGATCGCAAGCCCGCCCCGCGGAGGCCTCGCCGAGCGGGTGTGCGTCCCGGCCGTCGACGTGCTGCCGGTGCCGGACACCATGCCCGCGCCGATCGCTGCGGCGATGCTCATCACCTACGGGACCGGGCACCTCGCGCTCCACCGCCGGGCCCGGCTTCGTCCGGGCGAGACGCTCCTCGTCCACGGCGGGGCCGGAGGGGTCGGCTCGGCGGCGATCCAGCTCGGCTGTGCCGCGGGCGCCCGGGTGATCGCCACCGCCTCGGGTGCGGAGCGTGCCGAGGTGTGCCGGCGGATGGGCGCCGAGGTCGCCGTCGACAACTCCACCGCCGACTTCGTCGAGGTCGTCAAGGAGCTCACCCGTGGCCGCGGCGCCGACGTCGTCTACGACCCGGTCGGCGGGGACGTCTTCGACCGCTCGCGCCGCTGCGTCGCCTTCGAGGGGCGGATCCTCGTGATCGGGTTCGCGTGCGGACGCATCCCCGACGCCCCGGCCAACCACGTCCTGATCAAGAACTACTCGGTGGTCGGGGTGCACTGGGGCCTCTACCGCCGGCTCCTGCCCCACGTCGTGCCCGACGTCCACGAGCAGCTCGTCGATCTCCACCGCGAGGGCCTGATCGACCCGCTCATCGGTGCCGAGCTGGGCTTCGGCGACGCGCCCGAGGGGATCACCATGCTCGCGGAGCGGCGGGCGCTCGGGAAGATCGTCGTCCGCCGGTAGCTCCACAGGCCACGAACGTCCCAATCCCCACGAGGCGGACGGAAACCTCGAGGACTGCAGTCGCAACGTACGCGACGATTGCACATCCCTGCGCGAGTGTGTGGCGAGAGTGACTGCAAGACTTGTGACCGCGCCTCGTTGATCCGCCATTGGCGCAGTGGGAAGGGAGCGCACCAGTCGGTCCTTTTCCGCATCGAGCTCGGTCAATCCATTCCGGGGGCGGCCGCCGTGGCGGCCTCCGGGAGCCCTGGCGTGAGTCGGGGGGAAGGGGGAGCCCCGGGGTGTGACCCGGGGCTCTTTTCCCGGGCTCTCGGGGGGTGCCGATCACAAGAACGGGGCGGCCCCGCCGTTGTGACCGTAGGGGTGTGGCGGTCCACACGCCCCGTCGCTGGGCCAGCGGTCGCGACGCGACCCGTCCGAAGAAGGCCAAGGAAGGGAGACGATGAGACTGCGAGCCTCGAGGGCATCCGTCGTCCTGCTCGCCGGAGCCTGGGCGGCCGCGCTCCTCGCCGGCGGCGCCTCCCCCGGCGTCATCGTCACCGCTCACGCGCAGAGCTCCGTGGCCCACACCCCCACGGCGCGTCCCACGTCGACCCCGAAGCCCACTCCGGTGCCGACGCCGGTGCCCACTCCCGTGCCGACGCCGGTGCCGACCCCGCCCCCGACGCCGGTGCCGACCCCGCCGCCCGCCACCGCTGCACCGAAGCCGTCGCACGACGTCCCGGTCCATGTCAGCGCCCCCGGCATCCACGCGTCGATCCCGGCGCTCACCGCCCCGACGTACATCGCCGTACCGGTGGGCACGGCGCCGCCACTTCCGAAGGTCGTCGCCCCGAACGGGGTGATCGCTCCCTTCTCGGAGCTGCCGGCGCCCGGGACGCCGTCCGCCGCACCGGGCCCGGCGGCGCCCACGTCGGCGCCGGCGACCGGTCTCGGTCTGGGCATCAGGCCGGCCGCGTCCTCCGGGTCCGGCGGCACCGGCGGCACCGGGGGAGGGGGCGGCGGTGCCGGCCCCACCGCGCTCCTCGGAGTCGCTCTCGCCGCCGCGTTCATCGGCGGCGTCGAGCTCCGCGACCGCCGCCGCCCCGCCTGATCCGACCGGCCCCCTACCATTGGGCGGGTCCACGCCCAGGGGAGTCGCCATGGAGTTCGGCTACAGCGCCCGGGTCGAGGAGCTGCGCGCGGAGCTGCTCGACTTCATGGACCGCCACGTCTACCCCGCGGAGGCGGTGTACCGCGAGCAGGTGGAGGCCTCCGGCGAGCGCCACCACAGCCCGCCGATCATGGAGGAGCTCAAGGCCGAGGCCCGGCGCCGTCGGCTCTGGAACCTTTTCCTCCCGGACCCGCGATGGGGCGCTGGGCTCACCAACCTCGAGTACGCGCCGCTCGCCGAGATCACCGGGCGCAGCTCCTTCCTCGCCCCCGAGGCGCTGAACTGCCAGGCGCCCGACACCGGGAACATGGAGATCCTGGCCCAGTTCGGCACCCCCGAGCAGCAGGAGCGCTGGCTGCGGCCGCTCCTCGACGGCGAGATCCGCTCGTGCTTCTCGATGACCGAGCCGGAGGTGGCGAGCAGCGACGCCACGAACATCCGCAGCCGGATCGTCCGCGACGGCGACGAGTACGTCGTCAACGGTCACAAGTGGTGGACGAGCGGGATCGCCGATCCGCGCTGCAAGGTGATCATCTTCATGGGGAAGACCGATCCCGATGCCGAGTCCCACCGCCAGCAGACGATGGTGCTCGTGCCGGTCGACACCCCCGGGGTGCGGGTGGTGCGCTCCCTGTCGGTGCTCGGCTACGACGAGGGCCACGGCCACTGCGAGGTGTACTACGAGGACGTCCGGGTCCCCGTGTCCAACCTCCTCGGCGCCGAGGGAGGCGGCTTCGCCATCGCCCAGGCCCGGCTCGGGCCGGGGCGCATCCACCACTGCATGCGCGCCATCGGCATGGCCGAGCGAGCCTTCGACCTGATGCGGGAGCGGGTGCGCACCCGGGTCGCGTTCGGCCGCCCGCTCGCCGACCAGGGCGTGATCCAGGACTGGATCGCCGAGTCGCGGATCGAGATCGAGCAGGCGCGGCTGCTCGTGCTCAAGGCGGCGTGGCTGATGGACACCGTTGGCGCGCGCGGCGCCCGGGTCGAGATCTCGGCGATCAAGGTCGCGGCGCCACGGGTGGCGTGCAACGTCATCGACCGGGCCATCCAGGCCCACGGCGCCGGGGGGATGAGCGGCGACTTCCCGCTCGCACAGATGTACGCCTGGGCGCGGGCGCTCCGGCTCGCCGACGGCCCCGACGAGGTGCACAAGATGGCGCTGGCCCGGCGCGAGCTGGCGGGCTGACGCGCCGCGTTCATGTCAGGAACGGCAGTCACGGCCGTCCCGGACCCTTCCCGGCAAGCGGAGCTCGAGGTCCCGTCGCACGCCGCCACGTGCGACGGGGAGCGGATGCTACCGCGTTCCCGGAGTTTTTGCCAGACTCGGCGCGGACGGAGTTCCGGTCAGCTCGGCTGGAAAGTCTGGGCGGTGGGGGTGGAGAAGAGCCCCTGGACCACCTTGAGCCCGCCCGCCGACTGGGCGTCGGGCTGCGCGATGAGGACCTGGCGCGCGGGCGGCTGAGTGGGGTTGCTGTAGTTCAGCGGGGCGATGAGACCCTCGGTGTCGACCGCGCTCAGGGTGTGGAAGGCCTTGAGCAGCGCCGGCCGCTCCAGCGATCCGTTCCGGCAGGCGGCGTCGAGGATCCGGTACATGATCTCGGCGGTGCCATAGCCGTAGTCGGGGCTGCTCGCCGCCACCGGCTGGTTGGGATACGCGGCCGCGTACTCGTTGCGAACCGTCGTGGGACCGACGCCGTCACCGGAGTAGGGCGAGTACGACTGCACCACGTAGAAGCTCTGGGAGAGCACCGGCCCCGCAGGCCCGGTGAGGACCGACGGGTCGAAGGTCGGGTTGGAGCCGATGATCGTGAGGTCGTAGTGCAGCGCCGCCGCCGCCGATGCCACCGAGGCGACCTGGCCGGGGGTGGCCGTGATCGCGGTGAAGTGGGCGCCGGCCGCCTTGAGCGCCTGCACCTGGGCGCCGAGGTCCTTGTCGGTCGAGTGGATCCGCTGCTCGACGACGGTGAGGTGGTTGGCTGCCGCAGCCGCCCGGGTGCCGGCGAGCGCGTTCTCGCCGAACTCGCCCTCGAGGTAGATGTCGCCGATCTTCTCGCCGGTGCGCAGCCCCTTGTTGCGCATCAGCCACTCGACCCCGTTGATCATCTCCAGGTCGTAGGTGGTGCCGGTGAGCGCGATGTACTGGTTGGCGAGCAGCTTCGAGGACCACGACACCGGCATGGTCAGCACCTGGTCGCCGGTGATGCTCGGCAGCACCGCGGCGACCTCCGGCGAGCCGAGGAGCTGCTGGAAGGCGAGCACCTTCGGCTGGGTGGCGACGTAGAGCCCGACCGCGTTCTGCACGTTGTAGCCGTGGTCCTTGACGAGCAGCTCGACCTTCCGGCCGCAGACCCCGCCCTTCTTGTTCTGGTCGTTCCAGAAGAGCTGGCTGCCGCGGAGCACGGTCTTGCCGTAGCTCGCGAAGATGCCGCTCAGGTCGGTGATGATCCCGAGCGTGATGGTGTCGGTGGTGACCCCCGGGCCCACCGGGATGGCGAGGGTCGGCGCGAAGGCCTGCTCGCAGGCGCCCAGCTGCTTCTGGGCCGCGGCGCGCATCAGCCCGTCCTGAGCGGCGTCGGGCTGCTTGAGGATCGAGGCGCGCTGGTCGGCGAAGCCGACGTCGAGGTTGTGGTCGGAGGTGCTGTCGACGCCGGTGCGCAGGTAGTCGTAAACGGCGGCGCCCTTGGGGCCGCACTGGGGGAAGCGCGAGTTGAACGCCACCTGGGACGCGGCGCTGCCGCCGCAGGCGGCGACGACCCCGGCGATGGCGAGGAGGAGGAGACTCCTCGACGGCTTCATGATGGTGCACCTCCCTCTGTTCCCACGCGGGCAACCGGGCTCCTGCGCCGCGTGAGCCGGTGGATTTTAGGCCGTCGGACCCTCGCGGGACGGCGCGTTGGACGCGATCAGTGCGGATGTTGCGTATGGGGCCTCGACGGGCAGGGGCCGCGGATGCCACCATCCGTCCCTGCCCCGGCGTTCAGGGGCGACTGGAGGGGTGGTTCGGCGATGTGGTCAGGGTGATGGCGGAGGCGGCGGCGAACCGTGCGCTCGGAACGGCCGAGGCCGCCTACGGGATCGACCACCCGGAGCCGTCGAACGTCCCGGTCTGGCTGCTCGGCATCGCGTGCGAGGACGTCCGGCGCGGCCGGCGGACCCCGCGCCGGACGACGGTCCCCGGCTCGACCGAGCTCGAGGCGGCCCTCGGCGCCGCGGCGGCGCTCCCCGAGCAGGAGCTCTTCGCCGCCGCGCTGCGCGGCGCCGCCGGGCTCGGCTACGCGGAGATCGGGAGCGTGCTCGGGACCTCCCCGGAGGCGGCCCGGATGGCCTGCGGCTGGGCCATGCGCCGGATCCGCACCGGGGCGGGGAGGACTGGATGATGAGCGACCCGTTCGACGCCGACGAGCTGTGGTTCGCCCACCTGCTCGCGTCGGTGCCCACCCCGGCCTCGTTGGAGCGCGCGGCGGCCCGACCGGCGCGGCCGGCGCCGGGGAGGCGTCGCCGCTACCGGACGCTGGCGCTCGCCGGGGGCCTCGCCCTCATCGTCGGGGTGCTCGGCGGCCTCATCCTCGGGCTCACTCGCGCGGGTGACAAGTCGAGCGGAACGCCCGCGACCAGCGGCGGCGCGCCCCCGGCGCGCGTCGACCCGGGGGTGGCCGGCGACGACATCCATCAGGACGTCATCCTCTTCGGCGGACGGGGGCCGGGCGGCGTCCTCCTCGCCGACACCTGGATCTGGGACGGCCACACCTGGTCGGAGCGGCACCCGCTCCACAACCCCGGGCCCCGGAGGGTCGCGGCGATGTCCTCGGATCCCGGGGGCGGAGGCGTCCTCCTCGTCGGTGGGATCGGGTCGAGTGGTGAGGTGCTCGCCGACACCTGGGAGTGGGACGGCACCGACTGGAGGCAGCTCGCCCCGGCGGCGCCACCGGGACCACGCGCCGGCGCGCTGCTCGTCCAGGATCCCGTGGAGGGGCACCTCGTCCTGTTCGGCGGCCGTGGCCCGGCGCCCCACGGCACGACGTGGGGATGGAACGGCGCGACCTGGACAGAGCAGAGCATCCCGGATTCGCCTCCCGACTGCACCGGCAGCTCGATGGCCTTCGACGACGCGTTCCGGCGGGTGGTGCTGATCACGGGCAGGGCGTGCGGCGGGCCGAGCACCTGGAGCTTCGACGGCCACACCTGGTCCAGGCTGAACCCGCCCGGTACGGCGATCGCCGGCGATCGGTTCACGATGGCCTACCACGACGCGACCCAGTTGATGGTGCTCGCGTCGTCCGGTCCGGGCCAGGGCTGCAGCGTCGCGACCTGGACGTGGGACGCGACGAGCTGGACGATCCGGCACGACGCGGGGTCGCCGCGCGCGCCGGCGGTGGAGGTCCGCGACCCCGCGTCGCGCCAGCCGATGCTCGTCTCGGCGAGCGGTGAGATCTGGGCGTGGTCGGGCAACGCCTGGACCGTGGTGGCGGGAGCCTCCTCCGCGCCGGGAACCTGTCCCACCCCCTGACGCGGTCCCCCCGACGATTGCAGTCGGGGCGATCACTGTTTGCGATGGCTCGATCAGGAACTCTGTCGTCCGGGCGACGGAATCGGTAGGGGTGCCCCGCTAGACTGGGTGCGACGGTTGCGGACGGCCGGCGGGGGACGTCGTTGAGGATCTGCGTCGTTTCGGACATCCACGGCAACCTGCACGCATTGCAGGCGGTTCTCGACGACGCCCGCGGGA
>DATKEY010000139.1:0-9439 GCA_035544475.1 Candidatus Dormiibacterota bacterium | reverse complement strand
CGACGAGATCGCTCGCCCTCGCCACCACCTGCGCGGACCCTCCGGCGAGCCGCGCCCGATCCGCGAGCGTGTCCTCTCGCCGGGTGATGCCCCCGCCGTTGGCGACCTGGATCCACACCGCCACCCCGAGACCACACACGTCGACCTCGATGCGGCCGGGCGCTCGTCCGCCCATCCGCCGCAGCTGCAGCAGCGCCCGGTGGCTGAGCGTGAGAACCCCGCCGCGCGCGGGCGGAGTGAGAGTCGCCGCCGGGGCGCCGACGTCGACGTCGGCGCCCAGCACACGATGTGCAGAGCCCTGCAGCGCCCCGACCAGCGAGTCGTCGGCGTCCGGCGGCTCGAGCCGTGCCATCAGGTCACGGAGATCGGTGATCGCCGCCCCGGCGAGCTCCACGAGGTGGCCGACGGATTCGGCCTCCGTCCCCGCGAGCCTGCGGCGGAGGAGCTGGAGACGGGTGAAGAGGGCGGCCACCAGCTGCAACGGGCCGGAGTGGACCTCCGCGGCCCAGCTGCGCCCCTCCCGCGCCTCGAGGACGACGTCGTACGGGGGCGTGCCGGCGTCGTCGAGGACCCGCAGGGTGGGATCCCTGGAGGACTCCAGGAGTCCCCCGGCGGCCACGGAGAGGTGCGGAGCCGGTGTGCTGACACACATAGGGCAGGGAAATGTTGTATCTGATGCGAGTGAATCAGGCACCGTCCCGATGGACGATCATCGTCTCCTCCATATGGACGAGGGCACCTCCTCCGGAGCAGCGTCGGCCGTACCCGGACGCGCTCGATCAGCCTGCGCCCTCGCCGGGCCGGTCCCCGAGCAGGCCCAGCTCCGACGCGCGCGCCACCGCCTCGAGCTTCGAGTGGGCGTCGAGCTTGGCGAGGATCGACCGCACATGCGTGCGCACCGTGGTGAGGCTGATGTCGAGTCGCTCGGCGATCGTCTGATTCGCGCTGCCCTGCGCCGTCAGGACGAGCACCTCCCGCTCCCGGTCGGTCAGCAGGGCCGCGAAGCGCAGCCGCTCCGCGTGCTCCCCGGCGCGGCGGGCTCGGAGCCTGACGAGGTCGCGGAGCACTCCGGCCGGGATGAGCATCTCGCCGCCGGCCGCACGGCGCACGGCGTCGACGACGTGCTGCGCAGGCTCCGACTTGACGATGTACGCCGAGGCCCCCGCCTCGACCGCCGCGAGTACGGTCTCGCCCGCCGACTGGGCGCTGACGACGACGATGGCCGCACCGCATCGGTCGCGGATCGCCCTGCTGGCGTCCACTCCGGAACCGTCCGGGAGCCGCAGATCCATGAGCACGACGTCCGGCCTCGCCGAGTCGGCGGTGGCGACCGCGGTCGCAGCGGAGGCGACCTCGCCGACCACCTCGAGGTCCTCGCAGTCCTCGAGCAGGGAGCGCAACCCCCGGGCCATGAGCGGGTGGTCCTCGACGATGAGGACCCGGATGGTCGCGGAACCTTCGGTCACCGGGACATCAGCTCCCGCGCAGCTCCGCGCCGACCCAGACCAGGACCCTGGCGCCCTCCCCCGGGGTGCTCTCCACCTCGACGTGGCCGTCCAGCATCTGGGCTCGTTCGCGCATGGACACCAGCCCCAGGCCGCGCGGACGCAGCGCCGCCTTCGGTGCGAAGCCCACACCGTCGTCCTGGACGGTGATCCGGACACCGCCGCGCTCCTCGACGATCGACACCTCGACGCTGCTCGCGCGAGCGTGCTTTCGGACGTTGATGAGGGCCTCCTGGACGATTCGGTACAGGGTCGTGCGCCGCTCCGGGGTCGGCTCGCGCGTGAGCGAGGCGTGGAGGCGGGTGACGATGCCCGTCTCGTCCGCGAGGCGGTCGAGGGAGGCCGTCACCGCGGCGACGATCCCCTCCTGGTCGAGCACCGCGGGGTGTAGGTCGAAGAGCAGCTTTCGCAGCCCGATCATCGCCAGCTGCACGCTCTCCTCGGCGTCGTCGAGCGTCTCCAGCGCGGCCGCCTCGTGGATCCGTCGACGAAGGCGAAAGAGCGCGACGTTGACGGCACCGAGCACCTGGAGCGAGTCGTCGTGGATGCCCGCGGCGATGCGCCGCCGTTCCGCCTCCTGCGCACCCACGAGCCGACGGACGAGCCGGTGTTCGCGCTCCGCGCTCAGGCGCTGCAGCCGCTCCAGGTTGTGGGCGAGGCGGCGCTCGGTCGCGCGCAGGGAGGTGACGTCGGTGAGAGCGGCGACGATCGATGCCGGCTCACCCTCGGACACGAGCGTCGCCGAGACGACGACGTCGCGAACGTCTCCACCTCGGGTCCGGATCTGAGCCGGGACGTCGTGGACGCGTCCCTCCACGCGCAGGCGCCGGACGATCTCGGGGGGGCGATCCCCCGGCCAGCTCGGCCGCAGCCGCTCGATGGAGTGGCCGACGAGCTCGTCTGTGCGATATCCCGTCATCTCGAGGAGCGCACGGCTCGCGTCCAGGATGGGGCCGTCGAGGTCGCCGAGGACGATCATCGCGGGGCTCGCCTCGAGAAGCGCCGCGAGGTGCGGACCCCTGCGGATCCTGCTCGCGTGCCCGGGACTTCGGTAGCCGGTGAACACCCGTCAGCGACCTCCAGGCACCTCCAACAAGCATTCCCCCCGGCGGTCACCCGGCCCACAACGGTGATGCCAGGTCCCTCCAGATCTCGTCGAACGCCCGAGTGGTCCGCACGTGGTCCTCGGTTGACCAATGCGGAACGCATCGTCGGCAGACGGTCACAACCGTCCGTGATCAGGTGGCCGTACCGTCGTCCCCCACGTGGTGCGCTCCAAGGCGTGGACGGAGACGTCCCAGTGCAAGACACCGGGCTCGTCCCGAGCGAGCTCCGTTCGTGGAACCCGCTCAGGTCCGTAGTATGCGCGGCGGTCGGCAAGGTGTCTAGAACAGTCAATGTTCCTGAATCTACGCAACACGCCAAAGAGCGTTGCGTGTGAGCATATCGTCAGCACTGTGACCTCGCGGACCGGCGGGCGAACGTGGTGCCGAGGTTGATGCCGAAGCCGGTGAGAAACAGCACCAGACATGACAGAAGTGCGACGACGATGACAGTCCGCGTGCCGCCGAGGTCGCCACTCGCAGTGGAGGAGTCGGCGACGCGGATCGCCCCGCTGCGGCGCACGCTCCGCGCGACCAGCACGGTCTCGTCGGAGTACTGGCCGGAGCGAGCCAGCACGACGTGGTCGCCCGCCGTCCGGCTGAGGTGGATGGATCCGGAGACGCGGCCGTCCACGTCGGTCACGCCGCGCGCGGGAGTCACGGCCGCGTCGGCGCCGGGGACGGTCACGAGGACGAGGTCGACGGGGACACCGGCGAGCGCCCTGCCGTCACCGGTCAGCCTCACGGTGAAGGCCACGTCCTGCCCCGGATCGGCCGACGAGCGCGCGCTCCTGAGGACCACGGCGACGGGGACCCGCGCCGTCGCGGCGCGCGCCGCGCCCGGTGCCACCGTGGCTGTCTCCGCGGCCGTGCGGGCCGCACGAGGCGGGTCGATGGTGAGCGGGACGACCAGGGGAGTCGCCGCGCCCGGGACCTGGAGCGTCACCGACGCGGTGCTCTCCACCCGATCGGGGACGCGGACGACGACCTGGTGGTCGTCCCAGGAATCGGCCAGGAGGCTGGTCGTCCCCACCAGGACCACCGGCCGGGCCGACCCGAGGCCATGGCCGATGATCCGCACCGGCGTGCCGGGAGCCGCGTGCGTCGGGGTGACCAGGTCGATCCCGACGATCGTGAGACCGACCGGTGCCGCGGCGGAGGACGCCGAGTTCTCGTCGGGCATGACCAGAAGGTCACCCGTCGCCGCGCCGGCGGGGATGGCGACGGCGATCTGGGTCGGCGACCATCGCGAGATCGGCAGCCGGGTCCCGCCGAGGCTCACGACTCCCCGAGGACCGAACCCGCCGCCGGCGATCGACACCGTGTCGCCGGTCTGAGCACGGGTCGCCGAGAGGCCGGTGACCACGGAGTCGACCTGGAGACGGCCGGCGTCGACGCGGCGTCCGTCGTCGCGTACGAGCGTGAGCGCGCCCGAGACCGAGCCGGGTTGCACGGTGATGCCGATCGAGGTGTCGAACCACGTCGAGGGCACCGGGTTCCCGTCGAGGAGCGCGGAGCCGGAGTCGCCGAAGCCCGAGCCCGTGAGGGTGACCACCTGGTCCGGTACCGCGTGCACGGGTGACAGTCCGCGCACCACCGCCGCGGTCTCGAGATGACCCGCGTCCGCCGTGTAGGCGGTGGTCGCGTCGCGCTCGGTGTCGGTGAACACCGTGAACACGAGGGAGAGCGCGCCGCGACAGAAGGTGGAGGGGGCGACCAGCCCGATCCTGGTGTCGTCGACCCTGCGGACGCCGAGCCTCTCACCGCAGGCGGTGGCGCTCACCCGCTGCAGGGATCCCGCGAAGGTGAGGCCCCTGCCGTCGACGGCGAAGTCGACGCCCTCGGGCACCGACCGGGTGCCGCCGCGCACCACCGGCTTCACCAGCACGAGGTGGTCGTCGTTGCTCGTCGCCGGGTCCGGGCAGCGGTTGCAGCCGCGATGCTGGATGCTCACCTGCACGGCTCCCGCCCTCTCCCCCGCGTGGAACTCGAGGACGTGGTCGCCCGCGCCGGCCAGCGTCTGCGGCTCGCCGCCGACGGTGACCGACGGTGCGCCGCCGGCGTCGGCGTCGCACCCGAAGCCCGCCCCGCTCACCGTCACCAGGTCACCGCTCGCGACGACGGGAGGGTCGACGGCGCTGATCGATGGCCGGCAGCCCGAGGCGGGGGTGGCCCCGGCGCGCATCGGTGCCACGACGACGACGGCGGCGATGGAGCACGCGAGGAGCGGGAGACAGATCCGCGCTCTCATGCCGACACCACCGGAGTCGCCTCGAGGATCAGGCGCTGACGCGCGAGGGCTCCCTGCCAGAGGGGCCAGCAGGTGACCAGGGCCAGGGTCTCGGTGTCGCGGGGCGCATCGATGTAGCTCCGGTCGTCGCCCGCGAGGATGGAGCGGCGGCCGATGCGGTAGTGGTGGCGGCCGTGATCGGTGTCGAGGACCACCTCGTCGCCCCGACCGAGGTCGCCCCAGCTCATCGAGAAGCCGTTGTGATTGCCGACGAGGATGAGGCCGCCCTCGCCGGGATAGGAGGTGTGGTCGTCATGCCCGGGTCCGCTGCTGAGGATGCCGGTGTCGGCTCCCTCGGTGACGACGGCGCTGAAATGGATGCGCGGGATGGTCAGCTTGAAGAGCGGCTCGCCGTCCGCAAGGTGCGGGTAGCGGGTGAGAAAGGCGCCGTTGGGTGTGGGACGGGCGTCGACCATGCCGCCGGAGGGATGACGCCGGTCCCACTCGGCGGTGAGACGGTGCTGGTGGTAGCTCTCGTAGCCGAGCAGCGTCCCCACGTAGGCGACGAGGAGGACGGCGACGCTCATGAGCACCCAGCTGGTGGCGCGCAGGGAGCGGTGAAGCGACGGAGGCATGGGATCGTTCCTCGAGGTGATCGGGGTGGTCGGGAGGGAGCAGACGGCGCCGGCCGTCCGCTCCCTCGAGACGGACCTCAGGCCGTCGCGCGGCGGCGGCGACCGAGTAGGCCGGGGACGGCGCGGACCGCGAGAGCCAGGGCGGCGACGGCGACAGCGGCGACCGTCGAGACCGGGCCGAACATGCCGGTGGAGGGCGAGGTCGGACCCTGGGCGGCGCTGACGCGCAGCGCGGGTGAGGAGACCACCGGGGCCGCGGAGACCTCTGCGGCCGCGTTGCCGAGAGCCACCTCGGCGATCGTCGAGCCCGCGGCGCCGGCGGGCGCGCCGGTGCTCGGGACGGCACCTGCGAGAAGGGCGCCCAGCGCCCCGGTCCCGTCGTCGACGAGCCGGACGTTGAGGGCGGCCATCGAGACGCTGCGACGGGAGGTCGTGTCGTACCCGATGCTCGGAAGACCCCGGCCGACGATCAGACGCAGGCCGGTGCCCGGGACGGCGATGGAAGTCTGCGAGCCGGCGGGGATGGCGCGCAGCTGGTCGAGACCGGCGACCGGCACTCCCAGCACGTCGATCTCCGAGGCGCTGCTGGTGCCCACCGGGCTCCCCGCACCCGGTCCGAGGACGGCCTGGGCGCTCGCGGTGATGCCCTTGACGTCGAGCAGGGCCGTCTCCGGTGTCAGGGCGGCCCGGCCGCCCAGGATCGTGCCGGGATCCCCGAGCACGCCGCGCGCGAGCGCGCCCCCCAGCAGGTCGCCGAGCGGCAGCACCTGGACGTCGGCGGCCTTGGTGCTCGCGAGCGCCCGGATGGCGTCGCCGCTCGCCGGTTCGACGATCGCGGCGGAGGCGAGGTCGGTGGCCCGGACCAGCGAATTGAGGCCGAGCCTGCCGGTCAGCAGCGCGCCGAGCGGGCTGGCGGGTCCGATGAGCGCGTCGAGGTCGGTGAGCTTCCCGGTGAGACCCCCGACGAGCGCGGCCGGGCCTCCGTCCTGGGCGCCGAGGACCGGCGCCGCCTGGCTCACCGTGCTCGCGCCGGTCAGCCCACCCAACGCTGGCGCCGAGCTGCCCGCCAGGATGCCGCCCAGCAGTCCCGACCCGGCCAGCCGGCCGCCGAGCGGGGATGCGCCGCGCCCGACCAGGCCCAGGAGGGCGGTGCTCAGCGGCTCGGCGGCGGGAGCGGCGACCAGCCCGTGGAGCAGGGCCTGAACGGCGGGAAGGCCGGTGCCCCCGTCGAGCAGACCACGGAGGAGGCCCTGCAGGATGTCCAGGGGCGCTCCGCCGTGGGGCACGGAGAGCTGCGGGGTGATCGCGAGGCTGTTCACGCGGTTGTCCGCGGAGGACTGCGGTCCGGAGATGCCGTTCGCCGACGCGAGGGCGCCTGTCACAGCGCGCGCGTGGAACGGAGCCAGATCCAGCTGAAGGGGCGAGCTCGAGGGGAGGTTGAGGTCCGCGAGGCTCGCCTGAGCCGTGGGCACGTCGGCGAGGCCGGCGAGCCGGTACCGCGCGCTGACGGTGTCGGCGAGCCTCGTCTGCGGTGGGTGGAGCGAACCGCCTGCGGCGATGCCGTCGAGCAGGGCCCCGACCGCGGTCAGGGCGTGGGGCAGGTCACCGAGCTGCTGGAGCAGACCGGTGCCGAGGATGCTGTTGCCGAGCAGGCCGGTGAGCGCGCTCGACCCGCCGGCCACGCTGCCGGCGCCGCCCGGTCGCTGCAGGCCCTGGATGGCGCCCGCGGCGCCGTCGAGCAGTCCCTGGAGCGAGTGCAGCTGCTGCTCGAGAGGTGCGAAGTCGACCTCGAGGGGCGTCGACTCCGCATGCCCCTGCTGGAGGTCGGAGGCGACGGTCGACAGGCTTCCGGTCGCACGCGCGGCACCGACCCTCGCGGTGAGCTCCCCACCTCCGAGCGCCGCGCTCAGTACGCCGTGCACGGCGCCGGCGACGTCGGGCAGCTCCGCCAGCAGGGCTGACGGCGCCAGCGAGACCTGCAGCGTCGACGCCTGTGCCGTCCCCACCGGGGACGCCGCGGCGCTGTCCGCGGCCGCCTGCAGAGGCGACAGCGTCAGCACTCCGGAACTGACGACGACCACGCCTGCGGTGACCAATCTGATGCTCTTCATGTTCCTGCCTCCCATGCGGGGGTCGGTTTGCGAAGGCATCCAGAGGACCGCATCACGAAGGGCGGTGAAAGGGCTGAAGGAGCCGCAATACCGAGGTACGGATGACCGGTCGGAGGGAATCATCTGTCTCCTCGACACCGGTCATCGGTACCGGGCAGCCGCTCGGTGCACAGACGCATCCGTCGCCCTGGAAACGGACCCGATATCTCTGTTGACCGTTTCTGACATCGCCTCTGATCTCCGTGCACATCGATGCACTGGAGGTACGGGTGATGTCGCGCATTGGTCGCCGCACCGCCGCTCTCGCTGGCGGTCTCGCCTTCGCATCAGGCCTCGGCCTCGCCACGGGCGTCACCTCGACGCTCGCCTCGACCAACGGCTCGCTGACCAGCGACGACCGCAGCCTGCACACCGGGGTGGGAACATACACCGACTGCTCGGGCCACACCCCTCTCCAGAGCGACGAGGCCGCGCTCGACTCCTGCATCCCCGGCCGCAGCTACTTCCTTGGGCACAACGTCGGTGTGTTCACGCCGCTGCTGCACATGAGGGTCGGCGACCACATCGTGTGGACCGCACCGCAGGGCGACCAGCACCGGCTGCGCATCGTCGCCGTCCGCGACTGGACCCCGTCCAGGGGCGCGCCGCCCGTCAGCAGGCGCGACGTGGCCGCCCAGTTCCAAACCTGCATCCGCCAGGACGGATCGGTGGACCGCATCCTCGACGCGGTCGAGGAAGGACCTTGAGACCTGCCGGTAGGGTGCGGCCCGATCGGTCGAGATCCACAGACGACAGCCCTGTGGCGGAGGTGCAATTCCCCGCTGGGCGCGACGACGAGGTCGGCCGCGCCGCCCGCGAAGGGCAGCGGAGTCGGCGCTCATCGCCGGCACTCTACGGCCCGCGCGGGGCCTCGATCCGCTCCTCGAGGTGGACGCTCACGGTCTGGCCGTCCTCCTTCCCGATCGCACGGCGGAGCGCGGCGTTGACCGGGAGCATGTGCGTGCCGTCGCCGAGCGCCATGAACGAGCTCCGGAAGGGGTGACCGTCGATCGTTCCCCGGACCCTGACCAGCCCCCTGGTGCCGAAGAACTCCACCGAGTCGGGCATGACCACGTACGTCCAGCCGCCCTTGTTGGGGCTCTTTCGGAGGGTCGCGGTGAACCGTCTGTCGAGCATGGCGCGATTCTGCCCCGAATCGGGGCCGTGCGCCGGACCTACGACCGGGAGCGAGCCTGGTAGTCGCCGGCGTGGGTGCGGCTGCTGATCGCGACTCGGTTCCACGCGTTGATCACGGCGATCGCCATGATCAGCGCGGAGATCTCCCGCTCGTCGAACGCGACCGCGACCGCCTCGTAGGCGCTGTCGGGGACGTGACCGTCGGCGACGAGGGTCACCGCCTCGGTGAACGCGAGGGCGGCGCGCTCACGCGCCGTGTACAGCGGCGCCTCCCGCCACGCACCGAGCATGTACAGCCTCTGCTCGGTCTCCCCCGCCGCCCGCGCGTCCTTGGTGTGCATGTCGATGCAGTAGGCGCAGCCGTTGATCTGCGACGCACGCAACTCGATGAGCTCGCGGAGGGAGGGCTCCAGTCCCGCCTCGGCGGTGGCACGCTCCAGCTGGAGCAGCGCGCGATACGCCTCCGGTTGCAGACGGCGCACGGAGAGTCGCTCGGGGACATCGACGGTCGCGGACGGATACGTGGTGCTCACAGGGGGGCTCCGATCGTCTGGGTCGTACCTCCGGCCACCGTACCACCTGCTCTCCCAACGACCGCCCCGTCCCTCCGGCCACGACCGACCCGCTCTGCGACCGGCGGAGATCCACCCACACCCATGACAAATTCCATGGGTGGGAG
>DATKEY010000138.1:0-3238 GCA_035544475.1 Candidatus Dormiibacterota bacterium | reverse complement strand
GCGGCGCCATCCCCGCGAGGGCCCGCGGCGTGGCCCCGCTCAGTGCGCGCATCAGCACCGTCTCGGCCTGGTCGTCGGCAGTGTGGCCGAGGGCGATCGCCGTCGCCCCGTGGTCGGCGGCGGCGGCGCGCAGGGCGGCGTGGCGGGCGCGCCGGGCCGCGTCCTGGAGCGAGCCGTGCGCCTCCACCTCGACGGCGAGCGCGACGAAGGCCACCCCGAGACGCGACGCCTCCGCGGCGACGACGTCCGCCTCCGCCGCCGACCCCTCGCGCAGCCCGTGGTCGACGTGGACCGCCACCAGCCGCAGTCCACGTGGCGGCGCCAGCCGGGAGAGAGCGTCGAGCAGGGTCGTCGAGTCCGGCCCGCCGCTGCAGGCCACGACGACCCCGGAGCCGGGCGCGATCAGCCGGTCGCGGTCGAGCGCGCGCGCCACCTCGCGGCGCACCCGCGCCACCGCCGGCACGCGCTCCGCGGGACTGAGCCGCGAGGCGGTACCTGGAGTCGAACCAGGGACATAGCGGGTATGAGCCGCCTGCTCTGCCACCTGAGCTATACCGCCCGGAAGCTCCGCCGGCGCGCGCTGCACGTCGAGGCGGAGGAGAGTGGTTGCGGCGGTTGGATTCGAACCAACGACCTTCGGGTTATGAGCCCGACGAGCTGCCACTGCTCCACGCCGCCTGGCGAGGATACCGCACGCGGCGTGGACGTCGCGTGCGCCGTGGTGGCTACCGGCGCGGGACCGTGAACTGGAGCGGGGTGGGACCGGCCGGTGCCGGAGTCGCGGCGGGGGCGGGCGCGGTGCTCGTCTGGGCGGCGGGCGGCGGAGCTGCGGGTCTCGGCGCCGGAGTCGGCGCTCCGGGGAGAGGGCCCGGGTCCACGCCGCCGTCGGGGGGGAGCTTGGAGCCGGGGGTCGTGAGGACGTAGATGCGGTCGCCGGGGCGGACGTAGCCGAGGCGCCGGGCCTCCTCCTCGAGCCAGCCGCCCGAGCTCGCGGAGGCGAGCTCGCGCTGGCGGAGGTCGACCTGATCGCGGAGCGCCGCATTCTCCTTCTGAAGGGTGCGGACGCGACCGTCGAGGGCGTGGCCCGCCGTGGTGGCGGCGTACACCGCGTAGCTCACCCACGCGCCGACGACGGCGACGGCGACCGCGAGCAGGCGACGCCGGGTGAGGGTGCGGCGGGATCGCGGGAGGATTGCGACGGCCCTCTGGGACGTGGGCGAAAACGGCCGTGACGCGGTGAGTATAACGGGAATGTGTGCTTTCCGCCGCTCAGTCCCCGGCTGCGTCCCTCCAGCGGCGGTCCCACTCCTCCTTCTCCACGTCGTGGAGCGAGCGGCCCTCCGCGCGCGCATGCCTCTCGAGGCCGCGGAAGCGGTCGCCGAACACGTCCGCACGCTGGCGGAGCGCGTCCTCGGGGTTGACCCTCAGCCGCCGCGCCACCGCGACCGCCGACCAGAGCAGCTCGCCGACGGCCGCCTCGAGGGCAGGGGGAGCGGGCGGCGGCGGAGGCGCGTGTCCGCCTGCGGGCGGGGGCGGGGCCGCGGCCGGGGTCGCAGCGTCGACGTTCCAGTCGGCGCCCTGCTGCGGCGGGGGCGCGGACGAGCGCTCGGCCTCGGCCTCGAGCCCGGACAGCGCCTCCCGGAGCTGCCTGAGCGCGTCGGCCAGGAGTGGGGTCTCGTCGAAGCCGAGACGGGCGGGGCGCTTCTGCACGCCGAGCGCGTACGCGAGCGCGGGCAGCGTGATCGGGACCCCCTCGAGGACGGAGAGGCGCTCGCCCTTCTCCGCCGCCTTCAGCTTCTCCCAGTTCACGACCACCTCGGCGGCGCCGGCGACCTCGGTGGTCCCGAAGACGTGGGGATGGCGGTGGACCATCTTCTGCCGGGTCACCTCGGCGACGTCGCCGACGTCGAAGCCGTCCGGCGACTCCTGGGCGATGGCGCAGTGCATGAAGACCTGGAGGAGGAGGTCGCCGAGCTCCTCACGGAGCCGTGCCGGCTGTCCGCCCTCGATCGCCTCCAGCGCCTCGTATGTCTCCTCGAGGAGGTAGGGGCGCAGGGTGCGGTGGGTCTGCTCGCGATCCCAGGGACAGCCCCCCGGGGCCCGCAGCCTCTCCACCACCTCGTTGAGCGCCCGGACCGACTGCGCCGCCTCGTCCCTCACGGCATCTCCTCTGCTTCTATGACGCCGCCCGCTGCCGGATGCGCTCCAGCCTCCCCAGCTCGCGCAGGACGCGGACGAGGACATCCTCCCACTGCGCCTCGCCCGGACGCCGCGCCGTCGGGACCCGCAGCCGGGTCGGCGAGGTGCTCACCCCGCGGAACTGGGCGGCGACGGCGGGGAGGTCGAGGCCGTGCCCCTGGGGGAGCTTGACCACCACCGCCTCGCCGTCGCGCTCGACCCCGAGCGCCCCTGCGGCGGCGGCGAGCAGGCGCACCCGGAGGGTGAGCAGCAGCGCCTCGACCGGCGCCGGCGGTGGGCCGAAGCGGTCGGCGAGGCCGCGGCCGCGGGTGTCGAGCTCGGTCTCGGTGGCGGCGGCGGCGAGGTCCTGGTAGCAGCGCAGCCGCAGCCGCTCGTCGCTCACGTACGACTGCGGCAGGAAGGCGGCGAGCGGGAGCGACACCGTGACCTGGCTCGGGGACTCGACGACCGGCTTGCCCTGCAAGGTGGTGACCGCGTTGCGGAGCAGGTGGTTGTAGAGCTCGAGGCCGACGGCGGCGATCTCACCGTGCTGCTCCTCGCCGAGGAGGTTGCCGGCGCCGCGGATCTCGAGGTCGCGGAGCGCGAGGCGGAAGCCCGCGCCGAGGTCCTGGAGGTCACCGATCACCTCGAGCCGCTTGTCGGCGCGCTCGGTGAGCGACTTCGACGGCGGGTAGAGGATGTACGCGTAGGCGCGCTGCCCGGCGCGGCCGACACGGCCGCGGAGCTGGTAGAGCTGGGCGAGCCCGAGCCGCTGGGCGTCGTTGACGATGATCGTGTTCGCGTTGGGGATGTCGAGGCCCGACTCGATGATCGTCGTGCACACGAGCACGTCGATCTCGCCCTCCATGAAGCGCTGCATCACCTGGGCGAGCGCACGCTCGGGCATCTGCCCGTGGCCGACCTCGATCCGCACCCCGGGGAGCAGCTCCTGGAGGTGCTCGGCCTGACGCTCGATCCCGTGCACCCGGTTGTGGACGTAGTAGACCTGCCCGCCGCGGGCGAGCTCGCGGGTGATCACCTCCCGGATCAGCCCGTCCTC
>DATKEY010000137.1:0-3751 GCA_035544475.1 Candidatus Dormiibacterota bacterium | reverse complement strand
CTGCGGCTGCGCACCGACTCGGCGACGCTGATGGGCCTGAGCCAGGTGCGCATCGGCGCCCTGGGGCTGCCCAACTACGTGAACCCCGCCGGCCGGGCGGTGCTGCAGGCCATGGCCACGGGGAGGCTGCAGATCCGGGGCATCCGCCACCTGACCACGCTCAACCGGGTCACCCGGCTGTTCTCGGTCGTCTAGAGCCATTCGACAGCGAGGAGTACCGGAGCGGTGTCCGACCAGAGGCTGCTGGTGCTCGGGGCGGGCACGATGGGGTCGCAGATCGCCCAGCAGGCGGCGCTCCGCGGGATCGAGGTCGACCTCGTCGACATCTCCGCCGACCAGCTCGGCCGTGCCGTCGACCAGAACCGGCGGCTGCTCGAGAGCCGGGTCACCAAGGGCAGGATGGAGGCCGCCGACGCCCAGGCGGCGCTCGACCGGGTCACCCCCACCGACGACCTCCCCGCCGCCGCGGCGCGCAGCGACTGGGCGATCGAGGCGGTCCTCGAGCAGCTCGAGCCCAAGCGCGTCGCCTTCGCCGAGCTCGACCGCCACCTCCCCGCCCACGCGGGCATCGCGACCAACTCGAGCAACATCGTCAGCTCGCGGCTCGCCGACGCGACCTCGCGCCCCGAGCTGTGCTGCAACATGCACTTCTTCCACCCCGTCCTCGTCATGGACGTGTGCGAGGTGGTGCGCGGCCCGCACACCTCGGAGGAGACCGCCCGCCGCGCGGTGGAGTGGAGCCGGCGGATGGGGCGCTCCCCGGTCCTCATCGAGAAGGAGATCGACGGCTTCGTCGTCAACCGCATCCTCGGCGCGGCGTCGCGCGAGGCCTTCAGCCTGCTCGCCGCCGGCGTCGCCACCCCCGCGGACATCGACGCCGCCGCGCGGCTCGGGCTGAACTGGCGGATGGGCCCGTTCCAGCTCGCGGACTTCAGCGGCCTCGACACCGTCCACGACGTCCGCCGCGACCGCTACGAGAAGTCGGGGGCGCCGGGCGACCTCGAGACCGTCGAGGTGCTCGCCCAGCTGATCGCCGAGGGCCGCCGCGGCCGCAAGAGCGGGCGGGGCTTCTACGACTACTCGACCGACCCGCCGACCCCCCTGCCCGTGCCCGGGCTCGACTAGCCGGTCAGCCCCCGGGAGAGGGGAGGGGGATCGCCGTGCTCCTCGCCCGGCGGCGACCGGGCAGGCGCAGGCCGCAGGCGTGGGCGGCGGCGGCCCCGGCGGCGACGAGCACGAGCGGCACCAGCCGTCCCGGCGCGGTGGTGATCGCGTCGTCGAGCTGGTGGCGGGCGGCGAGCTCGAGGAGGAGCCAGCCGGCGAGCAGCATGGCGAGCCCGCGCTCCGCGGCCGGGGTGCGGGCCAGCCAGGCCGCCGTCCAGACGAGCGCCGGGGCGAGCAGGGCCAGGTCGTGGGTGAGCAGATGGGGGGCCGCGAGCAGGGAGAGGACGGTGGCCCCGGCGAGCGAGGGTTCGAGCAGGCTTGGGCGGCGGCGCGCCCGGTCGCCGAGCAGCCAGCAGGCGCCCAGCGCGAGCACCGACCCGGCCGCGGCGAGGACCTGGACGGCGGCGTCGCTCGCGATCCAGGAGCCGAAGAGGCCGGTGAGGCCGCTGAGGGTCGCCGGCGAGGAGTGCCCGGCGGAGAGCCGGAGCGAGCCGATCCAGCCTCCGATCGCCCCCGGCCCGGCGAGGAGCAGGGTGGCGGCGAGGACCGCCGCGACCCCGGCGGCGGCCCCGGCGAGCGCGCGCCGGTTGCGCTGTGCGAGCAGCCAGACGGCGAGGCCGATGGCGAGGTGGGGCTTGGCGATCAGCGCGCCGCCCATCAGCCAGGCGCCCGCGCGGCCGCGGTCGCCCCGGCGCCAGGAGGCGTAGGCGAGGGCGAGCGAGAGCGCCGACAGACCGTCCCACTGCCCGAGGAGGAGCAGCCGCCACGCCCCCGCGCCGGCGAGGGCGGCGAGGACGGCCGCGCGCCGCAGCCACGGACCGGTGCGCTCGGGCCAGGGCGCGTTGCGCACGGCGACGAGCACCGCGCCGGCGAGGAGCAGGAGCTGGAGGAGCGAGAACACCCGGTAGGCGGTGGGCAGGTCGAGGGCGGTGAGCGGGGCGACGAGCACCGCGGTGAGCGGTGGGGTGATGAAGGGCAGGTCGACGTGATAGCCGGAGGGGATGAGCGCGGTGTGCCGGGCGATCTCGAGCGCCTGGTCGTAGAGGTTGCCGCCGTGCAGCCAGACGGTGCCGGCGACGTAGCTCGCCGAGAAGTCGCTGCCGAGCACGTCGGTGCGGTCGAGGTGGGCCCAGAACGCGAGGTCGTAGGCGAGCACGGCGACCGCGAGCGCGCTGACGAGCAGCGTCCAGCGGCGGGCGCGCGGAGAGAGGGCTCCCATCGGGAGTGACCCTACGCCGGGGCGGGTGTCGCCCCCGCCCTCGCGACGCCATCTCGACGGAGGTGTCACCTAGGATGGACGCGTGCAGTCGCACCACCTCGTCACCTGGCTGATCATCGGCGGCATCGCCGGGGCGCTCGCCGGCCGGCTCGTCGAAGGCCGCGGCCTCGGCTGCCTCGCAAACGTCGTCGTCGGCATCGCCGGGGCGGTGATCGGCGGCGCGATCTTCGACCACCTCGAGCCCGACGCGAGCTACGGCGTCCTCGGCTCGATCGTCCTCGCCTTCATCGGAGCCAGCCTGCTGCTCGCGGTGCTCCGCCTGCTCAGCGGCGGCCGGCCGCTCGGAGGCGGGCGTTCGGGGCCCTACATCTGCTGAGGCGGCGGGGGCGGGCGGCCTCCCTATACTCGGCTCCGACCCAGCACGACACGGGGTGAGGGCATGGAGCTCCAGAAGATCGACCACATCGGCGTCGCGGT
The DNA here is from genome assembly GCA_035544475.1 of Candidatus Dormiibacterota bacterium. GTDB lineage: Bacteria > Chloroflexota > Dormibacteria > Aeolococcales > Aeolococcaceae > CF-96. The sequence goes on along the minus strand of DATKEY010000137.1, from coordinate 891 downwards.
CCCCGACCTCGAGGCGGCCATCGCCGCGTACACCCAGATCTTTGGGACGGGCCCCTCGCACCGTGAGGTCGTCGAGTCCGACGGCGTCGAGACGGTGATGTTCGAGGTCGGCGAGTCGCGGATCGAGCTGCTCGGCGCCACCTCGCCGGACTCGAAGATCGCGGGCTTCCTCGCCAAGCGCGGCGGGGGCATCCACCACGTCGCCTACGGCGTCGAGGACGTCCAGGGCTCGCTCGACGAGCTCGCCGCCGGTGGGATGCAGCTGCTCGACACCCGGCCGCGCAGGGGCGCAGGCGGAAAGCTGGTCGGCTTCGTCCATCCCAAGTCGGCGAGCGGCGTGCTCACCGAGCTCTGCCAGGACGACCCGGCCGCCGCCGGACACGGCGGGTGACCCCGACCGAGAGCAACGGCGCGGGGGCGCGGGAGACCGAGAGCGGCCTCCCCCTCGATGTGGCGTACCGGGCCGGCGCGCCCGAGCCGCCGCCCCCGGGCGACTTCCCCTTCGTCAGAGGGGTGCGGGGCGACGGCTACCGCTCGCGGCTGTGGACGATGCGGCAGTACGCCGGCTTCGGCAGCGCCGAGCAGACCAACCGGCGCTTCCACTATCTCCTCCGCGCCGGCCAGACCGGGCTGAGCACCGCCTTCGACCTGCCCACGCAGATGGGCTACGACAGCGACGACCCGATGGCGCGCGGCGAGGTCGGCAAGGTGGGGGTCGCCATCGACTCGCTCGCCGACATGGAGACCCTCGTCCACGAGATCCCCCAGGACCGGGTCACCACGTCGATGACGATCAACGCGCCGGCGTCGATCCTGCTCCTCCTCTACGAGCTGGCCGCCGAACGCCAGGGCATCGCCGCCGAGAAGCTCGGCGGGACCATCCAGAACGAC
>DATKEY010000136.1:0-6885 GCA_035544475.1 Candidatus Dormiibacterota bacterium | reverse complement strand
CTGCGACCAGCCCGGCGACCGCGCCGCCGGTGGCCGTGGATACGACCTCGACCGCGGCTCCGGCCGACGTGACCTCGGCCCCCGCCACACGGACCACCACCGCCCCCGCCCCGCCCGCGTGCAGCGGCACCCCGGTCGAGGGAACGATCCCCGGCGCCTCCGGCACGGCTCGGGTCACCGACGTCGCCACGGCGTCCCATGAGGACGCCGGCTACGACCGCTTCGTCATCCGGCTCGGCGCCCCGCCGGCGTCATACCGCGTCATCCCGCAGGGCACCCCCGACTTCTTCGAGGACGCGAGCGGTCATCCGGTCACCCTCGAGGGAACGGCCGGGGTGAAGGTCTCGCTCCAGGGCGTGGCCGGTACCCCGGCGTACACCGGTCCCACCGACGTGCACCCCGGGCTCGCCCAGCTACGTGAGGCGCGTCAGACGGGGTCCTTCGAGGGGGTGGTGAGCTGGGGGCTGGGCCTGGCCCGCTCCGGGTGCATCCGGGTCCTCGCCCCGACGGCGGCCTCCCCCAGCCTGGTCGTCGACGTCGTCACCCGCTGAGGCGCGCCAGGCTCGCTACCGGACCAACGCCCCGCTCAGCCGGCGGCGCACCCGCTCCGACCGGCGCCGGGTCAGGGCCCGCTGCGCCCGCGCCAGGAGCTGCTCGGGATCGCCGTCGCGTCCGGCCGCGCAGCCGGTGTCGACCGACGCCCAGGCGACGGTGGTCTCGACCGCGAGCTCGAGCCGGCGTGCGAGAACGGTCAGCGCGAGCGGGCCCACGTCCCAGACGAACATGGTGAGCACCCGCACCCCGCCGCCCACGGGCTCGCGATGGGTCTGCAGCTCGTAGTGCGCGTCCGGCCCCATCGTCTCGGTCAGCACGTCGCGGAGCACCTCGTCGACGCCCTGCCACGACAGGCTCGCAGCGGTGACCTCGAGGATCACCGCACCGCAGTGACGCCGCGTACGCCGTCGTCCCTCCGAGGGGACCTCCGGCTGCCAGCGGCGACCGACGACGTCAGTAGTCGTCGGGGTATCGACGATGGTGAGCATGCTCGTGACTCCTGTCGGGGATGGGGGGGTCCGGGTCCACCCACCAGGGAGGGCCGCCTGCGGCCGCGTCCCACTCCGTGTCGGTGAGGAGGACGCCGGCGCGTCCGAGGATCGAATCCATGATGCGGGCCCGCCGCGCCAGGCGCGCCAGCTCGCGCCGCTCGGCGGCGCGGAGAACGTGGAGGAGCACCTGCTTGGCCCGCGCGGGCTTGGGGATCACTCCCACCGCGCCGGCCTCCATCGCCGCGATCGTCACGTCGGCGTCGGTCGGACCGGCGAGGATGAGGCAGCACATGTCGGGCTCGAGACGGTGGGCGAAGCCGATGACGTCGACGCCCGACACCACGGGGAGCTGCTGATCGGTGATGAGCAGGTCGAACGCGCGGCGGCCGAGCTCCTCGATGGCGTCGCCTCCCGACGTCACCACCGTGACCTCGTGGTCGCCGAGCTCCAGCGCCTGCTGAAGGAAGCGCCGAGCCCTGTCATCGCTCTCGGCGACGAGAACCCGTGCCATCACAGCCTCCGGCATGCAGCCTTCGGCCCAGGTGCCCCTTCGGCAACCCGGCTGTCTCGGTGAGACCCGTGGCTTTGCGTCCCCACCTCGCGATGGGTTTGCCGTATCGAGGGCCGACGAAAATCACCATACGCTACTGTCACCTTCGTGCCACGACGCAACCGATCCGTCACAGGGATGTGAACGGTTCACGACTCTTCACATCGGTTGATGGCCCGATCGACGGGGTGGGCATAGAGTGCCCGCAATGAGCACCGTCGCCCGTGAGGTCAACATCCTTCTCGTCGAGGACAACCCGGGCGACGTGCGCCTCACCGTCGAGGCGCTGCGTGACGGCCGGATCGCCAACCAGCTCCACGTCGTCCACGACGGCGAGGACGCGATGGACTTCGCCCGGCAGCAGGGCGACTATGTCGACGCCCCGCGCCCCGACCTCATCCTCCTCGACCTCAACCTCCCCAAGAAGGACGGTCGCGAGGTGCTCGAGGAGCTGAAGAACGACCCCGAGCTGCACCGCATCCCGGTGATCGTCCTCACCACGTCGTCCGCGGAGGCCGACGTTCTGCGCTCGTACGATCTGCACGCCAACTGCTTCATCAGCAAGCCGATCGGCTACGACGACTTCATCGCCGCGGTGCGCAACATCGAGAACTTCTGGTTGAAGCTGGTCCAGCTTCCACCGTCATGAGCGACACGGCCGACGCAGAACCCGGAACCCACCGCATCCTTCTCATCGAGGACAACGCCGGCGACGCGCGGCTGGTCGCGCTGATGATCGACGACGTCGCGGACGGGCTCTTCGAGCTGCAGCACGTCGACCGGCTCGAGGCCGCCTGGGAGCATCTTCCCGGAACCGGGTGTGTGCTCGTCGACCTCAGCCTCCCCGACGCCGACGGCCTCGAGGCGGTGGAACGCCTGCAGCTGCTCGCGCCGGAGCTGCCGATCATCGTCATCACCGGGCGCGACGACCTCGGCCTCGCCGTCGAGGCGCTGCAGAAGGGTGCGCAGGACTACCTCATCAAGGGACGCGTCGACGGGCAGCTGCTCACCCGCGCGCTGCGCTACGCCATCGAGCGCAAGCGCGCGGAGATCGCCCTCGCCCACCAGGCGCTGCACGACCCGCTCACCGGTCTGCCGAACCGCGCCCTCTTCGTCGACCGGCTCGAGCAGGCGCTGGTGCGCAACGCGCGACGCTCGTCGACGATCGCCGTCCTCTTCGTCGACCTCGACCGCTTCAAGGTGGTGAACGACAGCCTCGGCCACGCGGCCGGCGACCGGGTGCTCACCGGTCTCGGAGAGCGGCTGAGCCGCGTGCTGCGCCCCGGAGACACCGTCGCGCGCTTCGGCGGCGACGAGTTCACCGTGCTCTGCACCGACCTCGAGGACGAGAAGGAGGCCTTCGCCATCGCCGAGCGGATCTCCGGCACCCTGGCGATGCCGTACGACCTCGAGGGAGCCGCGGTCGTGCTGACCGCGAGCATCGGGATCGCGCTGGCGACCGACGACCACCCGCAGGCGCAGACCCTCATCCGCAACGCCGACGCCGCGATGTACCGCGCCAAGGAGCACGGCCGGGCGCGCTGGCTGCTCTTCGACGAGGCGATCCACAGGCGCGCGGTGCAGCGGCTCGAGACCGAGGTCGCGCTGCGCCGCTCGCTCGACGCCGGCGACTTCCGGCTCCACTACCAGCCGGTCGTCCACACCGACGGCGACCTGGTGGGGTTCGAGGCGCTGGTCCGCTGGCAGCACCCGAGCCGCGGGCTGGTGGCGCCGGCCGGCTTCATCCCGCTCGCCGAGGAGACCGGGCTCGTCGAGCCGCTCGGCGCCTGGGTGCTCGAGGAGGCGTGCAGGCAGGCGCGCAGCTGGCTGGACGCGTCCGCGGTCGGACATCCGCTGATGATGTCGGTGAACGTCTCGGCGCGGCAGCTGCGAAGCCTCACCATGGCCGAGCAGGTCGTCGACGCACTGCGCTCCTGCGCGCTGCCCCCCGAGGACCTCTGCCTGGAGATCACCGAGAGCGCCCTCTTCGAGGACGTGGATGCGACCGTCGAGGCGCTCGAGGCGCTGCACGCCATCGGGGTGCGACTCGCCGTCGACGACTTCGGCACCGGCTACACGACGCTCAAGAACCTCAAGCGCTTCCCCATCGACATCATCAAGGTCGACGCGGGGTTCGTCGCCGGCCTCGGGCGCGACCGCGGCGACGCGGCGATCACGATGGCGGTGATCCGGCTCGCCCACGCGCTCGGGATGACCACGGTCGCCGAGGGGGTGGAGACCCAGGAGCAGCTCGAGCTGCTGCGCACCCTCGGCTGCGACCTCGTGCAGGGCTATCACCTGGGCGGTCCGCTGCCCGCCGACGAGGCGCTGGCACGCTGGCGGGCGCCCGTGGGAGTTGGGCGATGAGCCAGGCCATCAACGTCATCTCCTGGATCTCCGCGGTCGGCTACGCGGTCATCAGCCTGCTCACCCTCTGGGCGTGGCTGCGCCGGCCGTCGCTGCAGCGCGGCCTGCTCGCGCTCGCCATCGGCCTGCTCGCCACCCTCAGCATCGTCGGCCGGGTGCAGCAGGTGACCGGATACCAGGCGGACTGGGTGATCCACCTCACCATCCCCGCCTTCCTCGGCTCGGGCTACGCGCTCGCGCTCTTCCGCCACAGCGTGATGCGCACCTCACGCATCGCGCTGGCCGCGCTGTTCGTCGCCCTCGTCGCGGTGAGCCTCGGCTCGCTCGCGATCCGCCTCCCCACCGGCCTGACACCGACTCCGACCGCGAAGCAGTGGGCCCTGGTGTGGGGGATGCTGCTGCTCTGGAGCGGCTGCGTCGTCGAGCCCGCCGCCCGCTTCTGGCTCGCCTCGCGGGGCAGGCCGCTGCTCCAGCGCGCCCGGCTGCGCGCGCTCAGCACCGGCTACGTGGCGCTCGTCGTCCTGCTCGTCGGCGCGATCGGGATCGGGATCTTCGCCGGTCCGAGCCTCCTGCTGAGCCTGCGCTACCAGCTCGCGACCACCATCCTCGGCGCCGCGACCGTCCCGCTCCTCTACGTCGGCTTCTCCCCTCCCCGCTGGCTGCGCCGGCTCTGGCGTGACCGCGAGGAGGCGGCGCTGCGCCGGGCGACCGCGGAGCTGCTCCTCGAGACCGACCCCGCTCAGCTTGCCGAGCACTCGCTCGACTGGGCGCTCCGCCTCGTCGGCGCCGATCGCGGCCTCCTCCTCGGCCCCGGCCGGCAGCTGCTCGCCGCGCGCGACGTCGACGAGCCGCTGGCCGCCGCGCTGATCGCCCTCGACCCCGACGGCGGACCCCGGCTGGTGGCGACCGGCCCGGACGGCCGCGGGGTCGCCGCCGTCGCACCGCTCCCGCTGCGCGGCGAGCCGGGGATGATCGTCATCGTCCCGGGGAGCTTCACCCCGGTGTTCGGTGGCGACGAGGTCACCCGCCTCGGCGAGTACGCGGTCTCGGTGGCCTCGGCGCTGGAGCGTGCCCGACTCATCGAGGCCCTGGCGGCTGAGACCCGGCGCAACGAGAGCATCCTCTCCGCGATGAGCGACCTCGGCGAGGGATTCGTCCTGACCCGCGACGGGCGGATCGTGTACGCCAACGACGCCTTCTGCGAGCTCACCGGGCGCTCCCTCGACGAGCTCCGGCTGCTCCCCGCCGTGATGATGCTGATCGCCCCCGACGACCGCGCCGCGGCCGCCGAGCGCGTCGCCGCGCGGCTCGACGGGCAGCCCGTCCCCGAGTACTTCGAGACCGCGATGCTCGCCGGGGACGGCCGGCGCGTCGAGGTCGAGATCGCCGGCAGGTTCCTGAGCGGCGAGCCGGGGGAGACCACCGTCGCCATCTGTCGCGACGTCACCGAAAGGCGTCGCGACCAGCGGGAGCTCGTCCGCCGCTCCAGCGAGCTGCAGCGCTCGAACGCCGCCCTCGAGGAGTTCGCGTACATCGCCTCCCACGACCTCCAGGAGCCGCTGCGGATGGTCGCGAGCTACCTCCAGCTCCTCGACCGTCGCTACCGCGGGCAGCTCGACGCCGAGGCGGACGAGTTCCTCGGCTTCGCCGTCGACGGGGCGAGGCGGATGCAGGCGCTCATCAACGACCTCCTCCTCTACTCGCGGGCGGGAGGGCAGGGCCCGTTCGTCCCCACCGACTGCGGAGCGATGCTCGGCGCGGTGCTCGCCAACCTGCGATCGACGATCGAGGACGCGGGGGCCCGGGTGAGCGTGGAGCCGCTCCCGGTCGTCGAGGGCGATCCCACCCAGCTCGCCCAGGTCTTCCAGAACCTCATCGCCAACGCCATCAAGTTCCGCGGCGACCGGCGGCCGGAGATCGCGGTCACCGCCGAGCGCGACGGCAGGCAGTGGACATTCAGCGTTCGCGACACCGGGATCGGGATCGAGCCGCGCCACGCGGAGCGGATCTTCATGGTGTTCAAGCGGCTCCACCCCCAGAGCGAATACCCGGGAACCGGGATCGGCCTGGCGATCTGCCGTCGCGTCGTCGAGCGGCACGGCGGGCGCATCTGGGTCGAGGCCGCCGAGGGCGGCGGGTCGATCTTCCGCTTCACCCTGCCGGCGGCGGCCGGCGCCGTCCCCGTCCGCTCGAACGGGGCCTACGTCAACTAGGAGGCGCTGGGAGCGGGGGCCGACCAGGGGGTCGTGCTGACCTCGCTGCCGTCGTGGAGGGTCTGCGGTGGCGCGACCACCACCACCGCGCCGGGTGAGAGCCCGCTGATCACCGTCACCGTCGCCGACCCCGGCGGCGGAGGCGAGGCGGTCACCGGCTGGCGCAGCGCGTGGCCGCGGGCGACGACGAAGACGACCGCCCGGTTGATCGCGGGGTCGATGACCACCGCGGGGGCGGGAACCACCTCGGCGCCGCCGGCGGCGGACTTCGCGGTCGCGACCTGGACCGCGACGACCCCGCGGCCGTGGAGCCCGGCGATCACCCCTGCGCCGAGGCCGACGGCCACGGCGATCACGAGCGCGAGGGTCGCCTGCTCCGACCGGACCCGCCAGCCTGTGGTGGTCCCGGCGCGCGGCGGCGCACCCGTCATGCGGCGCCTTCGGCGAGGGCGCCGGAGTTCGAGCTGCGCTCCCGCCAGCGCTGCAGCACCACCAGGGTCCAGAGCAGGTGGGCGTGGTTGAAGCGGCCGCTGACGTGCTCGTCCATGAGCCGGGTGCACTCGGCCCTGTCGAACCACTCCGCGGCCGAGCTCGAGGTGAGCAGGTCGCGCATCATCGGCTGCAGCTCACCGCGCAGCCAGTGCTTCATCGGCATCGAGAAGCCCTCCTTCGGCCGGGTGAGGATCTCCGCCGGCACCAGGGGGCGGAT
>DATKEY010000135.1:0-7145 GCA_035544475.1 Candidatus Dormiibacterota bacterium | reverse complement strand
AGCCTGCAGCACGCGGACGACGCCGGGTCCGGGCTCAGCTACGTCTCGGCGATCGCGGTCGAGGAGCGGCAGGTGCTCGCGTACAACGAGGGCGATCCCGGCGGTGACCCGGGGCAGGTCGGACGCCACGCGCCGCCGAGGGTGCCGCTCGCCGCGGTGTACCCGAAGGAGGGGACGCTCATCTCCGACTACCCGTTCGTCGTGCTCAACGCAGCATGGGTGTCCGCGGCACAGCGCGCCGCGGCTGCCGACCTCCTGCAGTTCCTGCTCTCTGCGAAGGCCCAGGCCCGCCTCGTCGCGGCGGGGTATCGGGACGCGAACGGCCGGCCCGGTCCGGCGCTGACGCCGGCGGCGGGCCTGCTGCCCGACCATCCGACAGCGGTGATCAAGGATCCGCCGGGATCGGTGCTCGCCGCGCTCCAGAGCTCGTGGTGGTCGGTGCGCAAGCCGGCGCGGGTGCTCGTGATCGTCGACACCTCGGGGTCGATGGACGACGACGTGCCCGGTACCGGACACACGAAGATCGAGCTCGTCAAGGCGGCGCTGACGGCCGCGCTCGGGCGCATCGGCGACAACGACGAGATCGGGCTCTGGACGTTCTCCGACACGGCGCAGGAGGAGGTGCCCATCGGGCGCGTGGGCGACCAGCGCGCCAGGCTCGCGACCGCGGTCGCAGCGATGACCGCGGGCGGCTCCACAGCTCTGTACGCGACCGTCCAGTCGGGGCTCGACGCGATGACCGCCCACGCGGACCCCGGGCACATCCCGGCGATCGTCGTGCTCACCGACGGCGCCGACACGTCCTCGTCCGACACGTCGTTCGAGGACCTGCTTCGCGCCGAGTCCACGCAGCCCCCGAACACGGCCGTCCGGGTCTTCACGATCGCCTACGGCGCCGATGCGGACCAGGCCGGCCTCCAGAGGATCGCCGGTGCCTCGCAGGCGACCGCATATGACGCCTCCGATCCGCAGCTCATTCAGCAGGTGTTCAACGGTGTCCTCTCGAACTTCTGATCACCGCTCCTACGTCGTCGCGCTCACGGATCCGTGGGCGCTCGCCATCGCCGCGGGGTCGGGCGTGATGACCGCGCTGCTCGGCTGGGGTCTGACGGTCGCCGTCCTCACCGCCGCCGCCGTCGTCGCGGTCCGCGTCGCGTGCGGTCGGCTCATCCGGGCCGATGCCTCGGTGGCGGAGGTCGACCACCGCGAAGCGCAGGCGCAGGAGGTGCGGCGCGCGCTCGTCGCCTGCGTCGACGGTGTGCGCGGTCGTGTCCCGTCCGAGGTGGAGGAGAGGGTCGTCGCCATCGAGCGGCTCATCGTCGACATCCTCGACGTCACCGGCCCGGCCGCCGAGTCCACGCTGTTCGTCGTCCTGCGCACGGCGACGGACTATCTGCCGACCGCCCTCGACACCTACCTTCGCCTCCCCCAGGGATACGCGACCTCCCGCCGGGCGGTCGAGGGGAGGACGGCGCTCGAACTGCTCGTCGACCAGCTCGATCTCCTCCACACCGAGATGACCCAGGTCGCGGACGCCGTCAGTCGAAACGACCTCGACCGGCTCGCCGCCCATGGCCGCTTCCTCGCAGACCGCTTCGGGCGTTCGGAGCTGGCATTCGCAACAGGTGACGTATGAACGATCTCGCCCTGGTCCCGGCCGAGCCGGTGACCGCACTGACCCACACCGACGCGACCGGCATGGTGCCGGTCGACCCCGCGATGCTGCACGAGCTCAGGCTGCGCGCCGCCGGCTTCGTCGGGGACCTCGTGGCCCTCGACCCCCGCGACGCGGCGTTCGCTCGCAAGGTCGACTCCATCTGGACGCTCGGTCAGGACGACGTCCACCGCGCGTCCGCGGCGTCGAACCGGATGCTCGAGCGTCCGCTGAGCACCGTGCACGCCGCCGACGCCGGGTCGCGGGTCTCGACGTCGCTCCTCGACCTGCGCCAGACGGTCGAGGGCCTCGATCCCTCGCGATGTGGCGTCCTCACCGCCACCCGCCGGCGGGTCCTGGGACTGATCCCCTTCGGCGACCGGGTCCGCTCCTACTTCGCCCGCTACGTGTCCGCCCAGAGGCATCTGAACGCGGTCGTCGCGACCCTCCACCGCGGCCAGGACGAGCTGCGCAAGGACAACGCCGCGATCGAGCAGGAGCGAGCCAACCTGTGGGCCACGATGCTGCGGCTGAGGCAGTATGCGTGCCTCGCCGCGGAGATCGACGCCGCCCTCGAGCAGCGCATCGGGGAGATCGAGGAGTCGGACCCCGAGCAGGCCAGGAACCTTCGCCACGACGTGCAGTTCCAGGCCCGCCAGAGGGTGCAGGACCTCCTCACCCACCTCGCGGTCTGCGTCCAGGGCTACCTGGCGCTGGACCTCGTGCGCAAGAACAACCTCGAGCTCATCAAGGGGGTGGAGCGGGCCACCACGACGACCGTGGCCGCGCTGCGGACCGCCGTCATCGTCGCCCAGGCGCTCACCAACCAGAGGCTGGTCCTGAGCCAGGTCGAGGCGATCAGCACGACGACCGGGAACCTCATCGAATCCACCTCGGAGATGCTGCGCACCCAGACGGTCGAGACCTACGTCCAGGCCGCGGGGACCGCGGTGAGCCTCGAGAAGCTCCAGGCGGCGTTCGCGAACGTCTACGCGGCGCTCGACGCCGTCGACACGTACAAGGGGCAGGCGCTCGAGACGATGCGCCAGACCGTCGCGGTGCTGTCGACCGAGGTGAGCCGGGCCCAGACCCTGCTCGACCGCTCGCCGGAGCAGGGCGGGTCGCCGCTGGAGCTCCCCCGGACGGTCGGGTCGGGCGATGTGGAGGCTCATCGATGACCAGCCGGCCGACTCTCGCCCTCACCGTGCTCGCCTGTGCCGGCGTCGCCGGCTGTGCCTCGGGGACCACCCCGACGTCCGGGCACGCCGCCTCGGGCGCGCGCGCCGCCACGACGACCGCGGCCGTCGCCTCGACGGCGGCGCCGTCTCCCACGGCTGCGGTCGCGACCCCATCGCCCGCGCCGCCCGTGCCCACTCCGAGCCCGTCGGTGGCCGCCGCGGCGCCGTCGGCCCGAACGCATGTCTCGATCGCGGCGTGCCACCTCCTCGCACCGGCGCAGGTGGCGTCGATCGCGGGCCTGCCGCTTCCGCCGGATCCGAGCCTGTCCGCGACGTTCCCCTCGTTCACCGCGAGCGACGGCGTCGACTACGTGCAGGACGACTGCGGATTCAGCTCCGGGGCGACGGCGGTTCGCGTGCTCGTCGTCGAGCCCAGATCCTCCCGGCGTGGCACCGTCGCGGACGTCCGCGAGGCCCTGCAGTCGACCGAGGACGACCTGACGTCGCACGGTGCGACGCTGACCCCGGTCCCAGCGCTGGGCGACACCGCGGTCTCCTGGGCGCCGTCGGGGCAGGGGTTCGCCCAGGTCTACGTCCTCGACCACGACATCGTCCTCGGCGTGGGCATCGAGGGGGTCGTCGACGGCGATCCTCTGCTGCGGGCGGAGCGGCTCGCGCGTGACGAGCTGGCTGCCGCGGACTCCGGGACCGCGGACGGCGTTCCCGGCTCGTGACCGGCGGGCCGTCGACCCTAGCGGCGCAGGTAGGCGAGGACGGAGAGCACCCGGCGGTTGTCCGCCGGGACGTCCTCCAGCTCGAGCTTCGAGAACATGCTGCGGATGTGGCTCTCGACCGTCTTCGGGCTGAGGAACATCCGGTCACTGATCGCCTGGTTCGAGCGCCCCTCGGCCATCAGGGCGAGGACGTCGCGCTCGCGCTCGGTGAGATCGTCGAGCGGGTTGCGCTCGCGACGGCGGCCGACCAGCCGGGCGACGACGAGCGGGTCGATCACCGACCCGCCCGCGGCGATGCGGCGCACCGCGTCGACGAGCTCGGCGACGTCGGTGACACGATCCTTGAGGAGGTACCCGACGCGCTCCGTGCCCCGGGTGAGGAGCTCGATGGCGTAGTGCGTCTCGAGGTGCTCCGAGAGCACGAGCACGCCGATCTCGGGGCGGGTCTCGCGGATCGTCGCCGCCGCCACCAGCCCCTCGGTCGTCCTCGTCGGCGGCATGCGGATGTCGACGATGGCGAGGTCGACGTCGACACCGTCGATCGCCGTCATCAGCGCGTCGGCGTCGCCGACCTGGGCGACGACCTCGAAGTCCGCATCGGTGAGCATGCGGGCGATGCCCTCGCGAAGGAGGACGGAGTCGTCGGCGAGGACTAGGCGCATGGGATCTCCGCGATGAGCCGGGTCCCGCCCTGCGGCGGGCTGACGATGGTCAGGCGCCCGTCGAGCGCCGCGATGCGGTCGGCGAGGCCACGCAGGCCGGAGCCTCGTGTCGGATCGGCGCCGCCCCTGCCGTCGTCGAGCACCTCCACCCGGAGGTGACCGTTGACCCGGGCCACGCTCGCGACCGCATGCTCCGCGCCGGCGTGCTTGCCGATGTTGGCGAGCGCCTCGGAGACGAGGAAGTACGCTGCCGCCTCGACGTCCGCCGGGAGCCGCCCGTCGCAGGTGCAGCGCACCTCGAGAGGGATCGCCGATCGCTCCGCGAGGGACTGGAGCGCCGGGCCGAGGCCGGCCTCCGTGAGGATCGTCGGGTGGATGCCCGACGCGAGCTCACGGAGCTCGGCGAGCGCGCAGCGGAGCTGCTCGGCTGTTCCGTCCAGCAGGCCGAGAACCTCGTCGGAGTCCGAGGCCCGAATCTGGTCGCGAGCCATTCGCAGACCCAGCGCGACGTTGACGAGCCGCTGCTGGGCGCCGTCGTGGAGGTCGCGCTCGATCCTCCGCCGGCTGGCGTCGGCGGCGGCGACGATCCGCGTCCTCGACGCCCGCACCTCCGCGAGCTGCGCCTTGACCGCCGCGTCGAGGTGTTCGTTCTCGAGAGCGAGGGAGGCTGTCGCCGCGACGGTCCGCATCAGGGTGGGGTCCTCACCGAGCGATGGGTCGTGGAGCAGGGCGGCGACCGGCCTGCCGCGGCGCTCGAGCAGGGTGGCCGTGCGCGCCGACCCGGGCTCGGGAAGCGGAACGGCGACGCCGTCGCGGTCGACGTACTCCGCGGTCTCCTCGATCCAGTACACGAGCTCGAGTGAGGGGTCGTGGAAGGCGCCGGCGAGCACGTCCCGGAGGTTGTCGGTGGGGCGGACGTCGCCGAGCTCGACGACGAGGCGTCCCACCGCGAGCTGGACGAGGCTGGTGCGGACGATCCCGATGAGGAGGAAGAACGGGAGCGTCATGAGGGCGATCGGAACCACGTACGGAAGGACGGTGCCGAGCGTTCTCGAGGATCCGATGATCCCCACCGTCTGCAGCGACACCACCGCGAGCAGGATGGGGCCGCTCGCCCATGTCACCGGGGCCAGGGCGTGGCGTCCGGCCGGCGTCGCCGCCCGCCAGTGGCGGACGAGCACGGCGAACACGACCACGGCGAGCGCCGCGTTGACGACCTGGTGTGCGCTCCCTGCGAAGACGTACCGACCGGGGTCGATGCGCACCGCGAGCAGGTTGTGCGCGCAGTCACAGGGCGGAGCCGGTGGCGCCCAGAACACCTCGGGGACGACGTTGCCGAGCGACGCCCACAGGTAGGCGACCGCGACCACCGCGCGGTCGAGCCCACCTCGCAGGCGTCCGCTGGGGAAGGAGAGGACGAGGTGGCCGACGAGGGCGAAGTAGAGCCCGTCCTCCATGTCACCGACGGTGTACGCCGCCGAGGAGGGGAGGAGCCGGAGATCGCCGAGGAACCAGGTCAGGCCCACCGCCCACATCAGCAACCCGACGCGGCTCTGCGGGCGTCGCGCCCACGCGAGCACGCCCACGGCGATGAAGGACAGGCCACCGACGGCGTGGAGCTCGGTGACCACGTCGGGCGTGTCCCCGGTCACGACGTGCCCCCACGTCGCGACCGCCGCCACCGTCGCGCCGGCCGCGAGCGCGGCGGCGTGGCGGGCGCGGATCACGGCGCGGTGCCCAGCACGGCGCGCAGCCTCGCGGTCGACAGGTCGCTCTTGGCGATGAAGCCGAGCGCCCGGCTCACGCGCAGCCGCGGACCGTACGCCGCCGCGTCACGGCTCGACACCAGGACCGTCGCCGGGACACCCTGACCGGCGAGGTCTCCGGCGAGGTCGATGCCGTCGCGGTCGGGAAGTCCGACGTCGACGAGGGCGACATCCGGCTGAAGCCGCTGTGCCTCGGTCAGTGCCGACGCGGCGTCGGCCGCCTCACCGATCACGGTGAAGCCGCCGGACTCGAGCAGCAGTCGCGCGAAGGTGCGGAAGTCGTCGTGGTCGTCGACGATGAGGACGCTGAGGCCCATGGCTGGGGTCTCCCTTTCCCGGGACGGTCAACACCGCCATCCGTCGGGGTGAGCATCCTCCTGTCGCGGCACGGCGTCATCGAGGGTACCCCTGCGCTCCCATCAGGGATATCCCCAGAAGATGTCCGGAGCCATGTGTTCAATCACCGTCACGTGCGCGTCACAGCGATGCGACACCTGTCAGCCCGTCGTCGGAGACCCCTGGTGTTGCCGTCAGGGTTGTCCCTCCGTGACGTCACGGGATCGCCCCGATGACCGCGAGCGGGGCGTGGATCAGCATCTCGGTCATCCGACCCGGCGGATCGCACTGGGAGTATGAGGTGACGGACATGGTGAACATGGATCAGCTGACAGCGGTGGTGGAGCCCGCCGAGGCCACCTGGACGGTCGCGCCCGAGACGGTGGAGGAGGCCCCACCGGCGCCGCCTCCGCCGTCGCCGCGGAGGTCGGCCGGAGCGTTCCTGCGCCGCCGGTGGGTGCGCGTCTCGCTCGCGGGCGTACTGACCGGCGCACTCCTCGCCGTGCTCGTGTCCGGGATCGTCAACGATGTGCAGACCCATACCGCTCTCTCCAGCGCGCAACGGCAGCTCACGTCGACGCGGGGTCAGCTGGCCTCCACGAAGTCCGACCTCGACGGCGCCGAGGCCGCGCTCGCCACGTCGCGACAGCTGGTGCAGGGCCTGGACGCCACGATCGCGCAGCAGCGCAGCCAGCTCGCGGCGAACAGCACGGAGATCGGAAACCTCGGCGACTGCCTGAACGGCACCCTGAAGATGATGGACGAGCTCTCCAACGGTGACAGCGCCGCCGTGGCCGGCACCCTCACGGCGATCA
>DATKEY010000134.1:0-7037 GCA_035544475.1 Candidatus Dormiibacterota bacterium | reverse complement strand
TCGACGAGGGCGCCGTCCTCGAACTCGGTGCCGCTGAGGTTGACGGCGACGTGGAGCCCGCCGGCCCCGGCCTCGCGCCAGGCCTTGGTCTGGGCGCAGGCGGTCTCCAGCACCCAGGCGTCGAGGGCGCCGATCAACCCGGCCTCCTCGGCGAGGGGGATGAAGCGGTCGGGGGGGACGTTGCCGTGCACCGGGTGCCGCCAGCGCGCCAGCGCCTCGACGCCGACGGTCTCGCCGCTCACCAGGTCGATCAGGGGCTGGTAGACGAGATGGAGGTCACCGGCGTTCACCGAGCGGCGGAGGTCGTGCTCGAGGGCGACGCGGTCGAGGGCCGCCTCGCGCATCCGCGGGCTGAACACCACGTGGCGGCTGCGGCCCTGGGCCTTGGCGGCGTACATCGCCAGGTCGGCGTCCCGGAGCATCTCGTCGGCGCTCTGCCGCGTCGAGTCGCCCATCGCCACGCCGATGCTCACCCCGAGGAAGATCTCGCGCTGCTCGATGGTGAAGGGCTGGCGCATCGCGTCGACCAGCCGCTCGGCGACCGAGGCGGCGTGGTCCGCGCCGGTCACCTCCTCGAGGAGGATCGCGAACTCGTCGCCGCCGAGGCGGGCGGCGCTGTCGCTCCCCCGCAGACAGCTCTTCAGCCGGCCGGCGACGGCGACGAGGAGGTGGTCGCCGGCGGCGTGGCCGAGGCTGTCGTTCACGGTCTTGAAGTTGTCGAGGTCGAGGAGGAGGAGGGCGAACGCCCTGTCGGAGTGCCGCTGGCGGGCCAGCGCGTGGTCGATGCGGTCCTGGAGCAGCAGCCGGTTCGCCAGCCGGGTGAGCGGGTCGTGGAGCGCCTGGTCGCGCAGCTGCTCCTCGAGCCGGACCCGCTCGGTGATGTCCTGGGCGAGGACGAGCACCGCCGCACGGCCCTCGAACTCGGTGCCGTGGGTGCTGACCTCGACGTCGATGACCTTGCCCCCGCGCAGACGGTGGCGCTGCTGCAGCCTTCGGATGTCGGGGTCGGCCCCGGGATCCCAGCCGCTATCGGTGGCGCCCGCGGCCTCCACGATGTCCGCGAGCCTCCGCTGGAGGAACTCCTCGCTCGAGTAGCCGTACTCCGCGACGGCGGCGTCGTTCACCGCGATGATCCGCAGCGAGGCGGCGTCGACGACCCACATCGGGTGCGGGTTGGACGCGAAGAGGACGCGGAAGCTGCGCTCGCTGATGCGCAGGGCCTCGTCCTGGGCGGCACGCTCGCGCTCGTGCGCCGCCGAGCGGCGGGCGAGGATCACGAGGTTGATCTGGAGCGCGGTGACCGGGGCGAGGGCGAAGGTGAAGCCCCAGGGTCCGAACTCGTCGCGGAGGACCACGAAGGAGACCGCCGCGTAGCCGTACATCAGGTGGTAGGGACAGGCGCTCAGCGCGGCGCGGACGTGGTCGAGGAAGCGCCGGCCGGTCGCCAGGGTCAGCACCCCGGTGATGAGCCCGTAGTTGATGACGTAGTGGGCGGCGCCCGCACCGACCCCGGCGAGCGCGTCGCGCACCGGCATGGGGCCGCCGACCGCCAGGAGCGCGTGGTACGTCGCCCACGCCGCCAGCCCGCAGAGCAGGCTGTTGGAGAGGTTGAAGACGCTCCGGAACCAGCCGCTGCGGAAGCGCAGGGCGACCGCCGCGACCTCGGCGAGCGAGCCGGCGAGGACCCCGAAGGGGCCGCTGGTGATCGCCAGCCCGAGGTGGAGGAAGGAGGTCGCGCTCACGCTCATCCGCAGCGACCCGATCTGGGTGCTGCTCAGCGACATCGCGAGGATCGCGGCGCTCACCAGGGTGACGCCGAGCACGTCGGTGGGCGCGGTCATCTGCCGGCCGGTGAAGAGCGCGGCAACGGCCGCGACCGTGGCGACGTAGGCCACCAGAGGCGTCGTGAAGCTGACGCGGCTCGGCGGGGGCTGCGGCCCCATGAGCCGAAGCAGCGCTCCCATCAGCCACGGTGGGCGGAATGGCGCGGCCGCACCATCCTTCGGAGCCGGGTGCACGCGCGGATCGTATGGGCGGAACGCGCCGAGACCGGCGAAGTTCCCTCGTCGTGACCGCGGGGAGCCCGGTTGCTTCCGGCTTCCCACGACTTCGTTACACGACGGGCTGGGCGGCGGTCTCCCTCAGGGTCCCGGTCGCCGTCGCCGCGACCGCGGCGAGACCGAGGCAGCAGGCGGCGAAGAGCGCGTGGTCCCACCCGATCGCGGGGACGAGGACGGCGGCGAGGAGCGCCCCGAGGATCATCCCCGTGTACTGCGCGCTCACGAGCGCGGCGCTCGCCCGTCCGAGAACCTCGGGGGAGGCGCGGAGCTGGAGCTCGGTCGCCCCCCAGACCTGGTAGAGAGACCCCGCGGCCGAGCTCGCCGCGAGGCAGAGCACCGCCGTGACCACCCCCCGGCTGAGCGTGAGCACCGCGAGCAGGACGATCTCGGCGAGGGCCCCGGCGACGAGGGTCGAGCGCATCACCCGGATGCTCCCCCGGCGCATCGCCGCGGCGCTGGCGAGCAGGCCTCCCGCCCCGACCGCCGCGTAGAGCGCGCCGACCCGGTCCGCGCCGCCGAAGCGCTCGGCGGCGGCGACGACGAGCACGGCGGAGGCCGCGGTCACCGCCAGAGACCCGCCGAGGTAGGCCCCCGCCAGCGAGCGCAGGTGGCCGTCGGCCCACACCACCCGCGCCCCGGCGAGCGCCCCGCGCAGCTGACCGCTCGAGGCACGCCCACCCCCCGGGAGGGAGAGGAGGAGCACCGCCGCGACGGCGAAGCTCGCGACGTCGACGGCGATCAGCACCTCCGGGCGGCCGAACAGCGCGAGCAGCGGGACCGAGAGCGCCGGCGCCACCACCGTCGAGGACGAGATCACCGCGCTGACGAGGGCGTTGGCTCGGGTGAGCTCGTGCTCGACCACGAGGCGGGGGAGGAGCGCGAGCAGCGCCGGCCGGGCGGTGGCACCCAGCAGCTGGGAGAGGGCGACGGCGACGAAGATCGCCCAGACCTGGCGGTGCTGGGACGCGACGATGATCGACGCCATCAGCAGCCCCTGGAGCGCGGAGAGGGCGGCGGTGACCCGCTGGGGCGGGAGCCGGTCGGCGAGCTCGCCGCCCGCCGCCGCGCCGAGGAGGCGGGGCACGACGCGGGCGAGCATGTACGCCGCCGGGGCGGCGCTCGACCCGGTGAGGTTCAGAAGGAGGACGAGGACCGCGACCGTGCTGAACCAGTCGCCGTAGAGCGACAGTGCCGCGGCGGTGAGGTAGCGGGGGAAGGGTCGCGTGGCTGCTCCTCCTCCTCCTCTCGGCGCCCCGCTCAGCCGTGGCGGGGCGTCACCTCCGGCAGGCTGCGCTCGAGGAGCTCGACGGGCTCCTCGGCGGGACGTCGGGTCACCGGGACGACGAGGGCCCCGGGATCCACCGCGGCGACCGCCCGGCTGAGGCGCGCGGCGACCGCCGCGACGCCGGCCTCGTCGACGTCGGGGAGGAGGACGACGAGGCTGCCGTCCTGGGCGCGGCCGACCGCGTCGGTCGAGCGCAGCGCGCCGCGGACGGCGGCTCCCACCGCCGCGCCACCCGAGGTCACCCGGACCATCGAGAGCGGCCTCGGCTCGGCGGAGAGCGTCTCGCCCTCGACCCTCGCCCACAGCCGGGTCGCGTGCTCGTCGAGGCTGCGGGTGGCGATCTGGTCGCTCGGCACCCCGAGCTCGCGGAGCCGGCGGTCCCGGTCCTCGTCGCGGCAGACCCGGAGCACGAGCGAGGTCAGCGCCTCGAGGCGGAAGGGCTTGACGATCACCCCGCGCAGCCCCAGCCGTGATCCCTCCTCGACCCGCTCCGGCTCGGGCACGACCGTCGTGCACCAGATCACCACCGGGGCGCGGTCGCGGTGCAGCTCGCGGAGCACCCGCATCGTCGCCAGCGCGTCGATCCCCGGGCTGCGGGGCTCGACGACCATGAGGTCGGGGCGGATGTCGATCGAGCGCTTCACCGCCTCGGCGGGGGCGCCGAAGCTCTCGACCGTGAAGCCCGCGATGCGCAGCAGGGTGGTGGAGATCAGCTGCATGCTCGACGAGGCGTCGACGACGAAGGCGCGGCGGGGCCCGATCGCCTGATCGGGACGGACCCTGCCCGTGCCCTCGGGGACGACCTCGACGGGAGGGGGCGCCGGATCCTCAACGGGCGGGGGCTGCTCCGAGTCGTCGAGGGTCATCACTCTCCTCGCGCGGGGCCGGCCTGAACGGGCGTTCGACAGTATCCGTCGTGGAGAGGGGATTGCCAAGGCCCGCGCAGTTCGGGAGTGCGCGTGGGCAGCCGGGTCCCCGGCGTCGTCCGCCCGCCGGGGACACGAAGGATCGGTATCAACCGGCCGGGGTCCCCCGGCCGCCGGGCTGTGCGCCCGGCAGGACGTCATCGCGACGGCGTCGCCATCGATCGGTCATCGCCGCGCATCTAGGATCCACCGCGGACATCCGCGGGCCATGGGTCGTTCTAGATCCAGTGTCCGTTGATCTCGTGGCCGGTCCAGGTCGCCATCTGGGTTCACCTCCTTTTCTCGGTCTCCGGCGGAGCGGTGCAACGCTCTCGACCGGGTTCGCATCCCGTCGCGCGTGTCGCGTTCTGGGCGTGCTCTGTGACAACGACCGGGGGTGACCGTTTCTTGCGCTGCCCGCGCGCCAGGATCCGTCAGGCCGTGGAGTCCTCACGCCGCTCGAGGGTCTCCGCCCAGCGCGCGTGACGGCGGCGGGCGAAGTCGAGCCGGACCCGGCCTGTGACGATCCCTCGCAGGGCGCCGCGGGTCGAGGGGAAGAGCAGCGCGACGACGAGGTGGCCCGCGACGAGCGGGACCATCGCCTCGGTGAGCACCAGGTGCCAGGTGTCGGCGGCCTCGCTGAGGCTGGTCGGCAGTCCCGAGCCGCCCCACATCAGGGTCCCGGTCACGGTGAAGCCGACGGTCGCCGCGGCGGTGAGGATCGTGTTCAGCTTCTGCCCGGCGTTGAGGCGCCGCTGCGGCGGCAGCGGGCGGCGGCGCAGCGGTCTCGGCACCAGGACCCAGAGCAGCCAGCGGGCGTCGTCGCGGTCGAACCACTCGACGTCCTCGCGCAGCCGGCGCAGCGTCCCCGGGCTGCCCGCGGCGGTGAGGAGGAAGAGCCCGACGAGCGCGAGCGCCGCGTCGAGGTGGATGGTGCGCATCAGCTCACGGCGATCGAGGACGGGGTTCTGGCCGGGACCGAGGTAGAGGCCCAGGCCGCTGAGCAGCAGGATCAGGAAGAGGAGCGCATAGACCCAGTGGAGGGTGCGCTCCGCCCTGGTGAACCGCTCGACCAGCCGCCGTCGCGGCTCATCCATTGGAGGGCGGGGTGTAGACGTAGGCGTTGTCGTCCCAGCCGCGCTGCTCCCAGAAGCCGAGATCGTGGACCGGCTTCACCTCGATGCGGCGCAGCCATTTCACGTTCTTGTATCCGTACATGTCGGGGTAGATGAGCCGAAGCGGGTAGCCCTGCTCGCGGATGAGCGGCCGGCCGTTGAGCTCCCAGGCGAGGATCGCGTGGTCGCTGCGCGCCTGCCCGATGGTGAGGCTGTCGGTGTACACGCCGTCGCCCGCGTAGAACGTGATGTGCTTCGCGTTCCGGTTGGGGCTGTTGGCGTCGATGACGTCGCGCAGCCGCACGCCGCGCCAGATGCAGTCGCGGACCCGCCAGCCGGTGACACATCGGAACGTCGCCTTGATGGCGACGTTGGGGAAGCTCGTGAGCTCCGCGAAGCGCAGCTGCATGCTCCCGTCGAGCCCGGCGCCGTCGACGGTGAGGCGCCAGTCGCGCTCGTTGAAGTCGGGGATGTCGCCGACCGAGTAGTAGCGGAAGCGCTCGGGCGGGACGATGTTCGGGTGGACGCCCTCGGAGGCCTCGCGCCCCTCGTCGGGCGTCATGCTGCCGATGGGGACGGAGGTGGCGACGTTGCCGGGGGTCGCGTCGTCACCGCCGTAGGCCCACTTCGTCAGGGCGATGCCGGCAGCTCCCGCACCGAGCAGGGCGATGAAGAGACGGCGGCCGATCGGGCGGCCGCGGAACGCATCCTCAGCGCCGGTGGGCATGCAGCCGTTATACGCCCGTTCCGATGACCTGGAGATGACGGGTTCGTGTGAGCTGCGAGTGCGCTACGACCCGGCCGACCCGCGCCGCGCCAGCCTCCCGCCCGTCAGGCGTCCGATCCGCGCCGCGGTGCCCTGCAGCGGCTCGGCCACCGCGGCGAGGAAATGCAGCGTCTCGTCCATGCTGCCGATCAGCGCCGCGAGCCGGTCGAGCCGGTCGGCGGTCTGGGTGAGGGCGGGCACGAGCTCGGGGAGGGGCTGCTGGAGCTCGACGAGCACCGGCATCGTCGCCTCGAGCGCGACCGTCGCGGCCGCGACCGTCGCCATCTCCGCGTGGATCTCGGGCAGGCTTCGGGTGTGCTCGGTCACCAGCTCGAGCTGATCGGAGATCGTCGGCAGCATGGCGATGGCGTCGACGACCTCGGGCAGTCGCGCGACGGTGCGCCCGAGGGTCACCGGCACGGAGACGATCGAGCGCAGTGCAGAGCCGACCCGCTCCGCGGCGGTGCGCAGCGAGGTGCTCACGTGGACTCCCCCGCGGTCATCGGCTGAAGTGACATGGAACAATGTATCACCGAAAGCTGGTCGATGCAACGGTTCGCGAGGCGGCACACTGGTGACCGCGACCCGTGTGCGACTGGGACGAGGAGAGGACGAATGACCCACGGGCTCACCCGCCGCGAGGTGCTGGCCGCGGGGGTGGTGGGCGGCGCCGCCGCGCTGCTCGACCATCGCCTGATCCGTGCGGCGCTCGCCGCGCCCGCCGGCTGCGGCCGTCTGACCGACATCGAGCACGTCGTGATCCTGGTCCAGGAGAACCGCTCCTTCGACCACTACTTCGGCAGCTACCGTGGGGTGAGGGGTTTCGCCGATCCCGGTGTGCCCCTGCTCCGCGACGGCAGCGGACTCTCCGTTCTCGCCCAGCCCGGATATCCGGGCGGATTCGAC
>DATKEY010000133.1:0-3583 GCA_035544475.1 Candidatus Dormiibacterota bacterium | reverse complement strand
AGGAGACCTCCGGGGGTGCTCAGCGCCCTCGCCCGCCCGCGAGGCGCCGTCCCGGCGTCTCTACCAGACAAACGGGATGAGTGCGTGGGTGCGCCGGCGGTAGTCGGCGTACTCGGGGAAGGTCTCGCCGAGCAGACGCTCCTCGAAGCGCGCGCGCGTCCCCTGCAGCGTGATGAAGACCACGAGGCTGATCGTCGGGGTCAGGAAGGGGGCGGCGAGCACGAGCGAGAGGGCGGCGGAGATCTCTGCGAGGTAGAGGGGGTGGCGTACGATCCGGTACGGTCCGGTCGTCACCAGCCGCCGCGCCTCGGGGGTGATGCTGAGGTTGCGTCGAAGGTAGCTCATCCCGTAGATGGCGAAGGCGAAGGCGGCGATCGAGAGCAGGCTGGCGACATAGACCAGCCAGGTGGGGGGCGAGAAGAGCTGACGGTGGAGGGGGACGAAGGCGCCGATCACGAGCTGCATGAGGGTGCCGCCGAACGCCGCGGCCCGCGCGACGAGGCGGCCGTCGCGGTTGACGGGCATCGGCCGGGTCAGGTAGAGCCCGACCGGGATGCAGCAGAACAGCAGATAGAGGAGTCGGGGCAGGATCTGCAGCACGCCGTGCGCCTGCTGGAGGTGGCCCACCTGGAGCCACCCCATCTCCCCGAAGAGCACGGCGGGGATGGCGCGGCCCAGGAACAGGAAGCGGATCCACTTCCAGTACAGCGGATGCCGGACTCGCGCGGCGAGCGGCAGCCGGAGGACGGTGTCGACGGTGGCCGGGGGAGGAACCTGCGTCGCGGCGAGAGCCATGCGCTAGAGTGTATGAGCAGCGTCGCGTGCGCCCCTCGGCGCGTCATTCGCTTGTGACCCTGCTTCGACGAGCATGAAGGTCTCTCCTGCGTTGACCGCGTCGGCCGAAGAACCGGTCGGACCCTCGCCACTCGGCAATGCCCGCTACTTGATCGGCCAGCTCATCGCCGACCTGGGAGGTGTGGCCGCCCACTGCGAGCGGGGCATCGCGGAGGCGGAGCGCGAGCGAGCCCAGGTCCATGAGCGGCTCGAGGAGGCGGGGGTCATCCGCCGCCACGTCCTCAACAACATCACCCGCCTCGAGCCCGACGACATCGAGAACGCCTTCCGCTTCGCCGCGGACCAGCGCGCCGAGCTCGCGGTCGTCGAGGAGCGGATCGCCCAGCTCGGCTCGCGGCTCGGCGGCGTGAACAGCCGGCTCGAGGAGCTGCGCGGTGCGCTCGCCTTGCTCGACCAGCTCGCCGATCTCGAGGCGACCAGCCCGGCCGACGGGGCTGCTCGGTTCCGGAGCGCATCGAGGCAGGTCTTCCAGATCATCGAGGAGGAGCGGATGCGCATCGCCCGTGACATGCACGACGGGCCGGCGCAGATGCTCGCGAACCTCGTCCTCCAGGCGGAGGTGCTCGAACGGCTGCTCGTGCGCGACCCGCGGCTCGTCGTCCGCGAGCTCGCCGACTTCAAGAACGGGGTCCGCGACGCCCTCGAGGAGACCCGGCGGCTGATCTTCGACCTCCGCCCGATGACCCTCGACGACCTCGGGCTGGTTCCGACCCTGCGCAAGTTCGTCCGCGAGTTCGCCGAGAAGACCGCGATCTCCGCCCGCTTCCACCTCGTCGGGGAGGAGCGGCGGCTGCCCTCGAACTACGAGGCGGTGGTCTTCCGGATCGTCCAGGAGGCGCTCACCAACGTGCGCAAGCACGCCCGCGCCCGGACCGTCGAGGTCACCCTCACCCTGCAGCCGCGCCGGGTCGTCGCCATCGTCAAGGACGACGGCGAGGGCTTCGACGTCGCCGCCACCGAGGCCCGCCTCGGGCGCACCCGCAACCTCGGGCTCATCTCGATGCGCGAGCGCGCCGACCTCGAGAAGGGACACATGGAGATCCGCTCCCAGATCGGCCGGGGCACCGAGGCGAAGGTGACGTTCAACCTGTAGGGGTGCCCGGTCGCCTCCCCGTGTGGAGGCGGGCGTGGCGGCCCTCGGGGTCGCAGATCACGGGATCCGCCTCGCAGCTCGGGCACTCGGGCTGCAGGGTGACGTGCTCGATGGCGAAGTGGCTGCAGAGGGTGGTCTCGAGCACCCGCAGCAGTGCGGTCACCTCGGTGAGGGGCCGGTCCCCGACCCCGACGTGGGCGCTGAGCATCCGGTGGTGGCGGTCGAGCGACCAGATGTGGAGGTCGTGGACGCTCTCGACCCCGGGGGCCGCGAGCATCACCCGGCGCACCTCGGCGGCGTCGAGGTCCCGCGGGGTCCCCTCCGACAGGATGTGCACCGCCTCGTGGAGCACCTTGGCGGCGGCGGCGGCGATGAGCGCGGCGATCCCGAGCGAGACCGCCGGGTCGGCGAAGCGCCAGCCGGTGGTGAGCAGGAGGATCCCCGCGAGGACGACCCCGGCCGAGGCGAGCGCGTCCCCGGCGACGTGGAGGGCGGCGCTGCGGACGCTGAGCTCGTTCCCGGCGCCGAGGAGGTAGGCGCCGAGCGTCCCGTTGGCGACGAGCGCGATCGAGCCGACGGCGAGGACGGGGAGCCCGGAGACCTCGTGGGGATGCTCGAGCCGGCCGATCGCCGCGGTCGCGAGGAGGGCGGCGACAGCGGCGAGGGCGGCCCCGTTGACCGTGGCCACGAGGATGCCGGTGCGGTGGAACCCGAAGCTCCGCCGTGGCGTCGGCCGCCGCCGCGCCGCCGCGGTCGCGTACCAGGCGAGCCCGAGGGTACCGGCATCGGTGGCGAGGTGGACCCCGTCGCCGAGGAGGGCCAGCGAGCCGGCGAGCAGGCCCGCGACCGTCTCGGCGGCGAAGAGGAGGACGACGACGGCGACGCCGGCGCGCAGCCGCCCGGTTGCGGCCGTCCGGTGTCCGTGCGTGTGCCCTCCGTGATGGGCGTGGTGAGCGTGGTCCACATTCGCATTATCGATGCGATCCCGGAGGTGCGCCCCGGGTGTCCGTCGAGCGGTCCGTCAAGGGAGCCGTCACTGCCCGTTACCAGCGCGATTCGGGACGGCCACCGGACCGGGAAGGGTGCGCCCGGATACTGCCGAACGACCCCAGCGGGTCGACCGGGCGACCTCCCCTCGGAGGCCGCGTCACCACTCACGGAGGCTAACCCACGTGCTGAGCAGCCTTTACCTTCGTCTGCAGGAGCTCGTCGAGAGCGCCAAGGCCAAGGTCACCGAGCGCGAGGAGGGCCAGGGCATGGTCGAGTACGCCCTCATCCTCGTCCTCATCGCCGTCGTCGTCATCGTCATCCTCCAGGTGGTCGGGAAGCAGGTCAACAACGTCTTCTCGAACATCAGCAACGGTCTCGGCAACTAACAAGGCGCCGGGTCGACGAAGAAAGGGGGGTCGCGGATTTCCGCGGCTCCCCTTTCGTCTCGTCTCGTCAACGACAGTCAGGGAGCCCGTGGACACGGGCAGCATCACCAATTTCGGCGCCGGCGCCCGTCCCCAGGGCAAAGGCCGATGTCATCACGAGTGCCGGCGTCATGGTCAGGGCTGACGCCTCTGGCCCGTCTCCGGGAAGGAGGAAACAACTAGCGTGGCCACCGAGGTCAAGCAGCGAAACAACCGAGTC
>DATKEY010000132.1:0-19165 GCA_035544475.1 Candidatus Dormiibacterota bacterium | reverse complement strand
TCGATCGACGGCCAGAGTGGTCCTCAGCGCAGGACGCATGCAGGGATACGCGACCATCAGTGACACCCAGTCCCTCACCTACGTGGACTTCCCCAGGGTCGCATCGCCCACGACATGGGCTGCGGCAGCGTCGACGGGACGTACCTCGCTCGAGCAGACAGCACCGGGTTCACCAACGTCAACCGCTGGCTGCGGTCGCTCGCCCGCCAGCCCGATCTCGACCTCGACATCACGCCGGCCGCGGCCTGAACACCACGAGATACCCCCACTATGATGCGTCGCCCGCCCACCCCGCCGTCCTGGGACCCGAGCCCGCCGAGGCCCTCCAAGACCCCGTGGTCGCTCATCATCCGGGTGATCGTCCTCCTCGGCGTCCTCGCCGTCGTCGCCTTGGGGTTCGCGGGCCTGCGCAAGCATCAACCCTCAACGGGCTGCTCAGCTGACATGACAGAACGCGAGCAGGACCGCAAGCGGCACGCGCCCGAGTACGACAGCGCGGCCCGAGCAATCGCCGCCGTCAGTCACGCGACCTACCTCCACAGTGCCCAGGCTCTCGAGGAGGAGGCCGGGCGCCTGCAGCAGACCGAGATCCCCAAGGAGTCGCCATGACCGCGCGCGAGCCCCACCGGACGATCCGTGCCGACCGGCCCCACGGCGACATCGACCGCCAACCCGCTTTCCCCTGCAACGGCTCGCGCAAGTTCGTCCTCGCCGTCGGCGTGCGCGAAGCCATCTGCCCGTTCTGCCACGCCACCGTCACCGTCGAGGCCCGCCGGCGGCCCCTGGAGGCAGGCTTCCTGCGCGTGCACCGGCCCGGCGTCTCCTCCACGGTCTAACGAGCTCTCTTGGCGCGCCAAGGGCGTCATGAGACGGGACTCGAACTCGCGACACCCGGACATCGGGGACGGTCGTGCTCCGGTGACACCAAGCGCCTACGAGTGCCACCAGTCGCCAGAGAGTGGTACGCTTTTGACATGGCACACATCGTCCGGATCGGGGCCAAAGGCCGCACCGTGCTCCCAGCCGCACTGAGGACCCAGTTGCACATCGGGGTGGGCGACGAGCTCGTGGCCCGCGCCGAGGATGGGCGCATCGTGCTCGAGACTCGGGAGGCGATCAAGGCGCGCCTCCGATCTCTGGCCGCCACCGCCAGGAGCGACGGCCGGGCTGTCGATCGGTTGCTGGCCGACCGCAACGCGGACCTGGACCTCGAGGAACAGCGGGATCGACAGCAGCGGCGACGGCCGGCCGGCTGATGCCGTCGTGCGTCCTCGATGCCTCGGCGGTGCTGGCATGGCTGTTCGACGAGCGCGGCGCCAGCGCAGTCGAGAAGGTTCTCGGTGTTGGTGCGCTGTCGAGGGTCAACCTCGCCGAGGTGCTCTACCGATGCGACGAGGAGGGAATGCCGACTGCATCACTCGAAGCAGACCTTCAGGGGCTCGGGGTTGGCATCGAGCCCTTCACCTCCGAGGACGCTCATCTGGTCGAAGAGGTGCGCCGGGTCGCCCGTAGCGTGAATGTGCGGTTGTCACTCGCCGACTGCTGCTGCCTGGCCACGGGCATTCGGCTGAACCTGCCTGTCGTCGGCGGAGACCAGGCGTGGGAGCGCTTGGCGCTCGGCATCGACGTCCGTCTCTTCCGATGAGTCCCCTTGCGGAGCCCCTGCGCATGACTGGCATCGGCTGCCGCGACGCCGGGCACCATGGGATCAGCTCGCCGCCCTGCCCCTCGTGCTGGTCGACACCCTAGCGGTGGCGGCCGCATCCAGAAGGACGCGGTGCCACGCCTCCCGGGCGGCGGGGGACGCAAGGCCCCGGTCGCCGAAGCCGCAGCGGAGGCCTAATCAGGTGCGGATGCCCCGACCGTCGGCGACAGCGGTTGCACCGACGTCGTCCTCGAGGAGCGGACGACCTGCGGGCTCACGGCGAGCTGCGGCAGTGGATAGACCCCGTTGGTGAAGCTCACGATCATCAGGCCGTTGTCCTGGCAGGCCGCCCAAAGCGACGGTGGATCCTGCACGAAGCGCACCTGTGACGTGCACCAGTCGGTGTTGAGCACGGTGCCGAGCCACGCGTAGCCGTTTGCGTGCTCCGATCCGGCGAGCTCCGCCTTTTTGCCCATCTGCGCAGGCGGGTTGTAGTAGGCGATCTCGCGCGGCTCCCTCGGGTCGCGAATGTCGAAGACGCGGATCCCGGACTGGAAGTAGCCGCAGGCGAGCGCGGTGGGATCGTTCTCGCCGTCGACGGTGCAGTAGTGCCCCTGGTATCCGAAGACTCCGTCGCCGGCGGCGTCGGCAAGCTGCAGACTCGCCTCGGACGGCATCTGGATCGCTAGCTTGAGCTTCGACACCACTACGGGACGGATCTCGTCGCCGATGTCGATGATCCGTGCCGCACCCGCGGGCCCCTGTGGGTTGAACGGTGAGCCTGATCCAGCCTCATCGACGGAGACCAGGTACGGATGACCGTGGTAGGTGATCGGGATGGTGTGCTGCGCCTCCGAGCCGTCCGTCCAGCGCAGCGACCCGACGACGACCGGGCGGGAGAAGATCGGCAGGTTGGCGCGCGACTGGATGGCGCTGACGTCGAGGATGTCGAGCCCGTTGAGGCACGACTGCGAGTTCGTCTGTGGGAGTGGAGTGCCCACGTGGCACCCGACGGTCCCGCCGTCGAACCCGTCGGGATTGGCCACGTACATTCGGGTGCCGCCGTCGCTGACCGACAGCCCGTGGCTCTCCTGGGGTAGCACGGTGAGGAGGCGCGGGGCGGACGGGTTGGTGACGTCGATCGCGCTGATGAACCGTACGAGCGTGGACGCGGAGTAGTACGTCAACCCGTCTGGCGCCCAGTTTCCCTCGTGTCCGATCGGCATGTTCAGCGGCACGCTCGCCCTCAGCACCGGATGGGCACAGTCCGCAGTGAGGTCGTACACGTCGAAGAAGACCGGCTCGTTGCCGGCTGGGGACCAGGCCGCCACCGCGCCGAGGAGGCCCCGTCGCTGGTTGACCTTCAGGGACTCGTGCGGCCCGAGCATTGCGGGGGTCGTGAGGGTGACGGTGAGCCGCGGGTGGGCGGGGTCGGAGACGTCGACGACCTGCACGCCGGGCCTGCGCTCCCGTCCCGGGAAAACGGTGTTGAAGTAGTCGCAGTGGCCGTACCAGGCGTTCTGCCACGACTGGCCCTCGCCCTGGTACTGGCCGACCAGCTCGAGGTTGCAGTGGTAGCCGAGGCGCGAGCGCCCGCTGTCGCGATCGGCCTTCGGAACCTCACCCTGGAGCCCGTGCTCGGGGACGGAGCCCGGGCCGCAGGTCGCCGGTGGCACCGGGCCCTCGAACACCGGCTCAGCCGCTGTCGAGTGGGCCACACCCGTCAGGGTCACCAGTGGGAGCAGGATCGCCAGCAGCGACGCCAGCTTCCGCCACGCCGAGTGCATGCCTTTCCTCCTTGTGCGAGTGACGGGCATTCTTGCTGCCTCGCCGCGGGCCCCTCAGCTCTCGTCGTGCCCGGTCGGACGCCTTCATCCGCTCCGGCGCGTGACTTCGGCCGTCAGTTGAGCGCGGTTGGCCAGGTTGAGCTTGGCGTAGATGTGGGAGAGGTGAACCTTGGCGGTCCCGGGCGAGATGAAGAGCTTCGCCCCGATCTCCGCGTTGCTGAGGCCCTCGGCGGCGCGACGGGCCACGTCGAGCTCCGTGGGTGTGAGGCTGCCCCAGCCGAAGGACGGGCGCTTGCGCTCGCCGCGGGCGCGGCTGGCGTAGGTCACGGCCGCCCCGATGGTCAGCGCCTCGCCCTCGGCCCAGGCCGCCTCGAAGGCCTCGTCGCCGAGCGAAGCCCGGGCGGCCGCTTCGGCGGGTGCCACCAGGGCCCGGTCGTGGCGGTAGCCGAGTTCCTCCCGGCGGTGGGCGGTGGCGGCGAGGAGGCGGGCGGCCTCGGCCCAGCTCTCCTGGCCGGCGGCCACGACGGCGAGGGCCTCGAGGGAGTCGATGATCCCGAGGGCGTAGCCGTGCTCGGCGTGGATGGCGAGGGCGGCGTGGTGGAGGTCCTCGGCCCGGTCGGGCTCCCGCCGGGCGGCGGCGAGCAGCCCGGCCGCGTGGTCGGCGGTGGCACTCACCCACGGACTGCCGAGCACGGCGCCGCTGGCGCGGGCGTCGGCGAGGAGGGCGTCCACGGGCGCGAGGTCCCCGGCGGTGACCAGAAACCGGGCCAGCGGGAGGGCGGCCTGGGCGTGCTGCCAGGGGTCGCCGACCTCCCGGGCCATACCCGCTGCATCCTCCAGCGCGGCTCGGGCGTCCGGGTGGCCGAGCGCCCACAGCGCCCGCGCCCGTGTCGTCATCAGGTGGGGCAGGGTGTTGTAGGCGGCGGCCTCGGTGCAGGCCCGGATGCACGGCCCGGCCAGGGTCATCGCACGTTCGGCCGAGCCCTCGAGCAGCTCGATCTCGGCGAGGACGCCGGCCCCGAAGCCGAGCACGGTTGTTTCCCCCAGGCCGGTCGAGAGGGCGATCGAACGGTCCGCCCCAACCCGCCCCCGGGGCAGTGACCCGAGCCGCAGCGCCACCACGGCGTCGAGGGCGAGGTTCCAGCACGAGATCAGGTGGTTGCCGTGGGTCTCGGACAGGGCCAGAGCGTGGTCGAGGTAGCTGCGCGCCGCGGCCGTGTCGTCGGCGCGCACGGCGATCATGGCGCGATTCATCGTGCACTTCATCAGCAGGAATTCGTCGCCGGACTCCTGCAACAGCGGCAGTGCGGCGGCGATCGAGGCCCTGCCTGCCTCGGGGTCGACGACCAGGTTGCAGAGCCCGTACAGCTCGTGGGCCCAGCCCTCCAGGCGTCGGTCCCCGGCGGCTCGGGCGAGGGCCAGCATCTCGGCGGCCGAGGCCTCCATGCCGTCCAGGTCGCAGAGGTACCACTGGATGCACCCGAGCATCCAGAGGGCGACGACCCGCGCCGCAGGCGAGCCGCCGGGCAGGGCGAGCGCTCGTACCACTGCCTCTCGACCCTCCCGGTAGCGGCCCCGTATGGCGAGCAGTATTCCGTGGCGCCCGGCGAGGTCCAGCGCCGGTTCGGGATCGTCCCCGGCCAGGGCCCAGTCGAGCGCGGCCCGGTAGTTGTCCAACTCTGCGGCGAAATGCCGGATCACCGTCGGGTTGATGCCGACGAACGCCTCCTCCCACTGTCGTGCGGAGGCCAGGCAGAAGCGGAGGTGGGCGTCGCGCACCGGAGCGGTCTCCTCGGCCCGTGCCAGTGCCAGCGCGGCGAAGTCGCGGATGGTTTCGAGCAGGCGGTAGCGGGAGGCCGTGCCCTCCAGGTCGTCCTCGACGACCACCAACGACTTGGCCGCCAGCCCGTCGAGGAGGTCGAGGACGGCCCCAGGTTCGCAGCCGGGCCCCGATCCCACCCCGACGGTCTCGGCGGCGTCGAGGGTGAAGCCCCCGGCGAAGACGGACAGGCGCCGGAAGAGGACCCGTTCGTCAGGCGTGAGCAGGTCGTGGCTCCAGGCCACCGACGCCTCGAGGGTCTGTTGGCGGCGCAGGCCACCGCGGGCCCCGCCGGTGAGCAGGCGGAACCGGTCCTCGAGCCCGTCGAGGATCTGCTGGGGCGTCAGGACCCTGATCCGGGCGGCGGCCAGTTCGATGGCCAGCGGGATCCCGTCGAGGCGGGCGCAGATCTCGGCCACGACGGGGGCGGTGGCGTTGGTCACGGCGAAGTTCGGCCGGGCCTTCACGGCCCGGTCGACGAAGAGCCGGACCGCGTCGTAGCTGCCCAGCGATTCCACCGCGCACGGCTCGCCCCTGGCCGGCAGCGCCAGGGGAGGGACCTGCCAGGTCACCTCGCCACCGACCCCGAGGGCCTCCCGGCTGGTGGCCAAGACGGCCACGCCGGGGCAGGTCCGCAGGACCGCCTCGCTCATTGCCGCGCAGGCGCCCAGCAGGTGCTCGCAGTTGTCCAGGACCACCAGCAGGTCCCGGGTGGCCAGATGGGCGGTGAGGCGTTGCAGGGCGGAGCTTCCGGCGACGTCGCCGACCCGGAGCACGCCCAGCAAGGCCTCCGTCACCAGGGCCGGGTCGGCCAGCGGGGCGAGCTCCACCCACCAGGCGCCGTCGGGATGGGTGCGGGCCAGTTCGGCGGCGACCGCGGCGGCCAGGCGGGTCTTGCCGACACCGCCGGAGCCGGTGAGGGTCACCAGGCGGTGCTGGCCGGCGAGGCGGGCCAGGTCGGCGATCTCGGCCTCCCGGCCGATGAACGAGGTGAGGTGGACGGGCAGGTTGTTGGGGATCGCGTCGAGGGACCGCAGCGGCGGGAACTCCCGCCGAAGGCCGGGGTGGCACACCTGGAACACCTGCTCGGGCCGGCCGAGATCCTTCAAACGGTGGGCGCCGAGGGCGACCAGCGTCACCCCGTCGGGCAGGTCGTCCCCGGCCAGGTCGGCGGTCGAACCCGAGCAGAGGATCTGCCCCCCGTGCCCGATGGCCCGCAACCGGGCGGTGCGGATCACGGCCCGGCCCATGTAGTTGCCGGCGTCGCGCAGCTGCGCCTCCCCGGTGTGCAGGGCCATGCGGACGGCCAGGTGCGCCCCGTCCGGCCACGGCTCGGCGGCCAGCGCCAGCTGGATGTCCACCGCCGCCCGGACGGCCTCGGAGGCCAGCGGGAAGACGGCCACCACGCTGTCGCCCTCGCCCTGCTCCACCGGCCGGACACCGCCGCGGGCGCGAACGGCCGCGTCGAGGATCTCGTAGTGGCGCACGATGGCCGCCGCCATGGCGCCCCGGTCCGCCTCCCAGCCGGTCGTCGAGCCCTCGACATCCGTGAGCAGGAACGTGACCGTGCCGACCGGCAGCGGACCGTTTATTCGGGTCGCCATGGGGTGTCTCCTTCGTCGAAGCGGTGCGCTGAGCATGCAGGCAGCCGCAGGCGCGAACATCTGCCGGTCGGCATATAAGGGTCGCAGCAAGCGGACACGTTTCCAAGCGACGGGCGACGGACGACCGCGCCCCGCCCGGGGCCGCGTCCCCGCCGAAACTGGGCAGCGGGCCGAACCCTTCGACTTCGGGCAGGACGACCCGATCTCTCCCCAGCGAAAGCGCCCTGGACCAAGCGACGGTACGCAGGCCTACCCTGAGCCCCTCGCCCGGTCAGGGAACGACGCTGCCGTGAGCGTAGGACCGACATCGATCGGTGAAGATGAGATGCCGAGGCTGCTCGCGATGGCCCTCGGTATTGCTTGTCGACCCCTCAACCAGCGGCTGCCGCCGAGTGCGGGCACGCCGAGGCGCACCCGTCGACCGCTGACCCGTCCCCCGAACCTCGGCACCCTACCCTGGTTCTTTGGCCCCTTGGAAGCGTCATCCGGCAAACGGTCAGATGTCACCGTCAAGCGGCCGAGGAGAGGCGCTGAGCGGCATCAGCGGGCGCAGTCCCGCCTGCCAGTTGAGTGCGCCCCGAACACTCAAGACGAGCACCTAGTGACATAGCCCTCAAGAGTGGAATCGCCCTGGGTTCGGTGGAGGCCTCCATCAGAGCGCAAGCTACCGCTGCTAATGAACTCAAAATGTGAAAAGAGAGCGGGAGACGAGACTCGAACTCGCGGCATCCAGCTTGGAAGGCTAGCGCTCTACCAACTGAGCTACTCCCGCGTGGCGCTCAGGATACCCCCGGCGGGGGCGCGGAATGGGTCCGGGTGGTCTCGTCGACCCAGACCGCTCCGCCGTCACCGTGCTCCTTCTTCCAGATCGGCACCTCGGCCTTGAGGGTGTCGATCGCGTAGCGGCAGGCCTCGAACGCCTCCGCACGGTGGGGGGCGGAGGCGCTCACCACCACGCTCGCCTCGCCGATCTCGAGGCGGCCGGTGCGGTGCCAGAGCGCGACCGCGGTCGCACCGGTGCGGCGGAGCGCCTCCTCGCCGACGCGCCGCATCTGCGGCTCGGCCATCTCTGGGTAGGCCTCGTACTCGAGGCGCTCGACCGCGCGGCCCTCCGCGTGGTTGCGCACCACTCCGGTGAAGGTGCAGACGCCGCCGTCGGCGTCGGTGCGCACCAGGGCCTCGGCAGCGGAGGGGTCGAGCGGATCGGCCGTCAGGAGCACGTGCACCCCCGGGCGGCCGGACCCGCCGGCGACCGGCGGGATGAAGGCGACGGAGTCGCCGGCGTGGACGGCGTCGTCCCAGGAGGAGTACTCCTCGTTGAGCGCGACCCGCACCCCGGCGTCGGCGCCGCGGAGCCGCTCGTGACGGGTGACCGCCGAGTCCCAGACATCGCGGACGGTGGCCCCGGGGGGCACGGCGACCTCGAGCGACCGCGCCGCCGCGAGCTCGCGGAGACGGGCGAAGAGCAGGACCTTCACGGAGATCGCCACGGCCATCGAATCCGAGAATACGCCACCGGCGGCGGCCTCAGTGGCGGAAGAGGTCGCGCTCGGGGTCGCGCTGGAGCTCCGCGGAGCCCCTCCCC
Organism: Candidatus Dormiibacterota bacterium; assembly: GCA_035544475.1. Taxonomy (GTDB): domain Bacteria; phylum Chloroflexota; class Dormibacteria; order Aeolococcales; family Aeolococcaceae; genus CF-96. The sequence continues at coordinate 10,725 of DATKEY010000132.1, read as the reverse complement.
TCCCCCGACCAGCGCAGCCCCCGGACGAGCGCGACCGGGATGCCGTCCACCTTGCCCATCACGAGCTCCGCCGCCGAGGCGATCTCGTCGGCGGTGGCGAGCACCGAGGCCTGCATGAGCTGGCCCGTGGCGTCGGGGAGGCCGCGGTGGTCGGTGAGCGCGGGCATCCCGGCGACTCCGACGGCGACGTTCACCTGCGCCTCCCGGAAGGGACGGCCGAAGCTGTCACAGACGATCACGCCGAGAGGGCCGCCGCCCGCCTCGTCGAGCCAGGCGGCGCGGAGCGCGGCTGCGGACGCGTCGGGGTCACGGGGCAGCAGGGTGACGGCGTCGGTGCCGGGGACGTTGCTGCGGTCGACCCCGGCGTTGGCACACACGAGGCCGCTCCGCGTCTCGCAGATGAGGACGCCGACCCCGACCCGGAGCACCCGCCGGCTCTCGCGCAACGCGACCTCGACGACCCGGGGGTCGCCCTCGTTCTGTGCGGCGTATTCGAGGGCCTCGGCCGAGGGCGTCACCGTGCCGAGATCGACGAGCGCCCCCTCCGCCTTGCTCACCACCTTGTGGGTGACCACCACGACGTCCCAGGGCCGCAGGTCGAGCCGGGAGCGGTCGAGGGCGGCGAGGACGAGGGCGGCGAGGTCGTCGCCGGGGTGCACCTCGGGCAGCCCCCGGACCGCGTGGACCTCGAGCGCGCCGGCGGCGCGCACCCCGGGAGTGGGTGCGGTCAGCCGACGGCCCGCCGTCCCGCCAGCCCGAGCTGGCGGAGCACGTGGAAGGTCGCGGTCGGCCGCGGCTGGGAGATCACCCCGACCAGGTCCTCGGGACGGTCGCAGTCGATGCGCAGCGAGGGCAGGTCGAGCACCTCGAAGCGCAGACGCTCGGCGGCGGCGGCGGAGCGGTGGCGCTCGAGCGAGTTGGGTCCGAAGCGCCACACGTCGACGTCGAGCGGACGCAGCGCGGCGGCGTTCGTTCCCTTGCCCTCGGCGTCGGGGGCACAGGCGAGGAACCGTCCGCGCCGCGCGGCATGCTCCATGAGGCTGAGGAGGTCGTCGATGTCGAGCATCGCGCAGTCGGCGGCGATCGTCGCGACCGCGGTGTGCCCGCGCTCGACCGCCCAGGCCACCCCGGCGCGCAGTGCCGCGCTCTGGCCGGCGCCGCGCTCGCGCACGACCGCCATGTCGTGACGGGCGGCGAGCCGCGCCACCTCGGCGTCACCCGCGACAACCACGCAGCGAGAGCGGGCGACCGCCCTGCCGGCGACACGCAGGGTGTCCCCCGCCATCGCGAGGGCGAGCAGGCGGCGCTCCTCCCCGCCGAGACGGGTGCTGAGGCGCTGCTTGGCACCGAGGGTCGCCTTGATCGGGATGACGAGAGCGGGCCCGCTCACCGCGCGCCCCCCCCGCCCGCGCAGGCGGCGAGGCGCGGCTCGTCGTCATCGTCGAGCCCGAGGGCGTCGCGCACGACGGCGGCGAGCGCCACCGCCGCCTCGAGGCCGTCCATGACCGTCTCCGCGAGAACGGCGCGCATCCCCAGGGCCTCGACCGCGGGGACCGATGCCGCGTCGCGACGGTCGACGACCATCGCCCCGCAGAAGTCGGCGTAGAGACGGCCGACACCCGCGGGACCGGCCTCGACGCCGGCGTGCTCGAGCATCGCCACGGTGGGTCCCTTGAGCGCGCGGCCGGCGACGACAGGGGTGACGGCGATCGAGTGCGGGACGGCGCGCAGCGCCTCGCGGATCCCCGGCACCGCGAGGATCGGGCCCACGCTGATCACCGGGTTGCTGGGGCACACCACCAGGGCGTCGGCCTCGGCGATCGCCTCGAGCACTCCGGGCGCCGGCCGTGACCGCTCGATTCCGGCGAAGCGGATCGCCTCGATCTCCGGCTGGCAGCGTTCGCGGACGAAGTACTCCTGGAAATGGAGGTCGCCGAGCCCGCGGCAGCGCACCCGCGTGGTGACCGGGTCGTCGCTCATCGGCAGGATCCGGGCCGCGACGCCGAGCGCCTGGGCCTGGGCCGCGGTCACCTCGGACAGCGACGCCCCGCCGCGACGCCGCGCGGTGCGCCAGATGTGGGTGCCGAGGTCGCGATCGCCGAGCTGGAACCACGTCTCGTCGCCGAGCCGGTCGAGCATCGCGAGCGCCTGCCAGCTCTCGTCTCGGAGCCCCCACCCCCGCTCCTCGTCGTGGACGTCGGCGAGCCCGTAGACGACGCTGTCGATGTCGGGCGAGACGAGAAGCGCGTGGCGCTCGACGTCATCGGCGGTGTTGACGACGACCGTGATCCGCGCCGGATCGAGCACGCGGATCAGCCCCCGCAGGAACTTCGCGGCACCGACGCCACCTGCCAGGGCCACGACCCGCGGCGAGGGAGGGATCACCGAGAGGGGGCGCGACGATCGGGGCACTGCTGCCGGCATCGACGAGGCCTCCGGACTCCATGGGGGTGCCTGGGGAACACCTTCCGCCCGACCGCTATCTGCGGATCGCACAGAGCTAGCAGTGTACCGGAGCGGTCATCCGCCGCCGGTCTGGATCGCGCGAATGCTGAACAGCACCACCGCGACGCAGCCACCGAGGAGGGCGAGGTGCTCGCCGCGCTCGTCGGTCCGCGAGCCGATGAGCCAGGCGGCGGGGAGGGAGAGGAACACCGCCGGGCCGTAGAAGAAGTGGATGCTGTCGTGGGGGCGGTGACCGGAGATCGCGAGCGCGATACCGAGTGCGGCCTGGAACGTGATCACCGCCTCGCTGAGCAGGACGTACACGCGCAGCGAGGGGCTGGCCGTGCGGCGGTACACGCACCACCCGGCCCAGAGGGCTCCGACGACACCGAGGAGCTGGACCGCCTCGCCGAGTCGCTGATGGACCGTGACCATCAGGGCACGGTCTGATCAGGGCCCGCCGCGATCCTCACCCGCCGGTCGTTCCGCGCTCAGGCGGAGCAGGACTTCGGGCTGCCCGCCTGGTCGGCGGTCTGGAAGCTGTGGCCGCAGCCGCAGGTCTTCACCGCCTGGGGGTTGTTGACGGTGAAACCACCGCCCATCAGCGCGTCGACGTAGTCGATCTCGGCGCCGTCGATGTACTGGGCGGAGAAGGCGTCCACGTAGACGGGGAGCCCATCGAACTCGGCCACCTCGTCATCCGGACGCGGCGGATTCTCGTCGAGGCCCATCCCGTAGGAGAAGCCCGAGCACCCCCCATCCTGGACGAAAACGCGGAGACCGACCTTCTGACCAGGCTCGCCCTTCGTGACGAGGGTCTTGAGCTGGGAGAGGGCTGCTTCGCTGACGGTGACCATGGCGACTGAAAACCTCACAGTTCGGGTTGGGGTCGAGCCCTACGGCGAGTCTACTGTACCGCCCCGGTTCCGGCCGAAACCTCCCGTGGCGTCCTCGTTGCCTCTGGAACGGGCGTTCGGCTCACACCTTGCGGTAGTCGGGGACCCAGGAGCCGTCGTCGCGGCGGTGGAAGTCCTGGAAGAGCCCCGGGGCCTCGGCGACCATGAGCTCGGCGAGCCGGTCGAAGATCAGCCGCATCTCCTCCTCGGCGCCGGGGGCGGTGCGCATCTCGATGACGTGCCGGAGGGTCCGGATGTTCATCGTCATGATCAGGTCGGTGCTCACCCCCATCGGCGCCAGCCGGCGGAGCGCCGAGGTGACCTCCTTCTTGACGTGGAAGGGCACCCCCTCGTCGTCGAGCCTCAGCGCCTTCGCCGCCTCGACCTGGAACTCCTCGAGTCGCTCGACGATCTCGATGCACTGTTGCCGTAACGGCTCCAGCGAGGGCGGGAATCGGAAGCCGAGGTCGACGAGCCGGACGTAGCGCAGGCTCTCCTGGCTGTAGGCGGCGCCGGCGCGGTGGCGCACGATCTCATGAGTCGCAATGCGGCTCACGTCGCGTAGGGCGAACGAGTAGTTCGCATGCTCGAGAACACTCCCGTGGGCACTCCGCAGGATGTTCTCGAAGTACGCCCGCCGGTCGGTCCGCACCCGGGTGACGTTGGGGTTCAGCCCCGGCTCCCAGCTCCGGTAGCAGGCGCGGCCGGCGAACTCGACGAGGAGCTCGCCGGGGTTGGGGTCGTCGCCCTCGGCGAGGCGGCGGTCGAGCCACGAGGCCCCACCGACCTGCTCGAGGTAGGCGCGCATGCCGGCGAGGTCGATCGCCGGGCGGGCGAGGAGGTGGACCGACGGGCTGGTCTCGTGCATTGGGAACGGATGTTCGCAGATCCTGAGGCGTCCCCGCCATGGTCCTACAATCGACGCGATGGGCGGGCTCGCCGAGTGATCGCGCCGCGCTTCCTCGCCGACGTCTACGAGGCGGCGAGCCGCTGCAACAAGTGCTCGCTCTGCCAGGCGGTGTGCCCGACGTACCTCACCAACCCGGTGGAGTGGGAGACCGCGCGGGGCCGCGTCGCCCTCGTCCGCGACGCCATCGAGGGCCGGCTCGAGCTGCGCGACATCGCCGACGGCCCGCTCAGCACCTGCCTCACCTGCAACAACTGCGTCGCCGCCTGCGCTCCGCGGGTGCCGACCGGCGACATCGTCAGCCGCGCCCGTCAGGAGCTCCATGCCCAGGAGGGGCACCCGCCGCTGCAGACGTTCGCCCTGCGCTCGGTCCTCCCCCATCCCCGGATGCTCGCCGCCGCACACCGGCTGTCCCGTGCCGCGCAGGCGACCGGGCTCCACTGGCTCGCGCGCCGCTCGGGGATGACGCGGTGGATGGGCGGTGCCGGCGCGTTCATGGAGCACGTCGGGCCGCTGCCCGCACTGACCGCGCTCGAGCGCGCGCGCTCCCTGCCCGCGGTCGAGGGGACGCCGCGCGGCCGGCTCGCGGTCTTCGTCTGCTGCTACCAGAACATCTCCGCGCCGGACGCGAGCGAGGCGGTGATGCGCGTGCTCCTCGCCAACGGCTTCGAGGTGGTGGTCCCCCGGCTGGGCTGCGGCGGTCTCCCCGCCAAGTCGCTCGGCGACCGCGACGCGATGCTGGACATGGCGCGGCGCACCGTCGAGGCGCTGCAGGGGCTCGACGTCGACGCGGTGATCGGCGACACGGCATCCTGCACCGCGCACCTGCAGCGCTGCGACGAGATCCTCGCCGGCGACCCAAGGCTCGCGGCCCCCGCCGCGCGGGTCGCAGCGCGGACGTGGCGTGCGGCGGACTTCCTGGACCGCGAGGGCGTCACCGCGCCGCTCGGCCCGCTGCGCTGGACGGTCGCGTACGACCAGCCGTGCTCGCTGCCGCTCGGCGGCGACGCCCGGAAGATTCCGCACCGCCTCCTCGCCGCGATCCCAGGGATCGAGCTGCGCCCGCTCACGGAGGCGGAGATGTGCTGCGGAGGCGCCGGCGACTACTTCCGCCGCGAGCCCGAGCGCAGCGCCGCCATCCTCGCACGCAAGATGGAGCACGTCGCCGCGAGCGGCGCCGAGGTGCTGGTGACCGACAACGTCTCCTGCCTCACCCAGCTCCGTGAGGGAGCACGTCACCACCTCCCCGCACTGCGGGTGATGCACCTCTTCGAGGTGCTGCACGCCTCGATCGAAACCGCACGGCGCCGGGGCACCGCCTCCTCTGGAAAGGGCGGGGGGTGGGGGGTGTAGTGGGCGGGGGGCTGACGCGTCAGCCGAGGGCTGCGACCATCTCCGCCGGTGGCATCGCGATGCACGTGAACGACGGCACGTCGCGCACGGTGTGCGTCGACGCCTCGGTCTCGCGCATCTCGTGGACGAGGTCGAGGAAGTCGGACACCGTGTCGCTCTCGAACGCGACGACGAACTCCTGGTCGTCGAGGCCGAAGGAGTACGTGGTGTTGATCTTCACCGACGGGTAGCGGTGGCCCATGGCGATGTGCGCATCCATCTGCTGTTGCCGCACCTCCTTGGGGAGCCGGTACCACGCGCGGGTCTTCACGAACGGGTAGACGAAGAGGTAGCGGCGCGTCCCGGGGACGATCACCGTGCGGTTGCTCCGTCCCTCCTGCCCCTCGTGCTCGTGGCGGTCCACGTACATGCTCCGCTTGGTCATCGCGAAGTAGTGGTACGGAGCGGTGAGATGACCCGCGATTCGGGTGCGGTTGAGGCGCGCGGAGAAGCGGTGGTGGTGGTCGAGGTCGTCGCTGATCAGCCAGAGCATGAAGTCGGCGTCGCCGCGCGTCCCGACCAGGCTGTAGGTGCGGAGCACCACCTCGGGAAGCGCCGCAGACTCGACGAGGAGCTCGACGAGCTCGTCGCGGTCGATGGCCCGCTCGGCGTCGCCGCGCAGCCGCCAGGCGGGATCGACGCGGTGGAAGGCGAAGCGGACGAACTGTCGGGTGATCCCGGGCTTGCGGCGGGCGTCACGGGTGGTGAGGGGCGCCTGATCGATGGCCATGCTGCCTCGTGTCGGTCTACTTGAGATGCTCACGTGAGAGCGGGACGGTGTGACCGCACCGCCGGCAGACCCAGCCCCGACCACGGCGCGAGACGACTCTTCCGTCGTCGAGGGTGACGCTCTCGTCGGGTCCGTACAGGGGGATCCAGGCCGCGGGGTCTCCCGCGCACAGCCCTGTCCCCATGCCGAACCCGGCGCGCGCCACCCGCTTGCAGCTGTCGCACTGGGCCGGGGGTGGATTGACGAGCATGCGGTGGCGTCCCGTCTGCCGATTATAGGGTGGGGCCGCCGGGGGCCCCGGCGGCGGCGAGCCGTGCCTCGAGCCCCGCGACGGCGAGGCCCGCCGCGTGCGACTGGGCGAGGGCGCGGCGCACCTCGGCCCCGTGGTCGTCGCCGGCGGCGTCCATGATCCGGGCGAGGCGCTCGGCGTCCTCGCCCTCGGTGAGCGTCTCCGCCTCGACCGCATCGAGGTCGGGGGCGGCGGCGGCGAGCGCTCGGGCGAGGCTGCCGAGGAGCGGCGGGCCGTCGGCGGCGGTGAGCGGCGGCGGCGGCGGGAGACCCGGCCACTGGGGGACGAAGACGCCCGACCGAGGCGGCCCGAGGCAGACGAGCAGGGCCGGTCCCTCCGGGTCGAGACGCGCGGCGATCGCCGAGACCGCACCGCCCGGCGCCTCGGCGCGCAGCCGGGCGCACACGCCGGCGAGATCGCCACCCGCGTCCTCGGGCAGCGGCTCGGCTCGGACCTCGACGCCGCCCGGGCCCGCGTCGAGGCACACCACCATCCCGGAGTCCGCCAGCCAGATCCGGTCGGCGGCGTCGAGCCCGGCGGCCGCCCGTGAGATCAGCGCCACCGCCTCCTCGACCCCATCCGCATGCGCGAGCACCGCCCCGGCAAGGCCGGCACGGACGATCGGGCCCGCCGGACCGCAGGCGACGAGCAGCCCTCGGCGGTTGACGCCCTGGTGCACCCCGGCCGAGGTCGCGCAGCCGGCGGCGTCGTGGCGCGGCGGACCTGCGGCGGCGAGCACCGGGCTGCTCCACCAGGCCGGCGGCGACGCCGCCCAGCCGCCGAAGAGCGCGAGCCCGCCGGTGCGCAGCGCCACGACCTGGGCGGGACCCTCGCCGCCGGCGACGTGGCCGGCGAGGACTGCGCCCGGGGCGCCGCCGAGGACGACGGCGTCGCCCGGCTCGGCGGCGCTCATCCGGGGTCGCGCGCCTCGGCGCGGCTGTAGCCGCCGCGATAGAAGAGCAGCGGTGCCACACCGCGCTCGACGTCGAGCGCGCGAACCCGGCCGATGACGAGGTGGTGGTCACCGGCGTCGAGCACCCGGTCGGTGTCGCAGTCGACCCAGGCGAGGACGTCCTCGAGGATCGGGGCGCCGCTCGCCGCCGGTCGCCAGCGCAGGCCGCGGAACTTCGCGGTCTCGCGGCTGGAGAAGAGGCGGCAGAGCTCGACCTGATCGTGGGCGAGGACGTTGACGCAGAAGGCGCCCGCCGCCTCGATGCTCGGCCAGCTCCGTGCCTCGCGGACGACCGTGAACCCGACGAGCGGGGGATCGAGCGACAGCGACGTGAACGACCCCACGGTGAGCCCTGCGGGGGCGCCCTCGTGGATCGCGGTGACCACGGCGACCCCGGTGGGCACGTGGCCCATGACCCGCCGGAAGTGGCCGTGGTCGACCGGGTCCGAGCCCACCGCGGCGGCGTCGCCGTCGGCCGGGTGGGCTCGGTGGATCACCCGATCACTCTAGCTCAGAAGGCGGCGAGCCCCGACGGGGTGCCGAGCCCGGTCGGGCCGTCGTACCCGGCCCGCGCGCTGCAGAGGTAGTTGCCGAAGCAGAGCAGGCCGTTCGACCCGGAGGTCACGTCGTGGAGGGCGGCGGCGTGGCTGTACAGGTAGGCGCCCGGCGCCGCCTGGGCGGCGGGGTTCCCGGCGAGCGCGTAGAGGGCGGCGATGAACGGCGCCGCCGCGCTCGTCCCGCCGGCCTGCACCCACCCCGGGGCACCGTAGCTGTCGTACACCGCGACACCGGTGGTCGGATCGGCGACCGCGGAGACATCCGCGGTGGTGCGCCGGCTGCAACCGGTGTCGACCTGCCATGCCGGCTTCGGCTCGACGCTGCTGCAACCGCTGCCGCTGCCGTTCCATGCGGCCTCCGACCAGCCGCGCGCGCTGCCGTCACGGGTCAGAGTGGTGCCGCCGACGGAGACGACGTACGGCGACGACGCGGGGAAGACGGTGCCGTAGCCGGAGTCCCCGGACGCGGCGGTGACGGCGATACCGGGATGGTTGAAGTACTGATCCCAGCCGGTCTCCTGCGCCTGCTCGGGAACGCCGAAGCTGTTGCTGATCGCGACGACGCCGGGGACGCTCGCCGCGTAGTTCTCGGCGGCGCCGAGGACGGGGATGTCCTGGGTGGCCGCCTCGACGAGGAGGATGTGGCAGTCGGAGCAGGCGGCCGAGACCATCTCGACGTCGAGCGAGGTCTCCTTCGCCCAGTTGGCGTCGGGTGCCGGGTAGTTCGTGCCACCGCCGGCGTCGACCTTGCGGAAGCAGCCGTTCGCCGTGGTGCACGCGGGCAGCCCCATCGCCGCGCGGTAGACGGCGAGATCGGACTCGGCGTTCGGGTCGTCCATCGCGTCGACGACGGCGACGGTGCGGCCGGCGGCCCCGGTACCGGTGATCCCGTAGGCACTGCGCAGATCGGTGGGGGAGTACCCCTGGGGGGTGCCACCCGGGGTCTGCGGCGCCGGGGCCGGGGCCGGGGCGGAGCTCCCGCCGAGCAGGCCGCCGAGGCCGAGCGGGAGGCTGCCGAGCAGGCCGCCGAGGAGGCCGCCGCCCGGAGGCGGAGCGGCGAGGAAGACCGCCATGCACCGTGCCTGGCCGGCGAGGGCCTGCGGGCAGGCGGGGATCCCCGCGCTCGCGGGCATCCTCGCCTCGGTCGCCGTGAGCGTGCCGGCCATGCCGAGCACGCCGGACATCAGGAATGCGGATGCGCACACGCCGAACAGGCGGCGTCGACCCCAACCGTCCACGGGTATCCCCTCCCAGTCATCCCGCCGGCTGCATGGCGGGGCGATGGCAGCATACCCCTGTAACGCGCGGGGTGGGCATCTACTGTCACGGTGTTCGGATGCACGTCAGCAGTGCAGTGACTCGCCGGTGAGACCGCTCCGAGTGGGGGCGTGCCTGTCGCTCACCGGTCCGTACGCGCGCTTCGGCGTCCAGGCCGCCGCCGCGCTCCAGGCCTGGCGCGACCTCGACGGGGACGCCGAGGTGCTCATCGAGGACGACGGCAGCGACGGGGCGCGGCTGATGCCGGCCCTGCACGCCCTGGCCGGGCGGTGCGACCTGCTCCTCGGCCCCTACTCGACCCGGCTGATGCGCACCGCGGCGACGGTCGCGACCCTTGCCGACACCCTTCTCTGGAATCACGGCGGCGCCGGCGACGGCGTGCAGACCGCCGCGCCCGGGCACGTCGTCTCCGTGCTCACGCCCGCGACGCGATATGCGCGGCCCTTCGTCGACCTGCTCGCCGCCGGCGACCCGCCGGGTCCGCTGTGCCTCGTCGCCGGCAGAGGCGGCTTCGGGCAGCTGGTCTGCGCGGGCGCGGAGTGGGTGGCGGGCGCCGCCGGTCTCCCCATCTGCCGGGGTCTGCCGGACCCCGAGGACGGCGCTCCGTGGGACCTGCTGTGCGCGGGGGCGTTCGAGGAGGACGTCGGCCTGGTCACTGCCGTGCGCGCCTCGCATCACCCGCCGCGGCTGGTCTGCGCCGTCGCCGCGGGCGTTCGCGAATTCGGCGACGCGACGGCCGACCCCGAGGGGATCCTCGGGGTGGCGCAGTGGTTCCCGGGGACGGGCGGCGCGCCCGAGACCGGCCCGCCCGAGCCTGCTTTCCTCGCCGCGTACCAGGAGCGCACCGGGCGGCTTCCCGACTACCCCGCGGTGCAGGCGGCGGCCGCAGCATCGGTCGCGGTGCACTGCGCGCGCGTCGCGGGCGGCGTCGACCGCGGGAGCCTGTGGGCCGCGGCGGCGGCGCTCGACCTCACCACGATGTTCGGCGACTTCCGCATCGACCCGGTGACCGGCGTGCAGATCGGGCACGAGACCGTCCTCCTGCGGTGGACCGCGGAGGGCCGGCTCGCTCAGGCGACGGGGGGATGACCCCGGCGGCGGCGACGGGTCCGCGAGGGACCGGTCGCCGCGCCGGGCTGCCGCTCAGGGCGTGGGGTGGGTGGCGGCGTCGGGGTTCAGCCCGCGGCGGCCTCTCCGGCGCGCGCCTTACGCAACGCCTCCTTGCGGAGAAGTCGCTGCTCACGGCGGATGCGCGCCTCGGCCTGGCGTCGCCGCTCCT
>DATKEY010000131.1:0-33907 GCA_035544475.1 Candidatus Dormiibacterota bacterium | reverse complement strand
CCCATGACATGTCGCTGATCTACGACCCCGAGTACCACGACGACAGCCACTTCGACGACCGCCTCAAGAACCTGCGTCCATGCACTCGACGCGAGGCCTACGCCACCGACATCACCTACGCGACCAACAACGAGCTCGGGTTCGACTACCTGCGCGACAACATGGCGGTCACCGTCGAGCAGTGCGTGCAGCGGCGCCTCTGGTTCGCGATCGTCGACGAGGTCGACTCCATCCTCGTCGACGAGGCGCGCACCCCGCTGATCATCAGCGGCGAGGCCGACGAGCCCACCGAGAAGTACTACACCTACGCGCGCCTCATCCCCCGTCTGGTGGCGGAGGAGGACTTCACCAAGGACGAGAAGACGAAGTCCGCCGCGCTGACCGAGGAGGGCATCGCGAAGGTCGAGAAGTGGACGGGCCTCAAGAACGTCTACGACCTCGAGCACGCCGCCGACGCCCACCAGATCAACCAGGCCCTGCGCGCCCACGCCCTCTACCTGCGCGATCGCGAGTACATCGTCAAGGACGGCGAGGTGATCATCGTCGACGAGTTCACCGGCCGCACCATGCCGGGCCGGCGCTGGTCGGACGGGCTCCATCAGGCGATCGAGGCCAAGGAGGGGGTGAAGGTCCAGCAGGAGAACATCACGCTGGCGACCATCACCTTCCAGAACTTCTTCCGGCTCTACCGCAAGCTCGCGGGGATGACCGGAACGGCGCTCACCGAGGCCGAGGAGTTCCACAAGATCTACCACCTCGACGTCATCCCCATCCCGACGAACCGGCCGATGGTCCGCAAGGACGAGTCCGACCTCATCTACAAGACCGAGGAGGGCAAGTACCGCGCGGTCGCCGACGAGATCGCCGAGCGCGTCGAGAAGGGCCAGCCGGTGCTCGTCGGCACCACCTCGATCGAGAAGAGCGAGCGCCTCTCGCGGCTGCTCGAGAAGCGCGGGATCACCCACAACGTGCTCAACGCCAAGCAGCACGAGCGTGAGGCGACGATCGTCGCCGAGGCGGGCCAGCCGGGTGCGGTGACGATCGCGACGAACATGGCGGGCCGCGGCACCGACATCGTCCTCGGCGCGGGCGTCCCGGACCTCGGCGGCCTCTACATCATCGGCACCGAGCGCCACGAGTCGCGGCGGATCGACAACCAGCTCCGCGGCCGTTCCGGCCGCCAGGGCGACCCCGGCGAGACCCGCTTCTTCCTCTCCTTCGAGGACGACCTGATGCGCGTCTTCGGCGGCGACCGCATGCAGGGCCTCATGGACCGGCTGCGCATCGACGAGGACACGCCGATCGAGTCGCGGATGGTGACCCGGCAGATCGAGGGCGCACAGTCCCGCGTCGAGGGGCACAACTTCGACGCCCGCCGCCACGTCGTCGAGTACGACGACGTCATGAACAAGCAACGCGAGGTCATCTACGGCGAGCGTCGCAAGATCCTCGAGGGCACCGACACCCGCGCCAACCTGCTGAACATGATCGACCGGATCGTCGCCGCCGAGGTGCCCACCTACTGCGAGGGCCGCAACCGCGAGGCATGGGACCTCGAGGGCCTCTGGGAGCGGTTCCGGCAGGTGGCGCCGCTGCCCCCGGTCGAGGAGGTCGACCTCGAGAGCATCGGAGACAGCGTCGAGGAGATCTCCGAGGCGGTCACCAACGAGCTGGTCGCGAGCTACGAGGAGAAGGAGTCCACGTACGGCGAGGCGACGATGCGCTACGTCGAGCAGCGGGTGATGCTCGAGGTCATCGACCAGAAGTGGCGTGCGTACCTCACCCAGATGGATCACCTTCGCGAGGGGGTCACCCTGGTCGGCTACGGCCAGAAGGACCCGCTGATGGAATACAAGAGCCAGGCCTTCGAGGCCTTCGGCGAGCTCTCCGACGAGATCCAGCGCGACATCGTCCGCCTGCTCATGCACGTGCAGATCCAGCTCCAGCAGCCGCCGCAGGCCCCGCCCGTGGCGGAGGCACCGGACGGCGACGGCCCCGAGGAGGGCGGCGGACCGCCCCCCGAGGGCGGACCGGACGGCCGCGGCAACGGCGCCGCGGCCGAGCCGGCGGCGGCGACGGAGTCGCAGACCGGCGCCGACAGCCCGCCGGCGGCGCGTCCGGCCGCCGCCGAGGCGAGCGCCGGGCTCGCCCGCGCCGCCGCGCGCGGCGCCGCGTCCCCGACCGGCGGTGTGCTCGCCGCGCCGCAGCCGCGCGTGCGCAACGTCGTCGAGAGCTCCTCGGAGGGGACCCGTTCCGCCTCCGGGCCGGCCGCCCCCGCCGGTGCGCAGGCCGGCGACCGCCACAAGGTGGGACGCAACGAGCCCTGCCCCTGCGGCAGCGGGCTCAAGTACAAGCGCTGCCACGGCCGCTTCGAGTAGCCCCGGCTTCGGCTCGATCAGCGCGGTCACCCTGGCGACCCACGACATGGCCGCCGCGGTGGCGTTCTACACCGTGCTCGGGCTCGAGATCGCCTACGGCGGCCCGGGCGCCGGCTTCACCTCGCTGCGGGTCGGCGGCGGCCAGTTCCTCAACCTCATCGCCATGCCGCCGGAGAGGAGCTGGTCGTGGTGGGGGCGGTTCATCCTCCACGTCGACGACGTCGACGCCGTCCATTCCCGTGCGCTCGCAGCGGGGCTGCGGCCCGAGGCGCCGCCGCGGGACGCGGAGTGGGGCGAGCGCTACTTCCACATCACCGACCCCGACGGCCACGAGGTGAGCGTCGCCCGCCCCCTGGGCTGATCGCCTGCGGACGCCGGGGACCCGACCTGCATACGCAGGTGGCCTGTGGGGGAACCGGCTGCTTGAATCTCAGGCAGGTGAGAGGGCATTCCCGAATGGAGGACGCCCATGAAAGATCTTCGACGGTCCCGCGTGCTCGGCGTATGCGTGGCCCTGGCCGGCGCCGCGACGCTGGCCCTCTCCGTTCCCGCGATGGGGCACGCGGCGACGAGCAGCGTGCGCCTCTACACGGGCCCGATGTCGGCGGGGGTCTCCACCGCGTGGAGTGACCGCGGCCACTACAGGAGCTGCCCCAACCCCGCCCCCGGGCAGCCGTTCCAGACCGCGACCCCCGAGGAGGTGGGCCTCGACGGTCACGTCCTCCAGGAGGCGGCGGACTTCCACAGCCGGAAGTTCCAGGAGACCTTCTGGGTGGTGCGCTTCGGCTGCCTGGTGAAGACCGGCAACCTCAACGCGCTCTTCGACCACACGCCCAAGCACCAGTGGAGCGTCACCAAGGCGGTGTCGACCGCGGTGCTCGGACGCGCGATCACCCTCGGCTACCTCAACGTCGAGGACACCGTCGGGAAGTACTTCCCGAACCTCGGTGACGCCGCCCATCGCGCCATCACCGTCAACCAGCTCCTGCACCACACCCAGGGCACCCACATGAACTGGACGCGGGAGGTCCAGCTCCAGAACCCGGACCGGCTGGCCGAGTTCGCATCCCTGCCCATCGAGCACCAGCCTGGGACCTACTTCCAATACAGCCAGACCGGCCCGGCGGTGCTCAACGCCATCGTCGAGAAGGCGGTCGGCGAGGACTTCCAGAGGTTCGCGCAGGACGAGCTCTTCACCCCGCTCGGGATCAGGCGGGCCAACTGGTACTGGATGCGCGACCAGGCGGGCCACACCGAGGGCTACTCGTTGCTCCACATGCGGCCGATCGACATGGTGGTCTTCGGCCAGTTCCTGCTCCAGAACGGCAGCTGGGGTGGCCGCCAGCTCGTCGATCCGCAGTTCTATCGTGACGCGCTGCGGGGCAGCGACTCCAACCCTGCCTTCGGCTACCAGACCTGGGTCAACGCCGCGCCGCGGCACGTGACCATCGCCATCAGCAGCCGCGAGCAGAACAACCGCTGCCTGGTGCCGAGCGCCCCCAACGACATGTACATGACCTGGGGATGGCGCGGACGCCACCAGTTCATGATGCCCAACCTGGGGATGCTCGTCGTCAGCACGCCCTTCGACCACGACTTCGACTACAGCCTCGACGACGTGCACACCTTCCCGGGCGCGCAGGGTGAGCAGGGCGAGGGCTACCACGAGCTCTTCCGCATCCTGATGCGCGCGGTCACGGACCAGCGCATCGCCGACCCGGGGCCGTGGACCTACGGGAGCAAGTCGGCGACCACCTACGACGCGAAGAACTACGTCGAGCCGGACCAGACCTTGGACAGCCGCTCGAAGCCGAGCGCGTTCGAAGGGAAGGGGGTCCTCCAGAACCTCCAGGACTATCCCCGGACCGCGCTCAACCCGGAAGCGGGACCCTTCGTCCCCTTCCACTGACGGGACTGGCCGGTGAGGAGGCTGCTCGTCGCGGCCGTCCTCGCCGGGGCGGCGACGGGATGCGGCGCCTCCGGCGGGGGCGCCGCACCCGCGTCCGCCCGCTCCCCGGCCGCGGCGGGCGCGACCGCCGCGGCGACCCCCGCCGAGCCGTCGCCTGCGGCGATGGAGCGCGGCCGCTTCTTCGCCCTCCTCGCCGCCAACGGCGACGCCGCGGTGTTCCACCGCGACGGCTGGACAGACGCGCGGCTCGAGACGCTGTTCCACGGCGCCTGCGACGAGATCCACCACGGCGCCACCGTCGACGACACCTTCGTGAAGGAGCGGGAGACGGTGTCGGCCCAGGGCGGCGCCGACGCCGACGCGCTCGCGAGCGCCTTCGCCGACGCCTGGGGGGCGGGGCTCACCGCCTTCTGCCCGGACGCCACGGGGAGATAGCCTCGGGGCATGGCCCCGCGCCCGCTCCTGCTCGTCGACGTCGACGGCGTCCTGCTCCCCTTTCCGGACCGCCGCCCGGGGTTCGACGGGATCGCCATCGAGAACGCCCCCCACGGCTTCTGCCCTGCCCACGGCGCCTGGCTGCGCGAGCTGACCGGGCACTTCGACCTGGCCTGGTGCAGCATGTGGGGGGAGCGTGCCAATCGCGACATCTGCCCGCGCCTCGGGCTCCCGCCGCTCGCGGTGGTCGACCTCTGGGACGAGGACGACGGGCTCGACCGCTGGAAGCTGCCCGCGGTCCGGCGCTTCGCGGGCCACCGGCCGGTCGCCTGGCTCGACGACTCCTTCGACCCCGCGACGAGGGCATGGGCGGCGGAGCGGGAGGCGCCGACGCTGCTCGTCGGGGTCGGCCATCGCACCGGTCTGAACCGGCGCCACGTGCTCCGGCTGTCGCGGTTCGCGCGGGCCGGCGGAGGTAGCATGTCCCGTCATGAGCGAGCTGACCTCCCGCAGTGAAGACCTGTACCTCAAGGTGACGCAGCTCCGGGAGCATCTTTGACCTCGAGGGGATGCGGGCCCGGCTCGCCGAGCTCGACCGGCAGATCGCCGATCCGTCGCTCTGGGACGACCCCCGCCGAGCGGGTGCGCTGACCCAGGAGGCGTCCCGCCTCCGCACCGAGCTCGAGGGCTGGGAGCGGCTCGATCGGAGCACCCGCGACGCGCGTGACCTCGCCGCGCTTCTCGAGGCCGAGCCCGACGACGCGGTCGAGGCCGACCTCCGCACCGAGCTCGACGCCATGGACAGAGAGCTCGCCGCCCGCGAGGTGGCGATGCTCTTCACCGACCCGTACAGCGACCACCCCGCGCTGCTCAGCGTGCACGCCGGGGCAGGTGGGGTCGACTCGCAGGACTGGGCGGAGATGCTCGTCCGCATGTACCTGCGCTGGGCGGAGGAGCACCGCTTCCCCGCCGAGTTCATCGAGGAGTCGACGGGGGAGGAGGCGGGGATCAAGTCGGCGACGATCCGCATCGCCGGCGACCGCGCCTTCGGGCGGATGCGCTCCGAACGCGGCGTCCACCGCCTGGTGCGGCTCAGTCCGTTCGACTCCGCCCATCGCCGCCACACCTCGTTCGCGCTCGTCGAGGTGAGTCCGGAGATCGAGGACGACGTGAGCGTCGAGATCGACCCCGAGGACGTCCGCGTCGACGTCTTCCGCAGCAGCGGGGCCGGCGGCCAGCACGTCAACAAGACGTCCTCCGCGGTGCGGCTCACCCACATCCCGACGAACACCGTGGTGACCTGCCAGAACGAGCGGTCGCAGCAGCAGAACCGCGACGTCGCCTGGCGGATCCTGCGCTCGCGGCTCCTCGCCCTCCAGCAGGCGGCGCACGCCGAGCACCTCGCCGAGCTCAAGGGGGAGTCGCTGCCCGCCGAATGGGGGAGCCAGATCCGCTCGTACGTCCTCCAGCCGTACACGATGGTCAAGGACCACCGCACCGGGGTCGAGGTGGGGAACGCCCAGGCGGTGCTCGACGGCGCCCTCGACCCCTTCATCGAGGGCTTCCTTCGCTGGTCGGCGAGCCAGCAGAACGGCGGCTCGGCGAACGGAGCGTAGCCGCACTCCGGAGTTCGGAACGATCGCGACAGAAGCGTCGAATACGCTGAATCGCGCGGATTGTCCGCTCCGGGTCCGAAACCCGGGCTATACTCCGTCCGATTCCCGACCCGGGCCCAAATCCGCTCGACGTCCACCGTGCGAGCCCGACGGGAACCTCGCGTGGGCGGCCGGCCGGCCACTCGGGGGGAGCCCTGCCGGAGCCGATCGGAGCGTACGAAGTGCACGCACCGACGACGGTGTCGCCGTCCCGCGACGACGGTGAAAGCCCCCGCGAGGCGGTTCCCTGGGGGGCGATCCGTCAACCCGAGGACCTGGAGGCTCTGGCTCCGGGTGTGGCCCGTGGTCACGTCGCGCTCGCCGCCGACCCCTCGCTCCGGCCGATCATCAGCTTCCACGCCGTCGGGAAGACGTATCCCAACGGCACCGTGGCACTGCGCGACGTCAACCTCGCGATCAACGAGCGCGACTTCGTATTCCTGGTCGGGGCGAGCGGCGCCGGCAAATCGACGCTGGTGCGGCTGCTCATCCGCGAGGAGGGGGCGAGCAGCGGGCGCATCTTCGTCAACGGCACCGAGATCACCCGGCTCCCCCGTCGGCGGCTGCCCCGGCTGCGGCGCCAGATCGGCATCGTCTTCCAGGACTACAAGCTGCTGCCGCGCTCGACGGTGGCGCAGAACGTCGCCTTCGCCCTCCAGGTCACCTCACCCGGGCAGCGCCATCTGCGCGCCAAGGTCGAGGAGGCGCTGTGGATCGTCGGGCTCGAGGACAAGATCGAGAAGTTCCCCGACGAGCTCAGCGGCGGTGAGCAGCAGCGCGTCGCCATCGCCCGCGCGCTCGTCCACAAGCCGCGGATCTTCCTCGCCGACGAGCCGACCGGGAACCTCGACCCCGACACGTCGTGGGGCATCGTCCAGCTGCTGCTGCAGATCAACCACCGCGGCACCACCGTGGTGATGGCGACGCACAACCGCGAAGTCGTCGATCTCGTCCGCCGCCGGGTCATCGCGATCGAGGGCGGCCGGGTGGTGCGCGACGAGCAGGAGGGCCAGTACCTCAAGGACGGCGAGGCGACCATCGGATGATCGGCCTGCTCAACAGCCTGCGCTTCGCGCTGGTGAGCGCGGGCCAGAACTTCTACCGCAACCTGGCCGTATCCCTGGCGGCGGTGTTCACCATGGGACTGATCCTGCTCATGGTCGGCGGCACCCTCCTCGGCACCCACATGCTCGACCAGGTGCTCACCACCGAGCAGGCGCGGGCGAGCAACATCAAGGTCTACCTCGAGGACGGCGTCTCTCTGGCGTCGATCGACAACCTGCAACGCCATCTCGCCGCCGACTCGCGGGTCAGCGCCGTGCACTTCGAGAGCAAGGACGACGCCGCCCGCGAGGCGGCGGCGCAGAAGGAGCTCGGCGACTCGCTGAAGGTGCTCGGCAGCAACCCGCTGCCGGCGTCGCTCAATCTCGACCTCAAGCGGCTCGGCGACCTGCCCGCAATCGACCGCATGGTGCGCCAGAACGCGGTGGTCGCCCACGACACCCATCCCACCGACTACAACCCCGACGTCATCCGCAAGCTGCAGAGCCTGATCGTGGCGCTCCAGCTCATCGCGCTGGTGATCGCCATCGTCCTCGGGGTGATCAGTGTCGTCATCATCATGAACACCATTCGCACCGCGGTGTACGTGCGCCGGCGTGAGATCGAGATCATGAAGCTCGTCGGCGCCACCGACTGGTTCGTGCGCGTGCCGTTCATCCTCGAGGGCGTGTTCGGCGGCGTCCTCGCCGCACTCGTCGCAGGGGTGGTGATCGGCGCGCTCTACAAGCCCGCGGTGACCAACCTGCGCTCCACCCTGTTCATCTTCCCGCTCACCTATGACGGCTCCTACCTCGGAGTCCTCATGGGGCTGCTGCTCGCCGCGGGCGTCGGGCTCGGCGCCTTCGGCAGCTACCTGGGGGTACGCCGCTTCCTCACCGCCTGACACTTCTCAGCATACGTCCCGCCAGACGTCCCACCACACGGCTCCTGCCGTCAGGAGATCCCCCGCCATGTCCCTGCCGCTCCCACTGCTGCGGCGCCGGTACCGCCGCGTCGCATGCGTCTGCCTGCTCGTCGCCGCACCCACCCTCCTGCTCACGGCCTCGCGGGGTCACGCCGACCAGATCACCGACAAGATCGCCGGCAAGCAGCAGCAGCGCGGTCACGTCGGCGGCCTGATCGGCCAGCTCCAGGGGCAGATCGCCGTCCTCCACACCCGCGAGGGGCAGCTGCGCGCGGTCATCGCGCGGCTCGACGGCCAGATCGCGGCGCAGCAGCAGGCGGTGAGCGTCGCCCAGGCGACCCTGGTGAAGCTCGCCTCGGACCTCGACACCGCCCGGCAGAGGCTGCAGGAGGCCCGCGACCGGCTCGCCGTCGACAAGGAGATCCTCGCCCGGCAGGTCGTGGCGATCTACAAGCTCGGCACCGACAGCGCCCTCAACAACCTGCTCAGCAGCGAGAACTTCGGGCAGTTCTGGCAGCGATACATCAACCTGCGGCGGATCGCCGGAGGCGAGCACGACGTCGTCGACACCGTGCACCACGAGGCGGACGCGGTCGACGCCCTCGTCGGCCGGATCAGCTCCGACCACGACGCCCAGGCGCAGGTGACCGCGCAGCTCGCCGCCGCCGAGCGCCAACTCGAGGCGACCCGCGCGCAGCGCGAGGCGGAGAAGGCGGCGCTCGCCGTCGTCGAGGCCGACGACGAGGCGCAGCTCGCCCTCGCCGAGAAGAGCGCGCGCGAGCTCGACTCCCAGATCGCGGCGCTCAAGCAGGCCGAGGAGGAGGCCAAGCGCCGCGCCGGTGGCAGCGGGCGCTTCCTCTGGCCGCTGACCGGGGAGATCACCCAGGGCTTCGGCTGCACCCCGTACCCCTTCGAGCCCTACGACCCGAGCTGCCCCGGGCGCCATTTCCACACCGGCCTCGACATCGCCACCGTCTACGGCACCCCGGTGGCGGCGGCCGACAACGGGGTCGCCTACGACTTCCCGAGCTCGTACGGATACGGAAACCACGTCATCATCGTCCACGGCAACGGCTGGGTCTCCGTCTACGGGCACCTCAGCCGCTTCGGTGCCGGCAACGGCGACGCGGTCCACGCCGGTGACGTGATCGGCTACGAGGGCAGCTCCGGCAACTCGACCGGACCCCATCTGCACTTCGAAATCCGCTTCAACGACGTCCCGCGCAATCCCCTACAGTACCTGCCGTGATCCCGACGCCCCCACCGGGCGGCGCACCGACCGGTTCCGAGGGCGCGGGCCCGGGCGCGCCTCCGCCTGTGAGCTGGGGACAGGTGCCGCCCTCCCCCGAGGCGCGGCAGCGGCCGCGGTCGCTGCCCACGCTGGCGCTCGTCCTGATGATCGTCGCCGGCTGCTATCTCACCGGCCTGGCGGTGAACAACCTCTCGGGCAGCCGGGCCGCCGGGGTGATCGACGCGGTCTTCCCCCACTTCGGCCACAACCGGATCGACACCGCGAGCATCAACAGCGCCTGGGACGTCATCCAGCAGGAGTACGTCATCCGGGACGTCTCCTCGACCACGGGCACCCAGGGTGCGGAGAGCGGTCTCATCGAGGCGCTGCGGGCGAAGTACAACGACCGGTTCTCCGCCTTCTACACCTCCGACCAGTACGCGAGCCTCAAGCGCGACCTGAGCGGTCGCCGCAACGGCAGTGTCGGCATCACCCTCGAGGCGCGCTGCGACGCCGCGGCGCTCTGCCCGGCGAACGCGACCCCGACGGTGGTCGCCATCGAGGACGTGCTCAAGAACCAGCCCGCGGATCGCGCCGGATTGCGCAACGGCGACATCCTCGTCTCGGTGGGAGGCACCGCGGTGAACAGCCTGGGCCCGGACACGACCACCCGTCTCAACAAGGTCGGGCCGCTGATCCGTGGCACCGCGGGGACCCCGGTGAGCATGGTCGTGCAGCGGGCCTCCCAGCAGGTGACCGTGACCGTGACCCGCGCCGACCTGCAGATCCCCGCGGCATACGCGCAGCGGCTCGGGTCGGTGCTCTACCTCCAGATCACCGCCTTCGACGAGAACACCGGTGAGAGCCTCCGCGCCCTCCTGCAGGACGGCCTGAAGGGCGGGGTGAGCGGGATCGTCCTCGACCTCCGCCACAACCCCGGCGGCCTGGTCACCGAGGCCCAGTCGACGGCGAGCGAGTTCCTCGCCCCGAGGGCCGGTGAGCAGGACGTCGTCGTCCGCCGCGGCCGGCTCGGCCCCGACGGAAACCCGTCGAGCGCCCAGAACGTCCAGCGCGACCGCATCGAATCCGGCGGCCTCGCCCTCACCCAGCCGATGGCGGTGCTCATCGACGCCAGCAGCGCGAGCGCCGCTGAGATCGTCGCCGCGGCGCTCCACGACTACAAGCGCGCCACGCTCGTGGGGGACAAGTCGTTCGGCAAGGGCTCGGTGCAGCAGGACTTCGGCCTCCCCGACGGCGCCGACCTCCACCTCACCGTCGAGAAGTGGTTCGGGCCCGGCAACGAGACCATCGACGGCACCGGGATCACCCCCGACGTCGCCGCCGGCCTCCCCGACGACGACCACCGCTTCCACCTCGACGCCCAGTCGCCGCCGGCGTCCGCCGACGCCCAGCTCCAGGCCGCGCTGAAGCGGCTGGCCGGGACGGCCTGATCGTGGCCGAGGCGTTCGACGTCGCCGTCATCGGAGGGGGGTCGGGGGGCTACGTCGCCGCCATCCGCGCCGCCCAGCTCGGGCTGCGCACCGCGGTGGTGGAGAGCGAGAAGGTCGGCGGCACCTGCCTCCACAAGGGCTGCATCCCCACCAAGGCGCTGCTCCAGACCGCGTCGATGCTCGACGCGGCCCGCGGCTCGGCCCGGCTCGGCGTGCGCATCGGCGAGGTGGCGCTCGACTGGCCGGCGGCGGCGCGCAACCGCGACCAGGTGGTCGGCCGGCTCCACCAGGGGGTGCAGGGGCTGCTCCGGAAGAACAAGGTCGCCGTGTTCGCCGGAAGGGGGCGGATGCTCGGCCGTGGCCGGGTGGGGGTCGCCGCGACCGGCGGCGAGGAGACCGAGATCGAGGCCGGGTCGGTGATCCTCGCCACCGGCACCCGGGTCCGCAGCCTCCCCGGGCTCGAGCTCGACGGTAGAGCGGTCATCAGCAGCGACGAGGCCCTGTTCCTCGACCGCGTCCCCGCCTCGGTCATCGTCATCGGCTGCGGCGCGGTCGGGGTCGAGTTCGCCTCGATGTACCGGAGCATGGACGCCCGGGTGACCGTCGTCGAGGTCGCCGACCGGCTGGTCCCGCTCGAGGACGAGGCGATCGGTCCCGAGCTCCAGCGGGCCTTCGAGCGCCGCGGCATACGCTGCCTGGTCGGGGCCCGGCTCGACATCCCCTCGCTGCGCCGCGACGGGGGCGGGGTCTCGGTGACCGTCGCCGGACCCGCCGGCGAGGAGCGGCTCGACGCCGAGGTGCTCCTCGTCGCCATCGGCCGCCAGGCCAACCTCGAGGAGCTCGGGATCGAGGGCACCGCCGTCGAGGTCGACCGCGGGACGATCCGGGTCGGGCCGACGATGGCGACCGCCGAGCCCGGCGTCTACGCCGTCGGCGACGTGGCCGGCGGCTTCCAGCTCGCCCACAAGGCGATGCACGAGGGGGTCATCGCCGCCGAGGCGATCGCGGGCCGCCATCCGCACCCGCTCAGCGCGCGGCTCATCCCCCGCACGACGTACTGCTCCCCTCAGATCGGCTCGCTGGGGCTGGGCGAGGCCGAGGCCAGGGCGGCGGGCCACGACGTGCGCGCCGGCGTCTTCCCCTTCCGCGCGAACGGGCGGGCGCTCATCTGGGGCGAGCCCGAGGGGTTCTGCAAGGTCGTCGCCGACGCGTCGACGAACGACGTCCTCGGGGTCCACCTCATCGGCCACGAGGTCACCGAGCTCATCGCCGGCCCCGCCCTCGGCGCCCTCCTCGAGGCGACGCCGTTCGAGCTGTCCCACGCCGTCGCCCCCCATCCCACCCTGAGCGAGGTGCTCGGGGAGGCCGCCCTCGCCCTCAACGGCCAGGCCATCCATCTGTGACGCAGCGGTCATGACCCCGCAGCCGTCCGGCAGGAAGGGCTGGGGTAGGGTGCGGAGGTGACCGACCACAGGCCGGCCGCGTGACCGTCTCGTCCCTCCCCGTCCCTCGCCGTCGCCTGGCGGCCAGAGGAGCGATCGGGCTCGGCACCGCGGTCCGCGCCGTCCCCTCCCGGCTCCTGCTCTCGGTGCGCACCGCGCCCGTGACCTGGTCGCTCGCCGCCCTGCTGGCCGCGATCGGGATCCTCGAGCACGCGGTCACGGGGCAGGTCCACGGGGGCCGGCCGATCGGCCTGCTCTCGCTCGGCGCCCTGCCGAACGTCAGCACCCCGCGCGGCGGCTCGAGCGACTGGTGGCGGTACATCAGCAGCGCCTTCCTCAGCTCGAGCGCGCTCCACCTGACCCTCACCACGGTCGGGCTGCTGCTCGTCGGCACCCACACCGAGCGCCTCTACGGCCGGCTGTCGACGCTCGCCGTCTTCCTCCTCACCGCCGCCGCCTCCGGGGCGATCTGGGTCACGGCGAGCACCGCCGGCCTGATCCCCCTCGGCGACTACACGTTGGGCGCCTCCGGAGGCATCTGCGGGCTCATCGCCCTCCAGGTCACCTTCGGGCGCCTGCCCCACGACCGCGGCGACCGCCGCCTCGCCAAGGCCGGTGCCACCCGCGGCCTGCTCGCGACCGGGCTGCTCGTGATCACCGGGTTCGTCCTGCCCGGGGTGAACAACGTGGCCCACGCCGCGGGGCTCGTCTTCGGCATCCTCGTCGGCGCCCACGTCCCTCCCCTGCAGTCGCACGGCGGCCGCCGCCTGCGCACCGTCGAGCGCGTCCTCATGGCCGCCGTCGTCGTCACGGCGATCGTGGCGCTCGGCTTCGCCGCCCAGCACCTCATCGTGCGGCTGCTCCAGCCGGGTCCCTAGACCGCGCCCTCCCGGTACTCCTTCGCGAGCCTCGCCGGCGCCCGCATCCCAAGGATGTCCACGCGCAGCCGGCTCGGCTGCTCGCTGAGGGCTCCTAGCCGCAGCTCGTCAACGTCAGAGTGGTCGCCGCGTCGGCGAGCGTCACCCCGGTCGCGCGGGAGGCGTAGGCGGCGAGGACGCGCCGGAGGAGCTCGTGGTCGGGGCCGGGGGCGGCCGCGAGGGCGTCGCGCACGCAGGCGAGGCCCTGGCGTGTCCAGGTGATGTAGGCGTCGCCGTGCCAGGCGGCGGTGGCCGCGTCGGCGTCGGCATCCGACACAGCCCCCGTCGCCGCGGCGTGGGTGAGCAGCAGTCGCAGACCGAACTCCCCGATGGCGCCGCGGTCGAGGACCGGCCCGCCCGCGGCGGGCGCGGCGACCTGGACGTCGGGAGCGGTGCCGCCGAGGAAGCGCTGGGGCTCGATGACGTCCGCGCTCGTCGCCGGCGGGGTGCGGAAGGCGGCGTCGACCCCGGCCTCGCCGCGGACGGCGGCGAGGGCACGGACGAAGGTGGGACCGGCGGAGTACGGGAAGTGGAGGATGGCGCTGAGTGCCGCGGGGACGTCGCCGCGCACCCCGGTGGCAGCGTCCTCCTCGAGCCCCGCGCGCGCCCGCTGGCTCGCGGGGAGGGAGGCGACGTACTCGTCCTCGATCCGGACGGCGTCGCCCTCGACGAGCGACGAGAAGGCGAGCGCGGCCTCGTAGTGACCGGGGCCGTCGAGGCCGGGACGGTCGATCCCGAACCACTGATCCTGGAGCGCATGGGTGAGCTCGTGGACGAGGACCTCGCGCACGAAGGGGGTGGGGGCGACGCCGCGCACGAGGATGGTCTTCGAGGGCGGCTCGTAGACGCCGACCACGGACTCCGACTGCGCGCGACGGCCGGCGGCGGCCAGGTCGACGCTGCGGGGGACGAGCTGGAGCGCGTCGATCTCGGCGATGAGCGTGGGGTCGAGCCCGTCGCCCGAGCCGCCGCTGCGGGCGCGGAAGGCCGCGTCGTCGAGGAGGAGGACCCTCGGCTGAGACCTGAAGCGCAACCCGCGGTGGGCCTCGACGAAGCGTTCCGCCTCGGGCACGAAGGCGGTGATGCTCGGAGGGTCGGCCGGGGTCGGGACCGCGGTCGGCCCCGGGGTCCACGGCGCGGCGACCCGCCCGGCCACGGCGGGCGGCGGCGATCCGCTGCAGGCGGCGCAGGCCGCGGTGACGGCGAGCGCCGCGAGGGTTCTGCCGCTACGCGGCAAGATCTCGCAGGATCGCGGCGAGCGACGGGCGGCGCAGGCGGCGCAGCGCGGTGGTCTCGATCTGCCGCGCCCGCTCGCGGGTCACGCCGAGGCGCCGGCCCACCTCCTCGAGGGTGCGCTGATGGTCGTCGACGAGGCCGAAGCGGAGCTGGATGACGCGCCGCTCGCGAGGGGTCAACGCGGTGAGGATCGACTCGATCTCGCTCCGCACCACCGTCGCGGACACGGTCTGCTCGGGGCCCGGATTCGCGTCCTCGACGAGGTCGCCAAGGCGGCCACCGTCCTCGTCGCCGATCGGCAGGTCGAGCGACACCGGCTCGCGGGCGGCGGTCCGCAGGGTGCGCACCTGCTCGACCTTCAACCCGGCGGCGGTCGCGACCTCCTCCTCGGAGGGCTCGCGGCCGAGCTCCTGGGTCAGGGTGCGGGTGATCCGCAGCAGCTGGCTGTGGCGCTCGCCGACGTGCACCGGGAGGCGGATGGTGCGGGCCTTGTCGGCGACCGCCCGGCTGATCGCCTGGCGGATCCACCAGGTGGCGTACGTCGAGAACTTGAAGCCGCGGCGGTAGTCGAACTTCTCGACCGCGCGCATCAGCCCGATGTTGCCCTCCTGGACGAGGTCGAGCAGGGGCAGGCCGGAGCTCGTGTACCGGCGCGCCACCGACACGACGAGGCGCAGGTTCGCCTCGATGAGGTGGCGTCGCGCCGGCTGGGAGCCCGCCTCGATCTGCATCGCCAGGTCGACCTCCTCGGCGGCGGTGAGCAGGCGGACCTTGCCGATCTCGTTCAGGTAGGCCCGGACGGGGTCGTCGAGGCCGGCGGTCATCCGCGCCTCGGCGAGGTCGTCGTCGTCGAGATCGACGGCCTCGGCCTCGCCGTCGGTGCGCTCGGCGTCGTCGACCGCCCAGGGGTCGGAGGGCAGGCCGGAGAGGCTCAGCAGCTCGTCCGTGCTGGCGCCGTCGGCGCCCGGGTCGTCTTCGAGCATCAGGGTGGGGTGAGTCCTCATGGGGTGAAGAGTGGAGCCTCTGTGTAAAGTCTCCGTTGCGCTCGCGCCCGCCCGCGGGCCCGTGTGCGTGTCGTACCCGCGCGCGAAGGAACATCAAACCTTCTACCGGCGGTCGAATCACCTCGGAACCACCATTCCGCGCCTGTTTTGTCATCGGGCCGCGTTCTTGGGGTCAAGATCCTGTCACCGTGGTGACGCCGCCGGGATATCGGGGATGATGCCCTGCAGCCGGGATCCGCGCACCGGCCGGGGCCCTGACCGCCCGTGGGAGACGAGTACGTGGCTGTGATGAGACCGGAGACGTCCCCGGGCTCGGACCTCGACGCCGAGCTTCTGCTCACGATGTACCGGCACATGGTCCGGGCCCGCGTGCTCGACGAGCGCATGTGGGTGCTCAACCGCCAGGGCCGGGCGCCCTTCGTCATCTCCTGCCAGGGACACGAGGCGGCGCAGGTCGGGATGGCGATGGCGCTGCGCCCCGGCCACGACTGGCTCGCCCCGTACTACCGCGACCTCGCCCTCACCCTGGTGCTGGGGATGACCCCCCGCGACCACCTCCTCGCCCTCCTCGCCCGCGCCGCCGACCCGAACAGCGGCGGCCGGCAGATGCCGGCGCACTACGGGTACCGCCCGCTCAACATCATCTCCGGCGGCTCGCCCGTCGCCACCCAGGTGCTCCACGCCGCCGGTGCGGCGCTCGCCGCCCGGGTGCGCGGCGAGGACGCGGTCGCCTACACCTCGCTCGGCGAGGGCAGCACCTCGGAGGGCGACTTCCATGAGGGCCTGAACTTCGCCGCCGTCCACCAGCTGCCGCTGATCACGGTGATCGAGAACAACGGCTTCGCGATCAGCGTCCCCTGGTCGAAGCAGGGACACACCAAGGACGCCGCCGACCGCGCCCTCGGCTACGGCATGCCCGGGGTGATCGTCGACGGTCTCGACCCCGTGGCCTGCTACCAGGTGATGACCGAGGCGGTCGCGCGCGGACGGCGCGGCGAGGGCCCGACCCTCATCGAGGCGAAGGTGGCCCGGCTCACCCCCCACAGCTCCGACGACGACGACCGTGTCTACAAGAGCCGCGAGGCGGTCGCCGAGGAGAAGGCGAAGGACGGTGTCCTCCGCTTCCGCCGCACCCTCGAGGAGCGCGGGGTGCTCAGCCCCGGCGACGCCGAGGAGATCCGTGCCGAGTGCATGCGCGAGGTCGACCGCGCTCAGGAGGACGCGGAGGCATCGCCGCTGCCCTCGCCGGAGTCGCTCCACCTCCACGTCTACGCGGACCAGTGACGATGGCGGTCAAGACGTACATCGAGGCCATCCGCGAGGGGATGCGCGACGAGATGCGCCGCGACCCCCGGGTCATCGTCCTGGGAGAGGACGTCGGCGTGAAGGGCGGCGTCTTCAAGGCCACCGACGGGCTCCACGCCGAGTTCGGCGAGAAGCGCGTCATCGACACCCCGCTCGCGGAGTCGGCGATCGTCGGGGTCGCCATCGGGGCCGCGATCAACGGGCTTCGCCCGATCGCCGAGATCCAGTTCCAGGACTTCATCCTTCCCGCCGTCGACCAGATCATCAGCGAGGCGGCGAAGATGCGCTACCGGAGCAACGGAGGCTTCGGCGTCCCCATGGTGGTGCGCGCGCCCTTCGGCGGCGGGGTCCACGGCGCGCTCTACCACTCTCAGTCGCTGGAGGCGATGTTCTGCCACATCCCCGGGCTCAAGGTGGTGGTGCCGAGCACCCCGCAGGACGCCAAGGGGCTGCTCCGCGCCGCCATCCGCGACCCCGACCCGGTCCTCTACTTCGAGCACAAGCGCTGCTACCGGCTGATCCGCGGCGAGGTCCCGGAGGGCGAGTACACCGTTCCGCTCGGCCGCGCCGAGGTGCGCCGCGAGGGCCGCGACATCGCCGTCTTCACCTACGGCCTGATGAGCCACTTCTGCCTCGAGGCGGCGGAATCGCTCGCCGCCGACGGATTCGAGTGCGAGGTCGTCGACCTGCGCAGCCTGCGCCCGCTCGACCGCGCCACGATCGTCGCGAGCGCGCGGAAGTGCGGGAAGGTCCTCTGCGTCCAGGAGGCGAACCTCGCGGTGAGCGTGATGTCCGAGGTTGCCGCCATCGTCGGCGAGGACTGCTTCGAGTACCTTGACGCTCCGGTGCGGCGGCTCGGCGGGCCAGAGGTCCCTGGGGTACCCTTCTCGCCGCCGCTGGAGGAGGCCTACATGCTGAACACCGCGAAGATCGAGGCAGCGCTGCGAGACCTGGCGGCGTACTGATGGCCCAGACGGTCACGATGCCGCAGCTCGGTGAGAGCGTCACCGAGGGGACCATCTCGAAGTGGTTGAAGCAGCCCGGTGAGCGCATCGAGCGCTATGAGCCGATTGCCGAGGTGATCACCGACAAGGTGAACGCCGAGGTTCCGTCCCCCGTCGACGGGGTGATGGGCGACCTGATCGCCGCGGAGGGCGCGACCGTCCCCGTCGGCGAGGCGATCTGCACCATCCGCGGCGTCGACGAGGCCGCCGCCCCCGCGACGTCCGCTCCGGCACCGGCGGCGGCGGCCCCGCCGCCTCCGCCGCCTCCGCCCGTGGCTCCTCCGCCCCCCGCCCCGGTCGCCGCCGCGCCCCCGCCGCCGCCTGCGCCGGCCGCGCCGCCGATCCCGGTACCGATGGCCGAGCCGGTGCCCGTCGCCCCCGCGGCGTCTGCCGCGCCTGCCGCCGCCGGGCCCGACGGCGGCGCCGGCCTCCACGTCAGCCCCGCGGTGCGGATGCTCGCCCGCGAGCACGGCGTCGACCTCCAGCAGGTCCCCGGCAGCGGTCTCGGCGGGCGGATCACCAAGAAGGACATCCTCGAGTGGGTGCAGCGCCGCGACGGCCAGCCCGGCGCGCCCGCTCCGGCGACCCCGGTTGCCGACCCGGTCGCGGCCACGGCGCCCCCGCCGGCGCCCGCGCCCGCTCCTCCGGCGCCCGCGGCCTCCGCGGCCCCGGCCGCTCCCGCCCCCGTGGCCGCGACGGCGACCGGCGACACCCTGGTACCGCTGTCGCCGATGCGCAGGGCGATCGCCGAGCACATGGTCCGCAGCGTCCAGACCGCGCCCCACGCATGGGTGATGGTCGAGTGCGACATGAGCGCGGTGGTCGCGCTCCGCGATCGCCACAAGGCGGACTTCGAGCGGCACACCGGCGTGAAGCTCACCTTCCTCCCGTTCTGCGCCGTGGCGGTGATCGGCGCGCTGCGCAAGCACCCGACGCTCAACGCGCAGTTCACCCCCGAGGGGATCCTCCTCAAGCGCGACATCAACCTCGGCATCGCCGTCGCCCTCGAGGACGGCCTCGTCGTCCCCGTCGTCCACGGCGCCGACCGCCTCAGCCTCGCCGGCCTCGCCGAGGCCTTCCACCGGCTCGGCGAGAAGGCCCGCCTCGCCCAGCTCCGCCTCGAGGACATCCAGGGCGGGACCTTCACCCTCAACAACGCCGGCGCCCTCGGGACGCTGATGACGCAGCCGATCATCAACCAGCCGCAGGCGGCGATCCTCGCCACCGATGCGATCGTCAAGCGGCCGGTTGTGGTCGCCGGTGACGCGATCGCGGTACGGCCGATGATGAACCTCTGCCTGTCCTTCGACCATCGCATCAACGACGGTCTGGGGGCGACGCGCTTCATCTCGACGGTGCGCGACACCCTGCAGGCCATGGACGATCGCGTCCTCGGCTGACTCCGACTACGGGGTGCAGAGCACCTCGCCGTGGACGATGGCGAACCAGCCGTCCGGCGCCGCGACCCAGCGGCGCCAGGCGGCGGAGATCGCCTCGAGCTCCGCTGTGGTCGCCGTGCCCTCGTCGACGAGCTGCCGGGCGAGCGCCGAGCCGGTGATCCGGTCGGCCCACATGCCGCCCCACCACTCACGGTCGTCGGGGGTGGCGAAGCACCACACCGACGCCGAGGGCGTCACCTCGGAGAACCCCGCGCGCTGGGCCCACCCGAGGAGGTACCGGCCGGCGTCGGGCTCGCCGCCGTTGGCCCGGGCGGCGCGCCGGTAGAGGTCGAGCCAGCGGTCGAGCGCGGGGTCGGCGGGGCTCCAGCTCATCGCCGTGTAGTCGCTGTCGCGGGCGCCGACGACCCCGGTGGGACGGCAGGCCCGGCGCATCTCCCGGAGCGCCGCGACCGGGTCGGCGAGGTGCTGGAGGAGCTGGTGGGCGTGGACGGCGTCGAAGCTCGCGTCCTCGACGGGCAGCCGGTAGGCGTCGCCGACGCGGAACTCGACGTTGGCGACCTCGCCGGCGTCCTGGCGGGCGGTCTCGACGACCTCCGCAGAGCTGTCGACGCCGACGACGCGCCCCGGCGCCAGCCGCCGGGCCAGGTCGACGGTGATCGTCCCCGGGCCGCAGCCGACGTCGAGCAGGTCACAGCCCGGGGTCAGCCGCTCGAGGAGATACGCCGCGGAATTCGCCGCGGTCCTCCTGCGGTGGGAGCGAAGCACGCTCTCGTGGTGGCCGTGGGTGTAGGTCTCGGTCATCGCCCCTGCGGGTAGAGTGTCCGCGGTCAGCTGGAGGCAGGATACGGAGGACCGCGGTGCCGGCGATCGCCGTCGAGGGGCTCAGGAAGGCGTACGGGAGCGTCGAGGCGGTGCGCGGCCTGAGCTTCACGGTGGGCGAGGGCGAGGTCTTCGGGCTGCTCGGCCCCAACGGCGCGGGCAAGACCACCGTCGTCGAGATCCTCGAGGGGTACCGCCGCCGTGACGCCGGCAGCGTCTCGGTGCTCGGCCTCGACCCCGCCTCCGGGGCACGGGCGCTGCGCGTCCGCGTGGGGATCATGCTCCAGGAGTGCGCGATGCCCCGGGCCTTCTCGGTCGTGGAGCTGCTCGAGCTCTACGCGGGCTACTACCCGCGGCCGCGCCGGGTCGACGAGGTGCTCGACCTCGTCGGGCTCACCGAGAAGGCGAACGACCGGATCAAGACCCTCTCCGGTGGCCAGCAGCGGCGCCTCGACCTCGCCCTCGCGCTCATCGGCGACCCGGAGCTGATCTTCCTCGACGAGCCGACGACCGGCTTCGACCCGAGCGCGCGCCGCGACGCCTGGGAGATCGTCCGCGGCATCCGCACCCTGGGGCGCACCGTGCTCCTCACCACCCACTACATGGACGAGGCCCAGAACCTCGCCGATCGCATCTGCGTCATCGCCGGCGGCGAGCTCGTCGCCGAGGGCAGCCCCGAGACCCTCGGCGGCCGGCAGACGGCGGCGGCGCGAATCCGCTTCGCGCTGGCCGACGGGGTCGACGTCGGAGCGCTCCCGATCGCCGCGCGCGTCGACAACGGCCGCGTCGTCGTCGAGACCGACACGCCGACGCGCACCCTCCACGAGCTCACCGCCTGGGCGCTCGCGCGCGACCTCGAGCTCCCCGGTCTCGAGGTGCTGCGGCCGACCCTCGA
This sequence comes from Candidatus Dormiibacterota bacterium, assembly GCA_035544475.1. Classification (GTDB taxonomy): domain Bacteria; phylum Chloroflexota; class Dormibacteria; order Aeolococcales; family Aeolococcaceae; genus CF-96. The sequence continues at coordinate 12,860 of DATKEY010000131.1, read as the reverse complement.
GGACGTCTACCTCGAGCTCACCCGGGTGCCGACGTGAGCGACACCGCGCTCGTCCTGCGCCAGGTGCGCGCCGAGCAGCGGAGCTTCTGGCGCAACCCGGCGAGCGCCTTCTTCGCCTTCGTCTTCCCGCTCATGTTCCTCGGCATCTTCGGGACCCAGAACCGCGGCGCCCGGCTCGACGGGCTCGGAGCCATCCCCTACAACGACTACTACGTCCCCGCGCTGATCTCCTTCGGCGTCATCGGCGCGACCTTCACGAACATCAGCGTGTCGCTGACGATCCGTCGCGACTCCGGCGTGCTCAAGCGGCTGCGCGGCACACCGCTTCCCCCCTGGGCATTCATGATGGGGGTGATCGGTTCGTCGGCGGTGGTGAGCGCGATCCTCGCCGCGCTGCTCACCGCCGCGGGGATGATCTTCTACGACGTCCCGGCGCCGCGCCATCCCGGCGCGCTCCTGCTCGTCCTCGTCGTCGGGGGAGGGTCGTTCTGTGCCCTGGGGCTCGCGCTCAGCGGGATCATCCCCAACGCCGAGGCGGCGCCCGCGGTCACCAACGCGGTGGTGCTGCCGCTGCTCTTCATCTCCGGCACCTTCTATCCGCTCGACCCCACCTCGGTGCTCACCCACATCGCGAACTGGTTCCCGATGCGCCACTTCGCGCTCGCGATCTTCCACTCCTTCGACCCGACGGGCACCACCCCTGGCCTGCAGTGGAGCGACCAGTGGAAGGTCCTGCTCTGGGGCGTGGCGGGGCTGTACGTCGCCGTGCGGCGGTTCCGCTGGGAGCCGCGCAAGGGCTGAGCGGCGGCGCGCGTTGCACAAGCGAGGAGGCGTAGCGCTCGGATGCCGGGTACAAAGCCGGCGCCGGCCCGTGCGACGATGATGCTCCGATGGACGACTCGGTGGAAGACTGGGTGGGTCTCCGGGGGGCCGCGATGACGGCGGGCCCGGCGGACCCGCCGCTGCTCCTCGACGTCGGCTGCAGGTTCCGTCACCGCCTCGAGTCGCCCGTCGCCGTGGTGCTCCAGGTCGAGCCGCGACCCGACGGTCCGCACAGCGTGATCGAGGAGTCGTGGGACACGTCCGGCGCCCCCACCCGGACGTACCGCGACCTGTACGGCAATCTCTGCCGGCGGATGGTGATCCCCGCCGGCGAGTCGACGATCGACTACCACGCCACCGTGGAGGCGAGCGCGGGGATCGACCCGGCCGACGTGGAGGCGCGGCAGCTCCGCGTCGACGAGCTGCCCGCAGAGACGCTCGTGCACACCCTGCCGAGCCGGCTCTGCCCCTCCGACGAGCTCGCCACCACCGCCTGGCGGACGTTCGGCGACGTGGACGGTGGATGGGAGCGGGTGCAGACCATCTGCGACTGGGTGCACGAGTGCGTCATCTTCGAGACCGGGTGCAGCACCCCGCAGACCACGGCGACGATGGTGCTCCTCCAGCGCCGGGGGGTCTGCCGCGACTTCGCGCACCTCGCCATCAGCCTGTGCCGGGCGCTCAACATCCCGGCCCGCTACGTCGTCGGCTACCTCCCCGACATCGACGTCGTCCCACCCGACGCGCCCATGGACTTCTGCGCCTGGTTCGAGGCCTACCTCGGCGATCGCTGGTGGACCTTCGACCCGCGCAACAACCAGCGGCGCCGCGGCCGGGTCGTCATCGGGCGGGGCCGGGATGCCGTCGACGTCGCCATGATCACCAGCTACGGCGCCGCTCCGCTGCTGGAGATGACGGTGTGGGCGGACCGGGCCGCCGCGCGGACCGCGGCGCCATGATCGACGGGCTCGTCGAGGCGATCGCCTCCGGATCGGTCGACCCCCCGTCGATCGACCTCGTCGACCCGCGGCAGGTCCCCTGGGAGCGGGTGACGCGCACCGCCTACCTCATCGACCAGGAGCTGCGGTACCGCTACGAGGGGCCGATCCACGATCTCCAACACCGTCTCGTGGTCATCCCGCCGAACGTCCACGGCGACCAATGTCGCGTCGACTACCGGTTCACCGTCGACTCGGCGGTGGCCCCGGGGTTGACGAGCCGGCGTGACGCCCACGGCAACCTGGTGGTCGACATCGCGGTCGACCGCATCGAGGAGGAGATCAGCTTCCGCGCGGTGATCACGGTGACGCGCCGGCCGGGGGGGTCGTCGCACCACCCCATCCCCCGGTCGCAGGTCGACCGCTACCGCGCGCCGTCGCGCCTCACGCACCCCGACGGCGAGCTGGCGCGGGCGGCCCGCCGGCTGCGGCGGGTGTGCAGCGACGGCCTGCAGCTCGCGAACGCGATCAACGAATGGGTGCACGCGGCGATGCACTACGAGTACGGCGCCACCCACGTCGGCACCACCGCGGCCGAGGCGCTCGCCCTGGGGCGGGGCGTCTGCCAGGACCACGCCCACGTGATGCTCGCGCTCTGCCGGTTCTGCGGGCTCCCGGCGCGCTACGTCTCCGGGCACCTCCTCGGCGAGGGCGGCACTCACGCCTGGGTCGAGGTGCTGCTCCCCGACGGCTCGGGAGGGAGCGTCGCCCACGCCTTCGACCCCACCCACGGGTGCTCCACCGGACCCGGGTACCTCACCGTGGCCGTGGGTCGCGACTACGCCGACGTGCCGCCGACCTCCGGCTCGTACCGGTCCGGCTTCGCGGGTACTCTGACGACCCGAAAGCGCGCCGGGATCGTCGGCCTGGAGTACGCGGCCTAGCAGCGATCGGTACGGCTCAGAAGGCTCCGATCCCGTTCGGGGTGCCGAGCCCGGTCGGGCCGTCCCATCCCACGCCCGCGGTGCACAGCGCGTTGCCGCAACCGAGCAGCCCGGCGTTGCTGCCGCTCAACACGTCGTTGAGCGAGGTGGTGTTCGCGTACGGACGGCTCGGTGCCGTCGCGGGGTTGCCGGCCAGGGCGTACACCGAGGCGATGATCGGCGACGCGACGCTGGTCCCGCCGAAGACGAGCCAGCCGCTCTGTCCGAAGAGGAACGACGCGTAGGTGTCGTAGACCGAGACGCCGGTGTTCGGGTCGGCGACCGCGGACACGTCGGCGGTCGCGCGCCGCGCGCACACCGCGGTGATGGCGGTGATCGCCTGCCACGCCGGCTGGGGCTCGTAGGCGCTGCAGCCACTGCCCGCGCTGGTCCACGCCGTCTCGGTCCAGCCGCGCGCGGTGCTCGCGGTCTTCAGGCTGGTCCCACCGACCGCGGTCACGTACGGCGAGGCGGCGGGCCACTCGACCCCGTAGCCGCTGTCGCCGGTGCTCGCGGTGACGGCGATGCCGGGATGGTTGTAGTTCACGTCGTCGGCGGTCTCGCCGCTGAACTCGCTCGCGCCGTAGCTGTTGCTGATCGCGTTCGCGCCGAGGCTCGCCGCCTCGACCTCGGCGCTGCCGAGGTTCGCGATGCTGTTCGTCGTCGCCTCGACGAGCAGGATGTTGCACCGCGGGCAGATCGCCGAGACCATGTCGAGGTCGAGCGAGATCTCCTGTCCCCAGCTCGTGTTCCCGCGCGGGTACGTCGTGGTCCCGGTCTGGGAGACCTTGCGGACCGTCGCGCCGTCGGTGAAGGTGCAGCCCGTCGCCGCCGGCGGGCTCACCGTGCAGCCGCCGAGCCCGAAGGTCCGGCGGTACGTGTCGAGGTCGCTGACCGCCTTCGGGTCGTCGTAGGCGTCGACGATCGCCACCGTCTCGCCGCTGCCGTTCGCCGCCGACGCGGCCTGCAGCGCGTACGCACTCTGGAGCTGAGCCGGGATGTACCCGGCGTTGGGATTGGTGTTCGTCGCCTGGCCGCGTGCGAGGCTCGACACGATGGAGTGGCACGCGGCGAAGCCCGGCGCGGCGTCGGAGCACACCCGATGCGGACCTCCGTGCGCGTTCGCGGAGGGTCCGTTGCCCGCCAGGGCGCGCAGAGGTGTCCCCGGCGCCACGACGACCACCATTCCCACCAGGACCGGGACCAGCCGCGTCCAGCGCCGGCGGCGCGCATCGATGCGTCGCATCTCGAGTTCCCCCAGTTGTGCTGCCGGCCGCGGTTCCCTTCGCGGCCGCACTCGTCATACGCTCGCCGCGGCGCCGAACCTGCGCGGAGCCCTGACCACCAACTCCCGTATCTACGGACAGGCGTCGTCGATCCCCGGTCCGTTCATCCTCGGCGCCGACACCCCGGCGAGCTCGCGCATCGAACGCAGCATCCGGTCGAGGATGGCGCGGCCCTCGCCCGCGGAGGGGTCGAGCGGACGGGGCTCGACGTCGCCGCCGATCCGGACCGGCAGGTACTGCACCGCGACCAGCCGCGTCCCGGCGAAGACGTAGCGCCCGATGACGCTCTCCTGGGTTCCGGTGCTCCAGTGCTGGTCGAAGAGCAGGTTCCCGTGCGCGTAGGCGATGAGGTGGCCGTGGTGGAGCTCCGCGCCCTGGACGCAGTGGGGGTGGTTGCCGATCACGAGGTCGGCACCGTCGTCGATCGTCGCGCGCCCGACCACCTTCGGGTCGTCGGGAGCGATCCCCGCGGCGGCCATCGGGAACGTCTCGTACTCGCGGCCCCAGTGGTACTCGACGACGACGACGTCGGCGGCCGTGCGTGCCCGGGCGATCTCGGCGCGCACCGCGGGCTCGTCGAAGTGCGCGCCGACGAGGCTGACCCCGAGCACGGCGAAGCGCACCCCGCGCACCTCGCGCACCGCGATGTGGCCCGGCAGCGTCCACGCGATGCCGTGGGCGTCGAGGAGCGCCTCGGTCTGCGCGATCCCGTCCGCGCCGTGGTTCGTCGCGTGGTTGTTCGCGAGGCTCGCGACCGACACGCCGGCGGCGGCCATGCCGTCGGCGACCCGGGCGTCGCCGCAGAAGGTGAACCCGGTCGTGACCACGGGGCAGGCCGCGATCAGCGGTGCCTCGAGGTCGACGAGACGCAGGTCGCCCTGGGCGAGGAGCGGAGCGACCGCGCGGAACGGGCGGCCGTAGTCGCCGAGCCGGCGCAGCGCGAGGTTCACCAGCCGGGCGGGGATGACGTCACCGGTCACGACGAGAACACGCAGATCGGCGGCGGGGATGGCGGAGAGGTCCGGCGGGACGCCGGAGGTCATCGCCTCGGCGGTGAGGCCCGGGGGCACGACGGGGGCCGGGGGGAGGGGCGGGGCGGCGCCGGGCGGCGGGACCGACGGCTGCGCGGTCGACGGCGCGGAGGTCCCGGTGGCCGCGGTGGTCGGCGGGGCCGGCGCCGCCGAGGAGCAGGCGGCGAGCAGCGCCCCCAGCGCCGCTGCCGCCGCGCCCCGCACCGCTCAGTCCGGCAGCAGGTGGGGATAACGCCAGTCGCGCGGCGGGTCGAAGGTCTCCTTGATCGTCCGCAGCGAGACCCAGCGCATGAGGTTCGCGGCCGAGCCCGCCTTGTCGTTGGTGCCGCTCGCGCGGGCGCCGCCGAATGGCTGCTGGCCGACCACCGCTCCGGTGGGCTTGTCGTTGACGTAGAAGTTGCCCGCCGCGTTGCGCAGCGCGCCGGTCGCCTCCTCGATCGCGTGCCGGTCGGTGGCGAAGACCGCCCCGGTGAGCGCGTACGGCGAGGTGGTGTCGACGAGCCGCAGCGTCCGCTCCCACTCCGAATCGGGGTAGGGGTGGACGGTGAGGATGGGGCCGAACAGCTCGCGCTGCATGAGGTCATGGGTGGGGTCGTCGGTCTCGAGGATCGTCGGGCGGACGAACCACCCGCGCGAGGAGTCGGTCTCGCCGCCGGCGACGAGGCGCAGGTGCGGATCCTCGCGTGCGGCGGCGAGCGCGGCCTCGTGGGTCGCAAATGCCTTGCCGTCGATCACGGCGCCCACGAACGTCGAGAGGTCGGCGACGTCGCCCATGGGGAGGGACTCCGTCGCTGCCGCGAGAGGCTCGCGGAGCCGCTCCCAGAGTCCCCGGGGGACGTAGGCGCGTGACGGGGCCGAGCACTTCTGTCCCTGGTACTCGAACCCGCCGCGCACCATCGCGGTGATGAGCGCGTCGGGATCCGCGGACGCGTGGGCGACGATGAAGTCCTTGCCGCCGGTCTCGCCGACGAGCCGCGGGTAGGTGTGGTAGGTGTCGATGTTGGCAGCAACGTCGCGCCACATCGAGCGGAAGACCCCGGTCGAGCCGGTGAAGTGGATCCCGGCGAGGGCGGGATGGCGCAGCGCCACCGACGACACCTGGGCCCCGTCGCCGGTGACCATGTTGATCACCCCGGGGGGGAGCCCGGCCTCGGCGAGCAGCTCCATGAGCAGCGAGGCGGAGAGCTGCGAGGTCCGCGCCGGCTTCCAGAGCACGACGTTCCCCATGAGCGCGGGGGCGGTGGGCAGGTTCCCGGCGATCGACGTGAAGTTGAAGGGCGTGACCGCGAGGACGAAGCCCTCGAGCGGGCGAAGCTCGACCCGGTTCCAGGTGCCGGCCGGCGAGACCGGCTGGTCGCCCATCAGCCGCTCGGCGAAGTGGGGGTTGTAGCGCCAGAAGTCGATGAGCTCGCAGGCGGAGTCGATCTCGGCCTGGTGGACGCTCTTGCTCTGGCCGAGCATCGTCGCGGCGTTGACCCGGTCTCGCCAGGGCCCGGCGAGCAGGTCGGCGGCGCGGAGGAGGACGGCGGCGCGTGCCTCCCACGGGGTGGCCGCCCAGCCGGGGCGCGCGGCCAGCGCCGCGTCGATGGCGGCGCTGACGTCCGCCTCGGTGGCGCGGCGGCCCTCGCCGAGGACCAGTCCGTGGTCGTGCGGGGCGCGGACGGTGAAGGGGTCGCCGTGGGCCTCGACCTCGCGGCCGCCGACGACCATGGGCAGCGGACGGGGGGAGGCGGCCATTGCGGCCAGGGCGGCGCGGAGGGAACGGCGCTCGGGCGAGCCGGGCGCGTAGGTGTGGACGGGCTCGTTGCGGGGAGGGGGGACGGGGGCGCTCATCGAGGAGGGATTCTTCCACTCGCAGGGGGTAGGCAATCACCCGCGGGCGTCCCGCGGGTGATTGCCGTAGGGGGGAGTCCCCTGGGGCGCGCGGCAGCGAGCCAGGTGAGATGTAGAGTGAACCCGAGATGGAGCCCCTTCCCGTCCTCCCCGCCGGCCGCGCCGCCGACGAGCGCCCGCGCCACCTCCGCCTCCTCCCCGAGGGGGTCGACCGCAGGCCGCCCTGGCTGACCGTGCGCCTGCCCTCCGGGGAGGGGTACACCCGGCTCAAGGGGATCATGCGCGGCCTCGCGCTCAACACCGTCTGCGAGGAGGCGCGCTGCCCGAACATCGGTGAGTGCTGGGGCCAGGGCACCGCGACCTTCATGATCCTCGGCGACGTCTGCACCCGCGCGTGCGCCTTCTGCGCGGTGAAGAGCGGCCGCCGCGGTGGCGACGTCGACGCCGACGAGCCCCGGCGGGTCGGCGAGGCGGTGGCACGGATGGGATTGCGCCACGCGGTGGTCACCTCGGTCGACCGCGACGACCTCCCGGATTTCGGCGCCGGGCTCTTCGCGGAGACGATCCGGGCGATCCGGGCCGCCTCCCCGGGGACCACCGTCGAGGTCCTCACCCCCGACTTCAACGGCAGCGAGGCGTCCCTCCGGACCGTGATGGACGAGGCGCCGGAGATCTTCAATCACAACGTCGAGACCGTCGGCCGCCTCTACCGCCGGGTGCGGCCCAAGGCCGATCTTCTCCAGAGCCTGCGGCTGCTCCAGGCGGCGAAGGGGATCGAGCCGCGCAGCCGCACCAAGAGCGGCCTGATGGTCGGGCTCGGTGAGACCCTCGACGAGGTGCGCGAGCTGCTCACGATGATGCGAGCCCACGACGTCGAGATCGTCACCATCGGCCAGTACCTGCGTCCCTCGCTGAAGCACCACCCGCTGATCCGCTTCGTGCCCCCCGAGGAGTTCGCCGCGCTCCGCGACTTCGGGATGCGCCTCGGCTTCGAGCACGTCGAGTCCGGGCCACTGGTGCGCAGCAGCTACCACGCCGCCGACCAGGTGGGCCCGGCGCGCGCCGAGGCGGGGTGAGCTCCGGGGCGCCCCGGGTGCTGAGGCACCTGTGGCTCGGCACCATCCCCTACGCGGACGCCTGGGCGCTGCAGCAGCGGCTCGCCCATGCGCGCGCCGCAGGCGACCTCGATGCCGACTGTCTGCTGCTCCTCGAGCATCCCCCGGTCTTCACCATGGGACGCAACGGCAGCGCGGAGCACGTCCCCGGAGGCCCGGACCGGCTGCGGGCGATCGGCGCCGAGTACCTCGAGGTCGACCGCGGCGGCTCGGTCACCTTCCACGGGCCCGGCCAGCTCGTCGCCTACCCGATCGTCCGCCTCGCCGACGCCCTCCCCATCCCCGGCCATCCCGGCCACGGCGACGTCGTCCGCTACGTCCGAGCGCTCGAGGAGGGGATGCTCGCCGCCGCCGCCGCGGCCGGGGTCACCGCCGGCCTACGGCCGCCGTACACCGGCATCTGGGTCGGGGACGACAAGCTCGGCGCCATCGGTGTCAAGCTCGCCCGCGGGGTCACCCAGCACGGGGTCGCGATCAACGTCACCACCGACCTGCGCTGGTTCGCCGAGGTCGTCGCCTGCGGCATCCCCGGCGCCGGGGTGACCTCGCTCGAGCGGCTCGGCGTCGAGGGCTGGACGCCGCAGCGGCTCGCCCCCGAGCTCGCCGACGGGATCGCCGCCGCTCTGGGACTCACCCCCGCCCCCGCGGACCGACGCCTCGTCGACCTGGCCACCCACGCGGCAGTCTGACGGCCCCGGCTCAAACGATTCGAACGCACCACCGCACAAGGATTGGTGGGGGCTGTGCGTTGAATCTGCACTGGGGATGCGTCTCGTTCCGCTCGATCGGTGCGATTCCGCGCAACCAGCCTCTGGTCAGGGTCATGAGAAGCATTTACCATCGAGAGAAGACCGGTGCATGCGTTCGCCTGCAGCGGTCATCCGGATGGACGGTCAGCCCCCGTTCCGAAGGAGCTTGAGGCCGTGTTCGTCAGAAACCGCATGCTGAACCACCTTTCGTGGCCGGCCGAGAAGGGGTCGATCCGCAGGCAGCGCCGCCAGGCGCTCTGCGAGCTCGACGGCCTGCTCTCCCAGCTCGAGGAGATGAACCTGCGGGGAACCGAGGTCCCGGGCCGGGTGCGCGCCGCGCTGCGGCGTCACGGCGCGGTCGTCTCGGACGGCGACGGCGCCGCCCAGCTGATCGAGGTGATCTTCGCGGTGCAGGAGCGGTACATGCTCCACCCGCAGCTGCCGCCGCCCCCCGCCGTCGAGGACCTGCGCCGGCGCATGGCGAGCTGACCTAGACCCACACTATCGCCCGATCGGTCCCGAGAGTAAGGTCTCGGCTGTTGCGGACATCCGCTGTGGGACGGGGGCGATGCGACAGCTGACCAGCCTCGACGCTCAGTTCCTCGCGCTCGAGGACCGGCACAACTACGGCCACGTCGGTGGCCTCACCATCCTCGAGGCGACCACGGTCTCGGGCGAGCCCTTCACCGCGGCGCGGGTGAGCACGATGCTCTCCGAGCGCCTGCACCTGCTGCCGCCCTTCACCTGGCGCCTCGCCGAGGTGCCGCTCGGCATCGACCACCCCTACTGGATCGATGATCCCGAGTTCGACCTCGAGTACCACGTCCGCGAGCTCGCCCTCCCCGATCCGGGCGACGAGCGCCAGCTCGGCGAGCAGGTGGCCCGCATCCACTCGCGGCCGCTCGACCGCACCCGGCCGCTCTGGGAGCTCTACGTCATCCACAACCTCGAGGGTGGACGGGTGGCGATGTACACCAAGATCCACCACGCCGCGATCGACGGCATGTCGGGGGCGGAGATCCTCTCGGTGGTGCTCGACCTCGAGCCCGAGGGCCGGGTGATCCCGCCGCGCGACCCCGACGGGGGACCACAGCGGGTGCCGGGCGGTCTCGAGCTCTTCGGCCGCGGGCTCGCCCACCTCCCGCTCCAGCCGCTGCGCACGCTGCGGAGCCTGCCCCCGGTGGTCGGCAACCTCGACACCCTGCCCGGTGTCGGCGCGGTCCCGGGGAGCGCCGCGGTCGCGAAGGTGAGCCGGCGCATCGCCCGGCTCATCCCCGGGGTCGAGCCCGGCGAGGTGCTCGAGATGCCCCGGACGATGGCGCCGCGCACCGTCTTCAACGGGCCGATCTCCGCCCACCGCAGGGTGAGCCTCGTCAGCCTCTCCCTGGCCGACGTCAAGACCGTGAAGAACAGCTTCGGCGTGACCGTGAACGACGTCGTGGTGGCGGTCAGCACCGGCGCGGTGCGGCGCTGGCTCATCGAGCACTCCGAGCTGCCCGACGCCCCGCTGACGGCGATGATCCCGCTCTCGGTGCGCACCCCCGAGCAGTTCGGGACCTTCGGCAACCGCATCTCGATGATGGGCGTGCCGATCCCGACCGACGAGCCCGACCCGCTGCTCCGGGTGCGCCGCACCCACGAGGCGCTGCGCTCGGCGAAGGAGCGGCACCAGGGGGTGCCGGCGAGCATCCTCCAGGACGTCACCCAGACGATCCCACCGGCGGTGTTCGCCCGCGCCTCGCGCACCCTCCTCGGCCTGGTGTCCCGGGGACCGCTGACGCCGATCTGGAACCTCTGCATCTCCAACGTCCCCGGGCCCCCGGTGCCGCTGTACTGCACCGGCGCGAAGGTGCTCCACGAGTACCCGATCTCCGCGATCGCCGACGGGATGGGGCTGAACATCACCGTGCTCAGCTACCTCGGGAACATGGACTTCGGCATCGTCGCGGACCGAGAGCAGATGCCCGACGCCTGGCCGCTCGCCCAGAACATCCGCGACGAGCTCGAGACCCTGCTCTCGCTCGCCGCCGGGCAGGCGTAGGCGTGGACGCCGACGCCGCCAAGCGCGCCGCCGGCGAGGCCGCCGCCGAGCTCGTCCAGGACGGGATGACCCTCGGGCTCGGCACCGGGTCGACGGCGCGCTGGTTCATCGCCGCGGTGGGGAGGAAGGTGCGCGAGGGGATGCGGCTGCGCGGCGTCCCGACGTCGCGGGCGAGCGAGGCGCTCGCCCACGAGCGCGGCATCCCCATCGTCGAGCTCGACGCCACCGGGGTCGACCTCGCCGTCGACGGCGCCGACGCGGTCGACCGGCGGCTGCGGCTCATCAAGGGAGCGGGGGCCGCGCTGCTGCGCGAGAAGATCGTCGCCGCGGCGGCGCGCCGGTTCGTCGTCGTCGTCGACGAGGGCAAGCTCCGCGATCCGCTCGGCGGGTTGCTCCCGGTCGAGCTCGTCCCCTTCGGGCACCTCGCCACCCTCGGTCTGCTCGACGAGCTCGGGGGAGGCTTCCAGCTCCGTCTCGACGCCGCCGGACGGCCGCTGCAGAGCGACAACGGCAACCTCATCGCCGACGGCGAGTTCCCGGCGATCGACGATCCGGAGGGCCTCGGGGCACGCATCGACGCGATCCCCGGCGTCGTCGGCCACGGCCTCTTCTGCGGGATGACCGACCTCGTGCTCGTCGCCCGGCGCAACGGCGAGGTCGAGCGCCTCGCCGCACCGGGGTCGCTCACCTGATGGGTGAGGTGCCGCCGGAGGGCTATCCTGCCCGCCTGTGGCTGTGAACGACCTGTCTGGCGCGACCGTCCTGCTCACCGGGGTCACCGGCTTCCTCGGCACCGCGATCCTCGAGAAGCTGCTCCGCGCCGTCCCCGGCTGCCGGGTGGTCACCCTCGTCCGGCCCGGGCGTCACGGCGCCGAGCGGCGGGTGCGTGACGAGGTGCTCGGGTCGCGGGCGTTCGCCCCGTTGCGCGAACGGCTGGGGGAGGGATGGGAGGCGGCGCTCACCTCGCGGCTGCTTCCTCTCGGCGGCGACCTGGGGCGGCCGGGGCTCGGTCTCGACGACGCCGGGCTGCGCGCCCTCGCCGAGGTCGACGTCGTCATCCACTCCGCCGCCGAGGTCGCCTTCGACAGCCCGCTCGACGTGGCGCTGCGGACCAACGTCGGCGGCGCCGTCGGCCTCGTCGAGACGGTGCTCGGCGCCGGCGCGCGGCCGGCATTCGTCCACGTCTCCACCGCCTACGTGAGCGGGGTGCGACGCGGGCTGGTCCCCGAAGGGGGGCCCGGCGGGCTCGCCAGCGCCGGCGGCGCCACGCTCGACTGGCGCGCCGAGCTCGAGGCGGCGATCGCGGTGCGCGCCGGTCTCGAGGCGGAGTCGCGCTCGCCGCAGCGGATGCGCCGGCTCGCCGGCACCGCGCGCCGGGGATCGGGGGCGTCGGGGGTGCCCGCCGCCGGCGCCGAGGTCGAGCGGACGCGGGCGCGGTGGGTCGAGACCCGCCTCGTCGACCACGGGCGCGCGCACGCCCGCGCGCTCGGCTGGTCCGACGTGTACACGATGAGCAAGGCGCTCGCCGAGCTCGCGGTCAGCGAGCGCTGTGGCGACCGGCCGCTCTCGGTGGTGCGGCCGTCGATCATCGAGTCCGCGCTGCGCGAGCCGATGCCGGCCTGGATCGTCGGCCTGCGCATGGCCGAGCCGGTGATCCTCGCCTACGGACGCGGGCTGCTCCCCGAGTTCGCGGGGCTGCCCGACGGCCTCATCGACCTGGTTCCGGTCGACATCGTCTGCAACGCGGTGATCCCCGCGGCGGCGACGCCCCCGGCCTCGGGACGCGCCGTCTACCACGTCGGCTCGGGGGCGCGGAACCCGCTGCGCTACCGTGGCCTCTTCGACAACACCCGCGCGTACTTCCGCGCCCATCCGCTCCACGACTCCGGGGGGGCGCCGATCGCCGTGCCCGACTGGCGCGTCCCCACCGGCCGCCAGGCGGGCCGCCGGCTCGCCACCGTCGAGCGTGGCCTGGAGATCGCCGTCGGTACCATCGAGCGGGGGGTCGCGACCCCGCGCACCCGCGTCCTCCACCAGCGCCTCGACCAGGCCCGCGACCGGG
>DATKEY010000130.1:0-22327 GCA_035544475.1 Candidatus Dormiibacterota bacterium | reverse complement strand
CGCCGTGAGAGTCTCGAGGCGCTCGGGGCCACGCTCTCGGGACCCCGGGGACTGCTCGGCACGATGGCGCTCTTCGCGGTCTCGCCGGTCCCGTCGAACACCCTCTTCGAGGCGGCGGGGCTCGCCCGCGTCCGCCTGGGTCCTCTGCTCACCGCCTTCGGCGCCGGGCGCCTGGTGAGCTACAGCGTCTCACTCGTGTCGGTCTCGGCGGCCGGGGGAGGGATCCGCCACCTCATCACCGGCGGCGTGAGCTCGCCGCGCGCGATCGCTCTCGGAATTCTCGGGCTCGTCGGTCTGGTCGTCCTCGTCCGGGTCGACTGGGTGACCGTCATCGACCGGGTGCGCGCGCGGATTGCCCGTCGGAAGGGACAACCGGCGCCCCCGTCCATCCGCGAACAGCTCGGTCGTGCGACGGAAGCCGGTGCGCCGCCGCCTCACTGACACTGATCTCACGTCGTCCTTCGCAGCTGATAGGATACAGACCTGTCTGTAGTCCAGCGGGAGTGAGCCATGGCCGTCCTCTCCGACGCCGCCCGGACCATCCTCGAGTCGGGGCGTCTCGCCCACGTGGTGACCCTCAACTCCGACGGGAGCCCACAGGTCACGCTCGTCTGGATCGGGCTCGATGGCGACGAGATCGTCAGCGGGCATCTCGGCGACCACCTGAAGCTGCGCAACGTCCGGCGAGATCCGCGGGTCGTCGTCTCGGTGGAGAGCGATGGAATGACCAACGGCCTCCACAACTATCTGGTCATCCGCGGCAGGGCCCGCGTCACCGAGGGCGGCGCGCCCGAGTTGCTCCAGCGGCTCGCGCACGTGTACCTCGGGCCGGAGGTCAGCTTCCCGCCTCCGGGCGCACCCGGCGGCTACGTCCTCCACATCGCCCCGGAGCGGGTCGGCGGGATCGGACCGGGCGCGGAACCGGTGCGCGCCACGGCGTGACGGTGCACGACGACGCCCGGCCGCTCTGAAGGCGATCTCCTATCATGCGAGGCCATGACGGCCATGAGCAGGCAGGCGCCGACCGTCCGTTTTGACGCCACCCTGTGCGTGGTCGGCGGATGGACGATTCTGCGGCTCCCCGAGGAGGCGAGCGGGCAACTGCCGTCGCGCGGGCAGGTGGCAGTCCAGGGAACGATCGATGGCCGTGAGTTCCGGGCGGTGCTGGAACCGGACGGCTGTGGCGGGCACTGGGTCAGGATCGATCGTGAGCTGCAACGCACCGCCGGCGTCGAGGCGGGTGACGTCGCGACGCTCGACATCGAGCCCACCAGGGACTGGCCGGAACCGACCATTCCCCAGGACTTCGAGACCGCTCTGACAGCTGCCCCTCAGAAGATCCGAAAGCTATGGAAGGACATCACGCCGATGGCGCGTTGGGAATGGGTGCGGTGGATCAATGCGACCAGAAACCCTGACACGCGCAGACGGCGAGTCGAGGTCAGTATCTCCAAGATGAGCAGCGGGAAGCGAAGGCCCTGCTGTTTCAACCTCGCCGCATGCACCGACCCCGACCTGTCGAGAAACGGCAGGCTCCTCGAGCCAGAGCGGCCATCCTAACGTTCGGCAGTCGGCCCAGCGCCGCCCCCCGGCGGGCGGGTCTGGAAGATCGGCCATCCGACCTCGGTTCGCCACAGGGACTCGTCCGGCGTCTCGGAGGGACCGACCAGGTAGTACTCGCGGATCGGCCCGTCGACGGCGAGGGCGTGCCGGGTGACGTACTCGGCGAGGGCGCCGTAGGTTCGGTCGATGTCCGTGTGGGGTCCAGGGTGGACGATCGTCGCCAGCTCTGCGGGTGGAATCACAGTGGCGCTGACGCGTCCGACCGACCGTGACAGGGTGCAGGGAAGGAAGATGGTGGCCTGGCCTCGATCGTCGGTGAACAGCTCCGTGCTGAACACGCCCCCGGCCGGCCCTGTCGGGGTGATGTGCTGGGCAGCCAGGGTGGCGGTCAACTCGCCGAGCGCACCCTGAAACCAGGTCAGCGCGTCGGTCCCATCGACGATATCGGTGATGACCGCAGCGGGCGTGGCGGCGAGTTGGCGGTGATCGATCGGGGCGCTGGCCTGGGGGTGATCCAGGAGGTCTCGTAGCGATGTGACCGCTTCCTGGGTCCGAGCCAGGCTCGACTCCAGGCGGCCGAGATGGTTGGCGATCACCTGGTTGCGGGTCTCGACGTCGGCGGCGTCCAGCACGGCGTGGATGTCGTCGAGTGGCATGTCGAGATCGCGGAAGCGGCGGATGATCTGAGCGGTGGCGATCTGCTCTGTCGCGTAGCGCCGGTACCCGGTGTCGGTGTCGACGTCGACCGGCTCCAACAGGCCGATCTCGTGATAGTGGCGAAGCGTCTTGACACTGAGGTGCGTCGCCCTGGAGAAGTCGCCGATCGGCAGCGTCGAGCTCACGGTCCCAGTCTGGGGTCTCCCCCTGTGGGAGAGTCAAGCTGCGGACGGCGCCTTGACCCTCCGACGGCAGGAGCACCGAAGGTTGGGCGGAGCCGGCCACGAGGTCGGCACGAGGGAAAGGAGTTCCTGCCGGTGAGCAGCCAGGAGATCACCACACTGCCGGCCGTCGTCGCCGAGTACATCGCCGCGGTCAACGCCTTCGACACCGAGCGCATCGTCGCCACCTTCACCCACGACGCGTACGTCAACGACAATCGCCGAGAGATCTGGGGTGTCGAGGCGATCCGCAGGTTCGTGGCCAGGGAGATCGTCGGCGATCACGTGACCATGGAGGTCCGAGAGGTCATCGACCACCACGGCGACATCATCGTCCGGGCCAGGTACGACGGTGACTACGACAAGAGCAACCTGCCCGACGAGCTGGTCCTGTCCAGCTATTTCGCCATCCGAGACGGGAAGATCGCCAGTCTCGCCGTCATCTTCAACGAGCCCTCGCCATACTGAACCCTCGGTCAGGGAGTTCCCGCCCGATCCCGCCCGGTGCGCCAGTGCGGGCGCTGCTCGCGCACCGACCACCCTGTCCTCTGGGCTCGGATCGGCGCCGGCGCCAGGTCGGCTGCCGGCTCGCCAAAGACGGAGTGGGGGACGAAGTTCAGCCGCATGGCCACCGCTGCCGCCCCGACGTGCCCCTCGATCCGGCCATCCCGCGGCATCGCCTCGAACACCAGCGCACGTGCGGGACCGGGCCGCCGGCGGTCCTGGACCGCGCGGGCCACGGGCTCGACCGCTGCCTTCAGGGTGGACAGCAGGGAGGGCGTCTCGGCCGCGGCTTGGGCTTCGTGGGACATGACGGGCCTCGGTCGTGCGGGTTGGTGTCTGGTGAGAGAACGCCCCGGCGGCCCGATCCGACGGAGTCCATGCGTAACGATGGAGACACGGGACGCCGACAGGAGGTCGGAGAGGTCGTCGTCGCCCTCTGCGGCGGCGGCCCCACCAAGGGTTGCTTTATTGAACTCACCATGCTACGATCGCCCTGCCTGAGTTCAATATCAGCATCCAGAGGTACTTCGCGGTGGCCGGCGATCGGATGACGAACACCTGCGCCGGCTGCCGTACGAGACCGATCACCAGCTCGGTGTACTTCTGCACGGAGTGTTGCGCCGCCATCCGCCGCTCGATGCGAAGTGCTCCGGCCTCATCCCAGGTGGAGGTGCGGCGCCTGGACGAATTCGCCCGGATGGTGGGCGCGGCAGCGCTCGCGGAGATCGCCGCCAGGGACGAGGCGATCCGCCGCCTCGACACCATCCTCGGGACTGCTCAGCCCGCCTGAGAGCCGCGCATGGGCGTCCCGGGCCGGTCCCGGGCACGCTCCAGGACGCGGACGCGTGTTACCCCGGGCGTACGGACGGGTGGAGGCTCCGGTGCCTGGCGGTCGACATCCGCAGGTGCCACCGAGGGCCGAGAAGGATGGCGGGAGACGATCATGAATACAAGTGGAGAGCCGCTCAGCCTGGCGGCGCGGTTGGCGGACCGGAGGTCGAGCGGCCGGGCACATCCGCACGGCATGAAGTGGACGTACGTGACCAGAAGGGTCATGCCGGGCCTGTCGACCCTGGTGGGTCCGCGCGTGCACGACCCTCGGTCGGGCGACCTCGTCGTCTGCCGGGTCACGCGCATCGGCGCGCACGATCACTGCGAGGATCGCTGGGGCAGGCACGTGCGGCTGTGGCCCGGTGACCTCCTGGTCGGCGCCCTGGGCAACCGGTACGCCACCGACTTCTACGAGGGATACGTCCCGCGCGGCTCCCGCACCCACCTGCTCACGGCGGGCGGGCTGATCGGCGACGTTCTCGCCGCGCACGACGCGCATATGGCCCCCACCGAGCTCGAGGTGATCGGCGCCGTCGTCGACGACGACATGCGTCCGCTCTCGACCGAGGACTTCGCGGCGCCCACGCCGCCGCCCGGCCGCCCGCGGCACGCCACGATCGCCGTCGTCGGATCGGGGATGAACGCCGGCAAGACCACCACCGTCGCCTCGATCGTCCACGGGTGCACCCAGGCCGGGCTTCGCGTCGGCGCCGGCAAGGTGACCGGGTCGGGGAGCGGCAAGGATCGCTGGTCCTACATCGACTCCGGTGCTCACTCGGTCGCCGACTTCCTCGACTTCGGGATGCCGTCCACGTTCGGATACCCGCTCGAGCGGCTCGCGGACACGATGTTCGCCATCCGTGACACTCTCGCGGCCGAGGGGGCCGCCGTCGTCGTCCTCGAGATCGCCGACGGGTTGCTGATGCCCGAGACCTCGGGGCTGCTCGAGCGGCTGAGTGGCATCGCCGACTCCGTGGTCCTCGCCGCGGTCGACGCACTGTCGGCGCGCAGCGGCGTGGAGATCCTGCGCGGGCTCGGGCTGCCGGTCCACGTCCTGAGCGGTCTCGTGAGCCGCAGCCCGCTCGCGAGTCGGGAGGCCACCGAGACCACGGGGCTGCCGGTGTTCACGCCGAAGGCCCTCGCCGCCTCCGCCGCCCTCGAGCTGCTCGGCGCGTCGACGAACACTGCGGCATGACCCGCGCACGCGTCCATGGGCCGTCGGGGACGCCACGCCCGGAGGAGCTCGTCGAGGTGACCCTCCACGACGTGCGCATCGGCAGCAGCGACATCGCCCTCCCGGGTGTCCACGTCGCCGACACCGGGCCCGAGCGGTTGTTCACCAGCGACGACCTGCGCTTCGACCCGCGCGACGGCGGTGGACCGTTCTGCCCACCGGAGCAGCGCCTGGAGGCGCGGGCATTCGGGGTCGTCAACGTCGGGTTCCATCTGCGGCGCGGCCTCGTCCGCATCGCCGCGCTGCTCGGGCGGGGGCTGCCACCGCTCGCGGTCCGGATCGGGGTCCACGACCCCCGGGCACCGCGCTGGGGCGGGGGCCACTACCGGCTCCCCGCGCTCACCTACACCAGCATCCCCGAGGCGGCCCCCCCGGCGGCGACGGGCGAGATCCACCTGGGCCGTGGGGGCCGCTTCGTTCTCGTCGACGGCAGGCCCTACTTCAACGCGCCCGCGCACAACGCCGCCATCGTCTATCACGAGCTCGGTCACCACCTCACCCGGCACACCGCGGACTTCCGCATCAACGTGGACCGGCCTGCGGGCGCCCAGGCGAACCGCAAGATCGCGCTCGACGAAGGCACCAGCGACTACGTCGCCGGCATGCTGCTCGAGACGGCCGACATCTTCGGCTGGCACCGTCACCACGAGCCCGCCACCTCGCTGCGGCGGCGGCGGCTCGACGGCCCCTGGACGATGGCGGCATACGGCGGCGCACGCTCCGACGACCCTCACTCCGACGGGACGATCTGGGCGTCGGCGCTCTGGGCAAGCCGCATCGAGGTGCAGCGCGAGGGAGTGGCCGCCGAGGAGTTCGACCGGCTGGTGCTGCGGGCGCTCGTCCGCATCGGGCGATCCGGAGGAGACCTTCCACGCCGGGACGAGCTGGAGCGCCGGCGGCAGTTCGGGCACGCCCTGCAGGCCCTCCTCGACGAGGATCGAAGCGCCGGCGGGCGCGTCGGCGCCGTCGTCGAACGCGTCTTCGCCGGTCGCGGCATCGTGACCGGCTACGACAACGACGAGCTCCGCGAGCGCTGGCGGGCGCGGCTGCCGCTGGCGGCCGGGTGCGGGAGATGACCCGCGGAGGCCTGTGGGGCTTCCGCAGCTACGCCCGGCCGCACCTGGGAGCGCTGACCGCGGGCATCTGCCTTCGCGTCGGCGAGCTGCTCGCGGATCTCGGCCAGCCGTGGCCGCTCGCGATCGTCGTCGACATCGTGATCGGTGGCCGGCGACCCGGTGGCCCGCTCGGAGGGGTCCTGTCGGCGGTCGGCGGCTCGCCCGGCGGCCTGCTCGCCCTCGCTGTCGCCGGCACGGCCGTTCTCGCCGGCGCGAGCGCACTCTTCGACTATCTCGGCGATCGGGTGATGAACGGAGCGGGACAGCGGATGACCGCAGAGCTGCGCACCGACGTCTTCGCCCACCTCGAGCGGCTTCCGATGTCGTTCCACGACCGGCGGTCACTCGGCGACCTGACGAGCCGGCTCACCATCGACACCGATCGCATCCAGGACGCCCTCGTCGACATCTTCTCGACCCTGATCCCGGGGGTCCTCAACGTCGGCGGGCTGCTGATCGCCGTCCTCCTGGTGAACTGGGAGCTCGGGCTCGTTCCCGCGGTCACCGGGGCGCTCGTCGCCGTCGTCGTGCTCCGCTACGCACGGGTGGCGCGGGAGGCGTCGCGCGCCCAGCGAGCGCGCGAGGGCTCGCTCGCGGCGCAGGTGACCGAGGTGCTCGCCGGCATCCGCACGGTGCACCTGCTCGGCAGCCACCCGGTCCACGACGCTGCGTTCGCGAAGGTCAACGCCCGCAGCCTCGGTGCGGGGCTGCGCTCGGTCGACGTCGTCGCCCGCCTCACCCCTCTCGTCGAGGTCGTCTCCGGTCTCGGCACCGCCGCGCTGCTGTGGCTCGGGGCATGGGGCGTGCTCCACGGGTACTGGACCCTCGGGGTGATGCTCGTCGTCATGACGTACGTGCGCAACATGGTGAAGCCGATCCGCTCTCTGTCCGGGCTCTCGCGCTCCCTGAGCGCCGGCGGAGCGGCGGCGGAACGGCTCGGCGCCATCCTCGGCGAGCAGCTGCCGGAGGCCGTCCACGCACGTGCGACCGGACAGCTCGCGTGCATCCGCGCACGCGGCGGGGTGGAGCTCCGCGACGTCACCCTCGACTACGGACGAGGGGAGTCGTTGCGAGGGGTCTCGCTCACGGTGTCACCCACAGAGCGCGTCGCCGTGACGGGTGCGAACGGCAGCGGCAAGTCCTCCGTGCTCGCGCTCGTGGCCGGCCTCTACCCGCCGACCCGGGGGACCGTCCTCGTCGACGGCATCCCGACCCAGGACCTCTCCGTCCCATGGCTGCGCGAGCAGATCGCGGTGGTTCCCCAGGAGACGGTGCTGTTCTCGGGATCGATCCTCGAGAACATCCGTCTCGGCCGGCCGGGGGCGTCGACGGAGGATGTGGTCGCGGCGGCGACCCATGCGCTCGTCACCGAGTTCGCCGACGACCTTCCCGGTGGGCTCGAGCACCGTCTCGGCGATCGCGGCGCCGGCCTCTCGGGGGGACAGCGTCAGCGCATCTCGATCGCCCGCGCCCTTCTCCACGACGCGCCGATCGTCCTCCTCGACGAGCCCACCTCCGAGCTCGACGTGGAGGCGGAACGGGGGGTGCTGCGGGCGCTCCGCCGGCTGATGCGCGGACGCACCGTCCTCATGGTCACCCACCGCCCTGCGCTCCTCGGGCTCGCCGACCGCGTCGTCGAGCTGCGGGACGGCCGGTTGGTGACGCCGGCGCCTGCGTCGACGACCCGCATCGGCCTCACCGGTCGGGAGGCGAGCTGACGGGGAGCGGGTCAGAGGACGTCGGCGTCGACCATGCCGTCGCGCAGGCGCGTCGGGATCCGTCGGCGTCGGCCGAACTCGCCCTGGGTCACTCTGCGGAGCCGGCGCTCGAGCCGCTCGATGAAGCGGGGATCGGGCATCCCCGCCTGGGAACGCACCGAGCAGAGCTCGATGGCCGCGGCGATCGCATCGAGATCGCCGGGCGACGGAGCGTGCCGTGGAGGACGCCGGTCGGAGAGAAGCGCGTCGAGATAGCGGTCGACACGACGGGTCCGCTCGAGCATTGACAGCAACTCCGCACCGGTGACCGGTGATCGCGATGTTCGGTATCTCATTCCCTCGACGTCCCCATTCAGCCGTACGGACCGGGTTACGACACCGACGCGCGTTACCCACGTCGTACGCATGAGTAGGGATTGTCACGAGAGGGCGTGGACATGGGGCGGATGGACAGGGACACAGGGGGAAGCGCCGCGGAGAGCGCGGTGCTCACAGTGCTGATCGCTCTCCTCGCGGTTGCGCTCGCGGTCCTCGCGGTCACGGTCGGCGATCAGATCCAGGCGCTCGTCTCGACGATCACCCAGGCGCTCAACCCGAGGCCGATCGCCTGACCTGCCCGCATTGACGTGATCGGCTGATATGCTACGCAACACGGTCGTAACGTCAATGTGCTGTCGTAGTTCAGGCGCCGGTCGCAGGCGCGGACGACGGGAGGTGACGAGTGGCGCCGGCGAGGTCTGGCGAGCGGTGGGTGGGCGCGTACCGCCGGCACGTCGTGCCGGTGTACCGGCTGATGTACTCCATTGCCGGCAACGCTCCGGATGCCGAGCACCTCACCTCGCACGTGTTCCTCGCCGCGCTCCCCGTTCTGCAGCACGCGCTCTCGGACGCCGAGGTCGAGAAGGGCCTGCTCGCGGAGGCCCGCACCGCTCTCGCCGGCCACGCCGAGGCTCTCCAGCTCGGCGCGGCGAAGGACCGGCCCGTGTAACACCCCGCGTATGCGTCGGTGGCGGTGAACAGCACATCGCCACCGACGACGTTCGCGGAGGGTTCATCGCAATGCCGTTCATCAATCCCGGCCACATGTGGCTGGTCCTCCTGCTGCTCGTCGGCGTGCTGATCGTCCGGGGACCTGGCAGGCTCCCCGAGGTCGGAGCAGGTCTCGGCCGTGCCATCCGCGAGTTCCAGCGGACACGCACCGAGGTCGAGCAGACCCTCACCGACGAGTCGCGCTGAGAATGGGCCCGATCCTCGTCTACGCACTGGCGAGCCTGGTGGCGATCGCCATCCTCCTCGCGACGGTGCTCGTCCTTCGTCCCCGCCTGCGGGCGATGCTCATCGAGCTGTGTCGCAGCGAGGCACGCGCAGGGTTCTGGGTGACGGTGAGCACGTGGTGGATCGTGATCATCGGCGTGCTCGCCGGGACCGCGAGCTACGGATACTCCCTGGGGAGGAACGGCGCCGGCGCCGACCTCGTCGCCGCGGTCATGACCCAGCTGCGCATCTTCCTCGCGGGCATGCTGGGCGCCATCCTCGTCCTGGCCCTGGGACTGCCTCGCTGGATCCGCCGGTACGAAGAGCCTCCCGCAGCCCCCGCGCCGCGCCCCGAACCGCCCGTCATCGCGCGCCTGAGCCCCGGCCCTCCCAGCCGGTCCGCACGGTGGCCCGTGTCCTAGACCCTCACGCGAACAGCCGTCGGCACAGCGGCAGCCAGATCGCTCGCGGAGCGTGGCCGCCGAACCACGTGAACATCCGGACAGCGAGGCGCGGTATCACGATCCGCCGGCCCTCCGACAGTCCCTCGAGCCCGGCGCGGGCGCACTCGTCGGCGCTGATCATCAGTGCCGACGGGGTGCGACGTTCGGCCCTCGTCGCGCCCGCGACCTGGGAGAACTCGGTCCTCACCCCTCCCGGGCACAGCGCCGTGACGGTCACGCCGCTCGGCGCCAGCTCGCAGTGCAGCGACTCCGCGAACGACGTCATCGCGGCCTTGGTCGCCGCGTACGCGCCGAAGTTCGGCATCGGCTGATTGCCGGCCATCGAGGAGACGATGAGCACCGCCCCACTGCCGCGGGCCGCCATCGGCGGGATCAGCTCGCGGGTGAGCGCCATCACCGCCTCGACATTGGTGCGGACCATGCTCGTGATCCGGTCCGAGGACTGGGAGAGAAACGGCCCGGCGAGCCCGAAGCCGGCGCAGAGGACGAGGACGTCGACGTCCAGGCCCCGCCGCGCGATCTCGGCGGAGAGCCCGCGGCGAGCGTCGGGGTCGGCGAGGTCGCACGGGAGCACCTCGACGCGACGGCCGTGCCGCTCGCGCAGCTCGGCGGCGAGGGTCTCGAGCCGGTCGCGCCGGCGGGCGACGAGGATCGCGTCGTGCCCACGTCCACACAGCTCGCGCGCCAGCGCCGCGCCGATGCCCGACGAGGCGCCGGTGACGAGGGCCGCACCGCCCTCTCTGGGAGCGGGAATCGACACGGCTCTACTCCAGGAGCTCCGCGGCGCCCGTGTCGATCACGAGCTCCGCGCAGCCGCGCACGAGACGGGCCCACATCGCGTCGCCGCGTTCGGTCTGCACCAGCGACACCGACACCGGGATGCCGAGGAGGAACGGCCACAGTGAGCAGCGGCGGTAGCTCTCGAGGCAGTCGTCGAACGAGAAGCCGCCGATCCCCGCGGACACCAGGCGGTCGTGATAGTCATGCAGCAGCTCACGCTCGTGCGCGCGACGCTGCTCGGTGCTCATGCACGCACCCAGGAGCACCGCGGCATCGAGCAGGGGTGGCCCCAGTCGCGCTCCCTGCCAGTCCACGATCGAGATCGGCGGGGCCCCGACCGTGGTCGCGAACAGCATGTTGTCGAGCCGGTAATCGCTGTGGGCGACGACGTACGGTGACGTCCACACCCGCGTCCGATAGTCGCCGGCGTTCGGTGCCAGCCGGCGGACGAGCGCCACATGTTCCGGTTCGAGCTGCCCGGCGAATCGCTCGAGGAACGGTTCCAGGGTGGGGGCGACCGCTGCGAACATCATGTCGGTGCGCACCGGGTCGAGCCACGGCCGGCCCGGCAGGCCGGGGTCGTCCCACACCGGCGCCTGGAGCGCGGGCAGCGCCGCCATCGCGAGCGCGGCCTGCTCGAGCGAGCATCCGGCCACCATGTCTCCGACCTGCGAGGTGCGGGTCAGATCGTCGAGCACGAGGGTGAAGCGTCCGGCCGGGGGGTCGACCTCCCCCCAGTGCATCCTGGGGACGGACGGACCCAGACGGCCGGCGATCTCCTGGTAGAAGCGGACCTCCGCCTCGTACAGCCCCATCGCGACGCCCATCTGCCGGCTCCCGGGGTCGGCGGAGGGGAGCTTGACGACCAGTGACGGCGGCGCGCCATGTCCGGGATGGTCGTACTCGAGGACGGCACGCACCACGAGCCCGACCTGACCGGTCCCGATCGGCTCCGTCCGCACCGCCGTCACCCGGCGGTGCGCGGCGATCGTCCCGGGCTGACGCAGCACCTCGGTGAACCACTCCGGCGTCAGGTCCGCGATCGTATCGGCGATCGGCACCGTCGCCGCGCCGCCTGGTTCGGTCTGCGTCGTCATCGCCGGGCCTCCGGGCGTTCCCGCCATGCCGCGACCAGCGGAGCGTTCTGGCGCGGCGTGCTGCCATACGTCGTGACCTCGTCGGCCCCCGCATCGATGAACCGCTGCAGCGAGGTCGCGCATTCGCTCGGGGTCCCGATCGCGCTGCAGTGGTGCACCCACTCCCAGGGGATCACCGACCCAGGCCCCTCGACCATCTGGTGGCGGTGGTAGGTGAGGTCGCCCACGCGCGACGCGCTCGTGAGCTGCGGATGCGCGCGCATCCTGCGCACGACATCGAGGTCCCACCCGTTGGCGGTCGCGAGGATGTCGCCGTAGTACGGGTACTGCAGGTAGGTCACGAGCCGCCCCGTGGAGATCGACCGTGTCTCGAACTCGTCCATGTCCGGGGCCGTGACCACCGGCTGCACGATCCTGATGCTCGCCGGATCGCGGTCGATGCGCTCGCACGCGGTGCGGATCCGTCGCACCGCGGCCGCGGTCGCCTCCGGCGTGAGCATCGGCGGCAGGATGACGCCGTCGAACGCCTCCGCCGCGGCGGCGGCGCCCTTCTCGTGGCAGAACCCGGCGATCCAGATCGGCGGCTGCGGCCCCGGGTAGGTCTCGTGCGGCTGCAGCGCGTCGAACCGGCCCAGCTGCCCCGCGTAGGCGACACTCTCCCCGGCCCACAACCGGCGCGTGATCCGTGCCGACTCGACGAGCGCCGTGAACGTGGTCATCTCGATGCCCATGCCCCGGAAGGCGCCCTTGTCGCCGCGGCCGAGGCCGAGCACGAACCGCGGACCGAAGCAGCACTGCATCGTCGCCCCGAGCGCCGCCACCATCCACGGATGCCGGGTGGTCGGGACGATGATCCCCGTCACCAGCTCGAGCCGCGTCGTCCTCGCGCCGATCGCCGCCAGGATGACGTCCGCCTCCTTGATGTCCCACCGCTCGGAGATGAACACGCGGCGGAAGCCCAGCCGTTCGGCGTCGACGCCGTCCTCGATGCCCTGAGCGGGCGTCCGCCCCTCCGTCTCGCGCCGGAACTTCGTCTCGTCCCCGCTCACCGCCCCGGCGATGATGAACGCGCTGAAGTCCTCGCAGACCGGCGCGAGCCCGGCCTCCGGGGGAGACACTCTGACCGTCGTCGTCGCCATCCTGCTCCTCTCTCGGCCGAAACGCCGTATGCTGTACGGAGTTCGGATACGGTACTTTGTACGGAATTCCATGTCAAGCGACCCCCTCCCCCCCTCCTCCCGACCCGGACCACGCCCTCGGTACACCCGAGAGCAGGTGGTCGAGACCGCCCTCACCCTGATCGACCGCGAGGAACCCGACGCGTTCACGATGCGCCGCCTCGCCGACGAGCTCGGGATGGGCGTCATGACCCTCTACGGCTACGTCCGCAACAAGGACGAGATGGTCGAGGGCGTCACCACGCTCGCCTTCGCCGAGCTGCACCGCGAGACACCCGCCGGCGCGACCTGGGAGGACCTGGTCCGGACGGAGGTCGAGCAGCTCTACGAGGTGAGCCGCCGTCACCCCCATCTGGTCACGCTGATCCTCTCCCAGAGGTCCCCGACGCCGGGGATGTTCCGCCTTCGAGAGCGCATCCTCGGCGCCCTGGTCGACGCGGGGTTCGACCAGACCCGCGCCCTCCACGTCCTCGGCATCCTGATCAGCTACGCGCTCGGCTTCGCCGGCCTGCGTGCCGGCCCGGCGCCGGTCGACCTCCCCGAGCGCATCGGCGAGCTGCCCGCAGGGGCCTTCCCCCACCTCCACGAGGCCGCCGGCGAGTACGCGGCCCACGTCTCCGACGAGGCCTTCGACTACGGGCTCGGGGTCCTCCTACGCGGCGTCGGCGCGGACCTCGAGGCCGGCCTCGGCTCCGCCCGGCGGCGATGAGAGCACCGGCCCCCCGTGGCCAGCCCGACACGCGCTTTCGCTCCGTCAGGTCGATCCGGGCACCGGTCGCCGGTGCGATCGTGCTGCGATCGTCCGGACCAAGGGAGGAGTCGCGATGGACCCCATGGCGGTGGTGACGGCGTACGAGGTCACCTGGGACACCACCAACGCCGCGGACATGCCGACCTTCTTCGCCGAGGGCGGCACGTACACCCCGTCAGGCGAGGCTCCTCTGGCCGGACAGGCGATCGCCGACTACGCGGCGGCCGTCTTCAAGGCATTTCCCGACAGCCGGATGCCGATCACCAGGGTGTTCGCCGACGGAGACAACGTCTGCGTGCTGTGGGAGTACTCCGCGACGATGACCGGCGACTATGGCCCCTTCAAGGCCACCGGCAGGTCGTTCACGCTCGAAGGTTGTCACGTCATCGAGGTCGAGGACGGCAGGCTCAAGTCGGTGATCTCGCGCTGGGACCGCCTCGACATGCTGCAGCAGCTCGGCCTGGTCTGAGCGAACGGGCCAGGTCAGGACCGGCTCCTTCAGCTCTGCCGGCCCGACCTCATCCGTTCGCCGAAGCTGGGCTCGGGCGCGGGGCCCGTGGGCCACGGCCGTTCCCACCACCGCGGTGGTTCATCGCCGCGCAACCCGAGCCCGACGAGCAGCCCACCCAGGAACGCCGCCAGCATGAGCGCGAGGGGGACCGAGGTCCCGTCGAGTGCCATGTCCTGCTGCCTCTCCACGAGCTGACACCCCGCCCCCGAGGGACTGAGACTACCCGATCACTGCGATCGCTGCAATCGCCTCGTTCGTTGTGGGAGGCGCGGAAGGCGCGACTGTGCTGTGACGACGGCGGCGTCCGGCGACTCCGCGTCGAGCGAGTCGATCCAGCGCTCGAGCCGGCGCGCCTCGCGGGTCAGCAGTTGCGGATCACGGAATGTGTGGGTGAGCAGCGCCGTTCCCTCGTAGTTCGCGATGAGGTCGAAGGCGAGCTCGGCGGCGTCGCTGCGGCCCATCAGACGGAACTGCCGCTCGGCCCATTCGATCGGGATCCGCATGAGGCGGGCGACCGCGGGGTCGGGACCGGTGGCGCGCTTGTGGAGCTCCGAGCACAGCGTCCCGTGTGGGCAGCCGTACTGCGCGATGCTGTCGCCCTGCTGCGCGGACGCCGCGATGAGCGCCTTCAGCCGGCCCTTCGGGGTGCGATGGCGACGCTCCAGCGCCTCCATCACGGCGAGGGTCTCCTGGACCCGCGCCTCGACGACGGCCTCGATGACGTCGTCCTTGGTCTTGAAGTAGTAGTAGACGTTGCCCGGAGGCACATCGGCGGCCTGGGCGATCTCGGCCAGCGTCGTCCTCTCGATGCCCTGCCGGTGGAGCAGCTCGCGCGCGGCCGCCACCAGCCGTTCGCGCTTGCCGGGACGCGGGGCGGCGGCGTCCGGAGGTGTGCCGGCCGAGTCAGTCATCTCACTCAACAGGATACTGCGCGAGCACCAGCGGACCGGAGGTGCGGGTGTTCCCGATCCGCGTCGCGATGACCGCCGCCGCGAGCATGGAGAGGCTCCCGATCAACAGCCCGCGGTGGTAGCCGGCGTCGAGCGCGTCGATTCGACCGGCGTGCGCCGCGAGGAGGTCGTCGGTGCGGGTGATCGCGATCGCCGAGATGATCGCCAGTCCGAGCGCACTCCCCACCTGCTGCGAGGCGTTGAGCAGCCCCGCCGCCAGCCCGGCGTCGTCCCCTGGGACCCCGGCGTTGGCGGCGGCGATCACGGCGACGAACACCGAGCCCATGCCCAGCGCCATGACCACGAACCCCGGCAGGAGGTCGGCGACGTACGACCCGTGGATCGGCACGCGCGCCAGATAGTAGATGCCCGCCCCGCCGACCAGGGCACCGCCGGCGACCACGGGGCGCGTGCCGATGCGGATGACGAGCTGCGGGGCGACGCCGCCCGACACGGCGAAGCCCGCCGTGATCGGCAGGTACGCCACGCCGGCGCGCAGCGGCGAGTATCCGAGAACCTCCTGCATGTAGAGGGTCACGAAGAAGAACATCGTGAACGCACCCGCGAAGGCGATCAGCTGGGTCGCGTTCGCGGCGACCAGCCCCCTCACGCGGAGGATGGAGAAGGGGACGAGGGGATGGCGGCTGCGCGCCTCGTTCACCGCGAAGGCGGCGAGGAGGATCCCGGCTGCGACCAGGGTGAGGATGGTCTGGCCGGTCGCCCAGCCCACGACCGGCGCCCGCACCAGACCGAACACCAGGAGCAGCATGCCCGCGGTGACGAGCAGGGCGCCCCGGGTGTCGAAGGTGCCCTCTCTCTCCCGGGTGGTGCCCCGGGGGAGCAGCCGCAACGCAGCGGCGAGCACGACCAGGCAGACGGGCGGGTTCACGAACAGCACCCACCGCCACCCGGGGCCGTCGGAGAGCAATCCGCCGAACAGGACGCCGGCGGCTGCCGCCATCCCGCTCACCGCACCCCAGACCCCGAGCGCGGTGGCGCGGTCCGCACCCTCGCGAAAGGTCGTCGTGAGCTCCGAGAGAGCCGCGGGGGCCATCAATGCCGCGCTGCCACCCTGGACGAGCCGGGCACCGACGAGCAGTCCCTGACCGGCGGCCAGGCCGCCCGCCAGTGATGCGAGAGCGAAGAGGACCAGCCCGGCGACCAGCATGCGCCGGCGGCCCAGGAGGTCCGCCAGGCGTCCCCCGAGGAGGAGGAAGCCTCCGTAGGTGAGGATGTATCCGCTGACCACCCACTGGAGGTTCTGCTGGGAGAAGCCCAGGCTTCGCTGGATCGACGGCAGCGCCACGTTGACGATCGAGGCGTCGACGATGTCGAGGAACTGAACGGCGGCCAGCAGCAGCAGTGTGAGGACGCCGAGCCGCGAACGAAGCCGGACCGGCGAGCCGACCATGCCACGAGGTCCGTGAGCCAGCGCCATGTCGAGCACCTCCTCCTGGCCTGTTGTCAGTGAGTTAACTAACTAACACTGGCCAGGGAGCCCGTCAAGCCCCGGATCACCCATCGCAAGATTCGGCACTCGGTGAGCGTCACCCGTCCCGAGCGCTTCGAACGCTACGGGCTCATCCTCGTGATCATCGCCCTCGGCGTTCTGCTCCTCCTCGAGGTGATGGGGCACAGCACCGGCTCGCTGTACTCCAACGTCGGGAACGCGGTGGGCCACGCCCAGGGCTGACGCGACCGGGGGGGTCGCCGGTGACCAGCACGAACAGGAGTATGTGCGGCGGCTCCAGCCCCTGGTAGGGTGGGGACATGGCAGAGAGACGTGAGCTCGCCACCCTCGGTGGCGGCTGCTTCTGGTGCCTCGACGCCGCCTACCGGCGCATCGAGGGTGTGACGGGGGTGGTCTCCGGGTACGCGGGCGGAGACGATCCCAAGCCGACCTACCAGCGGGTGTGCTCGGGCGCGACCGGGCACGCGGAGGTGGTGCAGGTCGAGTTCGACCCCGACGTCATCTCCTACGGCGACATCCTCGATGTCTTCTGGGCGATCCACGACCCCACGACGCTCAACCGCCAGGGCCACGACGTCGGCACCCAGTACCGCTCGATCATCCTCACCCACGACGACACCCAGCGGCGGATCGCCGAGGACTCACGCCAGGCGGCCGGCTCGCTCTGGCCGCGACCGGTGGTGACGGAGATCGTCCCCCTGGAGGTGTTCTTCCCCGCCGAGGAGTACCACCAGGACTACTTCGCGCGGAACCCCGACCAGGGGTACTGCCAGGTCGTGATCAACCCCAAGCTCTCCAAGCTTCGCGAGCGCTTCGCGGCCCGCCTCCGCGCGGGCGCCTGAGCCGGGGCCGGCCGGCCCGGTCCGTCCGGCTGGGGTCTCCTGGCCCGACGGCCATCGGACGGGCGTACGCAGGGCGGCATCGTGGGGTCCGATGCTCCCGCTCCCGGCCACCGTCCCGGCCCTCGTCACCGGCGCCTCGAGTGGCCTCGGCGAGACCTTCGCCCGCCACCTCGCCGGGCGCGGTCACCAGCTCGTGCTGGTGGCGCGCCGCGTCGACCGGCTCGAGCGGCTGGCTCCCGAGCTGCTCCGCCTCTCCGGTGCATCCGTCGAGGTGATCGGTGCCGATCTGGAGACCGCCGCGGGCCGCGACCGGGTCGCCGACAGGCTCTCTCAGGACGGCCCCTGGCTTCTGGTGAACAACGCCGGATCCGGCACCCGCGGACGCTTCGTCGACCAGGCCACACGCCGTGACGCGTCGCAGGTCACGCTCAACTGCCTCGCGGTCCACGATCTGATGCGCGCTGCGCTCGCCGGCTGCGTCGCGGCGCGAAGCGGCGGCGTCATCAATCTCGCCAGCACCGCGGCCTTTCAGCCGATCCCGCACATGGCGACGTACGCCGCCACGAAGGCCTTCGTTCTCCACCTCACCGAAGCGGTGGCCGCGGAGCTGCGCGGGAGCGGCGTGAGGGTCATGGCTCTCTGCCCCGGTCCCACCCGCACCGAATTCGCCGGGCTCGCCGGCCTGGACGCCGACTTCGAGCGCCTGGGGCCGCTCTACATGTCCGCTGAGCGCGTGGTGACCACGGGGCTGCGCGCCTTCGACCGCGGAGACGCCGTCTGCGTGCCCGGGCTCGCCAACCTGGCGAGCGCGGTGTCGGCGCGGATGGCTCCCCGATACCTCCTGCAGTGGACGCTGGACTCGGTGTTCCGCCAGGCCCCGGATCACGCCGGCGCCGGAGCGAGCTGACCCTGAGCACCTTGCTCCGGCTGCAGACCGCCTACTGGACGGCTCTCGCGCGCCTCACGACGGAGGCGTGGCTCGATGCGATGACCTGGGGAATCGAGGGCGGCATCGGTCCCGCGCTCGACGTCGCGGAGCGGGTGGTGCTGATCACCGGTGGGGCGCGCGGCATCGGCCTCGAGAGCGCACGCCGGCTCGCGGCACGGGGTGCGCGGATCGCGCTCCTCGACGTCGACTCGGCCGAGGCCGAGCGCGCCGCTGCAGGCATCGGCCCGGTGGCGGAGGCGTACCGTGTCGACGTCACCGACGCGACGGGGCTCACCGCGGTGGTGGAGTCCATCGTCGAGCGCTTCGGCGGCATCGACGTGGTGATCGCCAACGCCGGTATCGAGCCGCCTGCGGCCACCATGCTGTCGGTCGACAAGGCGCAGTTCGACCGTGTCCTCGAGGTCAACCTCCATGGTGTCTGGAACACGGTGAAGGCGACACTGCCCCATGTGGTCGCGCGCCGCGGACACTTCCTGCTCATGTCCTCGATCTACGCCTTCATGAACGGCAGCATGGTGGCGTCGTACGCGGCGAGCAAGGCGGCGGTCGAGCAGCTGGGACGAGCGCTGCGCACCGAGCTGGCCCCGCATTGGGCGACGGCCGGAGTGGCCTACTTCAGCTTCGTCGACACCGACCTGGTGCGCCGTTCGTTCGCCTCCGAGGCGCTCGCGGCTGCGCGACGCGCGCTCCCCGACTGGATGACCTCGCCGATCGATGTGGGACGCGCCGGCGACGCGATCGCCCGCGGTGTCGCACGGCGCTCGGCCCGCGTGACCCTGCCCGAATGGGTGGCGCCGGCGATGCTCCTCCGCGGCACGATGGCCGCGATGGACGGCACTCTGGGCCACGATCGCCACCTCCGCGAGGCCATCCGACTCGCCGAGGACCCCGGCGACCGATGACGCAGTACCGGGCCGCGGGGCGGATGCCCCGGCGGCCCGGTCTGGGGGCGTGGCGTTTCTCTTCCTAGGCGGTCCCGGCGGCCACCCGGATGTCGGCGAAGACGACCTCGTAGTTCTCGACCTTGATCGGCTCGGCCACGCCGGCCGCCTGCATCACCTCGAGGCGCATCGCGGCGAGAGCCGCGTCGCTCGCCTGGCGATCGGCCGCGGTCTCCCAGCACGAGCCGGCGATCACCCTGCCGTTCCTGCGGTTGAACCCTGCCATGACCGAGCGAAAGCCCTTCTGGCGCTTGACGATCGGCAGGGTGCGATCGCGTGCCCCGAGCCCGACCTTCTCCGCGCGCTGGGCGTCTCCACGGCCGCAGATGAGACGGGCATACGTTCCGTCCTTCAGCGGCTCCCGCCGTTCGAGGACGGCGACCTCGTAGCGCTCGACGTCGATGACCGTGAGATCGTGCTCGGCGGTGAGCAGAGCCCGCGCGTCGGCCGCTGTCTCCTCGCTCGCCTTCAGGGACGCCTCGGTCTCCCAGTAGGTGAGGGTGACGCCCCTTCCGGCCTTGCGATCGGCCAGGAGCGCGACGGCGGCGCAGCCGGGAAGCCGGCGAACGGGCATGGACACGTGGTCGAACGCTCTGATCGCCTTTTCCAGATCCTCCGGGTCCCCCTCCAGACGGACCGTGCGCAAATACACTGCAGTCACCTCCAACGGACTCGATCCCACCAGAGGGTGAGCCCGCGGAGACCACCCCTGAGCCGTCCGCCCGGACAGGGGGAGCTGGCCGTCCGGCCATGTCCGCGGCGCCGCCTCGTGGACCCGGCGTCCTCAGCTCCCCGCTGGGGACATACCGGGGACCTCGCGCCCAACGACTGGGGAGCCGACCGGTGACCTCCTCGATGCGATCCAGCAGTCGAGACGGCATGCTGGATCACAGTCAGAACGAGCTTCGGGATGGAGGGATCGGCGACATGTCGTGCGTCAGGTGCGGGCAAGAGCATCTCCCAATCTGGCCCTGTGACCGCAGGATGCGCGCCGAACACCTCCGGAGCGCGTTCGCCGTCGACTGCGAGGCCGCAACCGAGGCGGAGACGCTCAACATCCGGCGATACCACGAGTGGAGGAACGGCGGCCCGAGGGGACCAGTGAACGAGCCGCAGCCGGGGGAGAGGACATGACCGGCGGCCGCCTCCTGCGCGTCACCGTCACCTGTGAGGTCTGCGGACACCGGACCGTTCTCGCCCCGTTGGCGTATACCGAGCCCGAGATGATCTCCGTCGTCTGCTGCGGCTGCGAGGCGATCCTCGCGGTGGTCGTCACCCTCCCGATCGAGACGATCCCCGAACCCGCCTGGTACGCCCACGTCTGTCAGCGCTGACGGGTGACGTCGCGGCGCGACCGGTCTCAGCGCGCGAGGGCGGCGCTCGGCTCCGCCGGGAGGGCGACGCTCAGCTCGCTGCGCGAGGTGATCTGCAGCTTGGCGAACACCTTGTGGAGGTGATACTCGGCGGTGCGCCGGCTGATGAAGAGCCGGGAACCGATCTCCGGGTTGGAGAGGCCGTCACGCGCCAGGCGGGCGACCTGTGCCTCCTGGGCGGTGAGCTTCTCCCGGGGCTCGGCGTGGCGCCTGGGCGCGTGCTCCCCGGCCGCGAGCAGCTCGCGTTGGGCGCGCTGGGCGAACGCCGCGGCGCCCATCGCCGTCAGCATCTCGAAAGCGGGGCGGAGGTGCTCGCGGGCCTCCTCCCTCCGCCGCTCACGGCGGAGCCACTCCCCGTAGTGCAGATGAGCGCGGGCGAGCGCCGCGCGGATGCGCGTGCGACCCAGCCGGTCGATCGCCTCGAGATGGAGACGCTCGGCGGCCTCACCCTCGCTCAGCAGCGCCCGCGCCCCCGCCTCGATCCCGAGCGCCCACTCGGTGCCACTGGCCTGGGTCTTCGCCGAGAGCCGTGCCAGGGCCTCGGCGGCGCGTTCGACCTGGCCGCTGCGGACGGCCGCGAGGACCAGCTCCACGAGCGCCAGATTCGCCAACCCCACCGACTCCTGCTCGCAGGCCCGCTCCGCCGCCCAAAGTGCCTCCGGGTGGCGTCCGAGGCCGTTGTAGAGCACCGCCCTCGACCACTGGATCACGGTGTTCCCGACTCGCTCGTCCCGGGCCATCGTGTCCCTGGTGAGGGTCTCGGCGAGCTCGGTGAACTCCGCCTCGCGGCCCCGCCACCCGGCGACGACGGGCGCGGCGTACCGTGGCGGATGCCGTCCCGTCACCTCGTCGGCCTGGCGTTGCTCTTCGACCAGCTCCGCGGCCGCGGCGAGCTCGCCGGCGAGCACGTGCACCAGGATGCGAAGGCCGAGGACCAGGGGGAGCACGGTGAGCGCCCCGGACTCCCAGGCGTGATGGAGGCACCGCGACGCGAGGAGCACCAGCGCCTCGTCGTCCCACACGTCGACCGCGACGTACCCCGCGATCCACATCCAGCGGAGCACCTCCTCGTCCGGCAGGTCCCCGGCCGTGAACGCGTGCGTGGCCCGACGCAGCATGGGCAGCGCCTCGGCGTACCCCGCCGTGCATCGCGCCGCCAGGCCGTCGAGGAGGAGATCCGACGCGCGGGGTGAGCCAGACGCAGGCGGCGCGGCGAGCGCGGCCACCGCGACCTCCTGCACGGCGCCACCGGGCGTGAGGCCCGCGGTGAAGTACGCCGCCGTCAGCGCCTCGAGGTAGGTCTCGCGGGCCAACGCGACATCGAGCGGCTCGAGACGCCGGGCGGCTCGGAGCAGGAGGAGACGAGCCTCGGCACCGCGCGTCGTTGCGAACGCGATCTGCGCGCGCAGCAGGTCGACGCGGGCACGGCCCAGCTCGTCGAGCGAGCCCGCCTGGGCGATGCCGAGAAGCCTCATCGCCGCCTCGGACCCGCCGGCGACATGGGTCGCACGGGCGGCGGCCAGCGCACGACACGCCCGGCGCGACGGATCGACCGTCATCGCCACCGCCCGTTCGAGGAACGCGGCCGCCGCCGCGAGCCCTCCACGAGCCTGCGCCCGATCGGCACAGCGCTCGAGCTCGACGGCGACGCGCTCGTCGGGGTTCGCGGCCGCCTGCGCGAGGTGCCAGGCGCGACGGTCCGGATCGACCTGCGGATCGGTTGCATCGGCGAGCGCCCAGTGCGCCCTCCTGCGCTCGGGCGGACACGCCAGCTGACATACCGCGGAGCGGACGAGGGGATGGCGAAAGCTCACCCGCGAGCCGATCTCGAGCAGGCCGGCACGTTCCGCCGGCGCGACCGCCTCGCTCGGGATCCCGAGCCGTTCCGCCGCGTGCCACACGAGCGACGGGTCGCCGACCGGC
>DATKEY010000129.1:0-17618 GCA_035544475.1 Candidatus Dormiibacterota bacterium | reverse complement strand
CATGGGCCGCTTCCAACCGCCGGCGAAGGTTCTCCGCACCCGGCGGGAGCCCGACCGCCGCGTCCACATCGCCGTTGTAGGAGGCCGCGTCGAACTCTGCCATGCTGGCGACGTCGGCGGTATGGCCTTGTGCCTCGATGGTCGTGGCGGCCAGGGTCGCCAGCCGTGTGTTCAGGGAGTCGGCGCGGAGCGACGCGGAGAAGACGAGAAGTCGGAGTGGACGGCTCGCGCCGGTCTGACCCGGACCACGCCCTTCGGCTGCCATTCCTCTATCGCCCTCCTGTCTTCTCCACCTGTTGCATGCG
Source organism: Candidatus Dormiibacterota bacterium (assembly GCA_035544475.1). Classification (GTDB taxonomy): domain Bacteria; phylum Chloroflexota; class Dormibacteria; order Aeolococcales; family Aeolococcaceae; genus CF-96. Next base: position 17,313 of record DATKEY010000129.1, on the reverse strand, counting down.
GGGACACGCCGGGCAACAATACATGATATGTCACGCCGAGGAGAACGCAGATCAGGTTCCGCGTTCAGAACACTGACGCCGGACCAGCAGCGAGCCTGGCTGGCCTACATGAAGGTGCAGCTGCGCCTGACCTATGAGATGAACCGCCAGCTGCAGGCGGACAGCAACCTTTCGCTGCCCGACTACGACGTGCTGAACGCTCTGCGGTACGCTCCGGGCGGGCGAACGCGCGTCACCGCGCTGGCCGCCCGGATCAGTTGGGAGCGGAGCAGGCTCTCCCACCACATACGGCGTCTCCAGAACCGAGGGCTCGTGGAGTGCCGCCCGGCGGCGTCCGATCGTCGAGCAACGGAGGTCACGCTGACCGATCAGGGCTGGGACGAGATCACCGGTGCGTCCAGCGGACACATCGACCTCGTGCGAAGGCTGTTCTTCGAGGGCCTGCCGAACGAGCTGCTCGAGCCGCTCACGATCGGGCTCGAGAGCGTCTACGCCAACATCCTCCACCGCGGAACGCTTCCAGCTCCCGCCGACGAAACCTGAGCCGACGCCACCCGTCGAGCTATGCGATCGTCGTGAGAAGCAGCTTGTCGTGAACATCTCCGTCCTCGAGCAGCCGGTGGGCTTCGGCCGCCGCCGACATCGGGAGGGTTCGCTGCGATCGCAGTCGCAGCTCGCCGGCGGCGAGGAGGTGCATGCCGATCTCGACGGCGTCAGGAGCCCGATCGGGTGTGGGTGCTGAGAGCCGGACACCGAGCTCCGCCGCGTGCTCGTCCGCCAGCGTGATCACGCGTTCGGGGCCACCGGTGAGGGTGATCGCCTCCTGAAGTCCGCCGTGTCCTGCGGCATCGAAGGTCGCATCGACTCGATCGGCGACCGCGCGGACGTTGGCGAGCAGGTTGCTCCCGTAGAGTACGGGCGTGGCGCCGAGCTCTCGCACGAGCGCCTCGTCTCGCTCGCCGACGGCTGCGATGACGCCGAGCCCCTGACGAATCGCCAGCTGCGTGGCGATGATCCCGACCGACCCACCGGCACCCAGGATCAGGAGAGTCTCACCGTGCGCCACCCGGAGCTGGCGCAGCACTCCGACGGCGGCCTCGACCGACGCGGGCAGCACGGCAGCGTCGTTCCAGGTCACGTGTGCCGGCTTGCGAGTCCACGCGGCGGCGAGCGCGTACTCGCCGTACCCGCCGAGTGATGGCAGGAGCGCAGCCACCTCGTCGCCGACCGCGACGCCGCTGACCCGGCCACCGACGGCATCGACGACCCCGGCGGTCTCGAACCCGAGGACGGCAGGCACCGGGAGAGGAAAGACCGCCTCGAGGTCGCCGCGACGGATCTTCAGGTCCGTGGGGCCGACCCCGGAGGCGCGGACCTCGATCCGGATCTGGGTCTCCGAGGGTTCCGGCATCGGAACGGGCGTCCACTCGAGGACGTTCGGCGGGCCGTAGGTGGTCAGGACACAGGCACTCGGCACGGGCAGTCCTCACAATGCGCCAATCGCGACAGCAAGTGGTCGGGAGCGGCTCCAGCAGCCGTCAGACAGGATACGTGATATATCACGTATTGGCAAGGGTACCGCCCGTGCCCTGATCTCGGCCCGCATCGACGAGGTGGAAGGCGATCCGATAGACGAGGGTGTCGTCGCCGATCGGCCCGGCGTGGGCGGCCCGCTGCCGCAGGGTCTCCCGGTCCGGCTCGCCGGACAGGCGCACGTCGGCGGCGCTGATGTGGGCGAACGGAAGCAGCTCGATCGAATCCACCTCGATCATGGCCGGCCCCACGGGGTACCGGCCGCCGACCCGCACCTTCGGCCGCCGCCAGAGCCGGACCGACACCGTGATGTCCCCGGTGAGCACCCCGTCGCGCAGCTCCGGGCTGAACTGCATCGCGCGAGGCTATCCGATGCACGCCGGGCTCGGCTCCCGGCAGTATCTGAGGGGCAGGAGGTCGAAGCCAGGAGGATCCCGCGCCCCGATGACCCATCTGCTCGTGACCCTCGTCTCCCAGTTCGGGTACGTGATGGTCCTCGTCGGGGTCGGCATCGAATCACTCGGCATCCCGGTCCCGGGGGAGACGACCCTGGTCATCGGCGCGGCCGTGGCCGCGCAGGGCCACCTCGAACCGTGGGGCGTCGCCCTGGCGGGGTTCGCCGGTGCGGTGCTGGGAGACAACACCGGATACTGGGTCGGGCGGCGGTGGGGACCGCGGCTTCTGATGGTGCGTGGCATCCGCCGCCTGTACTCGCCGGCGCGCCGCGCCCGGGCGGAAGCCGTGTTCGAGAGGCGCGGCTGGGTCGCCGTCTTCTTCGGGCGGTTCGTGGCGCTGCTGCGCATCCTCGCGGGGCCGCTGGCCGGCAGCCAGAACATGCCCTGGCCGCGATTCCTCGCGGCCAATGCCGCGGGAGCCGCGGTGTGGGTGGCCGCGGTGACCACCGTGGGCCTGCTGCTCGGAAGCAATCTCACCCGCGCCATCCATCTGGTGTCGCGGGCCGGCTACATCGGTCTCGCGATCGCCGTGATCCTCGCCGCCGGGTACGGCATCTGGCGCATCAGCAGCCGGCGGGCGTCTCATGGAGGCCGACGCGTGCGTCGATGAAGACCGTCCCGACCGCTGACGGTTGGCGCGGATCATCCGGCAGGATGATCGCCGCATCCGCGACCCCCGCGGGATCGCTGTCGGCGAAGCCGTGGGCGAGCGAGACGCTCCGGTACTGGATGTGCTCGCACCCGGCATCGACCGTGTCGTAGACGAGGACGGCATCGGGCGGGAGCTCGCTGCGGAACGCCTGCCTGGCGGCGGCCACCGTGATCAGCGGTTGGAAGTTGAGGTGATAGGCGATGACCCGTCCCGCCGGCGTGCACATGACCGAGGTGTAGCGATCCTCGCCGTCGTTGAGCGCCGGCAGGAAGAAGTCGGCATGGTTCGGGTCGGCCCGGTGGCGGCTGCTCCACGCGGCCGACGTGGCGCCGTATCCCGTCAGCGCATCGCTCGCGCCTGCCCGTGGCGTGCACGGGACGGTGGCGCCGGCGGAGGGGGAGGGGAGGGCCTGTGATGTCGGAGTCGGGGTCTCGACCACCGCCTGCGGCGTCGGCGTGGAGGACGGAGCCTGCCCGCCGCCACATCCGACCATCCACACCAGGTAGAGGAGCGGCGCAGACCGACGATTCATCTCGGCCGGCGAGCATACCTGCGCCGGTCGGTACGATTCACATCGGCATGGCGGGCGGCGAGGATGCGGAAGAACGGACGAGGGGCAGCTTTCCACGTCTGCTCCGGTATTTCCTCTACCTCGGCACCTTCGGGTTCGGTGGACCCATCGCGACGGTCGGGTACATGCAGCGCGACCTCGTCGAGCGTCGCGGGTGGCTCGATCGCCAGGAGTTCCTCAACGGCGTCGCCCTCGGCCAGACGATGCCGGGACCGCTGGCCGCCCAGGTGGCCATGTGGGTCGGATACCTGCGAAGGGGGGCGCTGGGCGCGGCGGTCATCGCCCTCCCGTTCATCCTGCCCTCGTTCCTCCTGGTGGTCGTCGTCGCCGCCGTCTACGTCCGCTACGAGGGCCTCTCCGTCGTCCAGTCGCTGTTCTACGGAATCGCGCCAGGGGTGATGGCGATCATCGTCCTCGCCACGATCAAGCTGGCGCGGTTGACCAATCGCCGCGACGCGCGGCTCTGGGTCGTCTCGGCAGTGATCATGGTGGTGACAGCGGTCACAGGCGCTGAGATCGCCCTGCTCTTCATCGGCGCCGGTCTCCTCATGGTCGTCCTCGAGGCGCCCCCTCGCTGGCTGCGGCTTCCGCGATGGGGGGCGCTCGCCGCGACTGGAGGCGGCCACCCGGGTGCCCTGGCGGCGGCGGTGGCCACCGCATCCGCCGGCACGCTGACAGCTCTCGGCCTGTTCTTCCTCAAGGCGGGTGCGTTCATCTTCGGGAGCGGGCTCGCCATCGTCCCGTTTCTTCGCGAGGGGGTCGTCCACGAGCATCACTGGCTGACGGAGCGGCAGTTCCTCGACGCCGTCGCGATCGGCCTCATCACCCCGGGACCCGTGGTGATCACCGCCGCCTTCATCGGCTACCTGGTCGCCGGTTTGGCCGGCGCGGTGGTGGCGACGGTGGCCATCTTCACCCCCATCTACCTCGGCGTCGTCATCCCCGGGCGGTGGTTCATCCGTCACCGGGAGAACGCTCAGCTGAAGGCGTTCGTCAGGGGTGCGACGGCGGCAGCCGCGGGAGCCATCGCGGGCGCGACCATCGTGCTGATCCGCGGCGCCGTCGTGGACGTGGCGACCGCCGTGATCGCGCTGGTCAGCCTCGCCCTGATCTGGAGGCTCAAGATCAAGGAGCCGTTCATCGTGCTCGGGTGCGCGTGCGCCGGGCTCGCGCTGCACCGATAGGGAGGATTTTTATGGCCTACGCGAGCGTGGTGATCCTGTGATCGGCCACCGCCGGCCTGTCATCCTCCTGCTGACCCTGCTGCTCACCGGGTGTGGCCAGGCGTCCGGGGGGTCGTCGGAACCGTCGCCGTCGCTCAGCGGTGTCCACGTCGTCGCGGACGTCCCGCTGGGCGGGAGCACCGGCCGGCTCGACTACCAGAGCCTCGACGAGGCGAACAACCGCCTCTACATCGCGCGGCTCGGCGAGGGTGCGGTGGCCGTCGTGGACACGAGGACGGACGGCGTCATCGCCGACATCGCCGGAGTGCCGGGGGCTCACGGTGTGCTCGCGGTTCCCGAGCTCGGACGCGTCTACGCCTCGGCGACGGATCGGAACGAGGTGGCGGTGATCGATGTGCAGACCCTGAGGGTCGTGGCCACCGTCCCGGGAGGCGACTACCCGGACGGTCTCGCATACGACCCGGTCGATCACCGCATCTTCGTCTCCGACGAGCACGGCGGTACCGACACGGTCATCGACACCACGAGCAACCGGCGGATCGGGACCATCGACGTCGGCGGGGACGTGGGCAACTCCCAGTACGATCCCACCTCCCACACGGTCGTCGTCGCGGTGGGGGACGGCAACTCGGTGGTGATCGTCGACCCCGTGCGCGACGTGGTGGTCCACCGCTACGACGCGCCGGGGTGCGACGGCGCCCATGGCGTGTATCTGGACGATCCCGCACAGGTGGCCTACATCGGCTGCGAGCGCAACGCGAAGGTGCTCGCACTCGACCTCCGCACCGGGCGGACGTCGCCGGCGGAGAGCGTCGGCGACGTCCCCGACGTCCTGGCCTACGATCCCGGCCTTCACCGGCTCTACGTCGCCGCCGAGAGCGGCGTTCTCGCCGTGTTCGACGCCGACGGGATGACTCTTCGAAAGGTCACCCAGGGGCCGGCCGGGCCGAACGCCCACACGGTGGCCGTCGATCCCGCGACCCACCGGATCCTCCTCCCGCTGGCTGACGACAACGGGAGGCCCGTGCTGCGGGTGATGACGCCGGACGGACATTAGAGATGGCGGAGACGGGCTGGCCGGCAACATCACCCGTCCCCCGGACACCCATCTCTTCCAGGTGATCTGCTCGAGGTAGGCGCCTCCCCGACCGTCATCTCGACGGCCCATGCCGCCTGCCCCCGGTTTCGCGGAGGCAGACGGCACGGTGCCCGGCGAGTGTTCCCCGAACCCTTTACGGGTGCGTGGGATGAACTGGATGGGTCGGGTGGACCGGGGGAGCGGGATCCGGGCTCGCCGGGATCGCGGGAGGCGTGCTGTCCGAGTGGCCCTCGGTGCCGCGACCCTTGGAGCTGTCCGACTTGCCCTCGGCGCCCTGAGGGTTGCTCGAGCTGCCCTGGTTCGCCTGCGAGCCGTCGGACTTGCCCTCGGTCGCCGGAGCAGATGTCGGGCTCGGGACGGGAGCGGTGGTCGCGGGCGGATCGCCGGCGGTGCTGTTCTCGCCCTTGCCGTGGTTCTGGTCGGACTTGCCCTCGGTGCCGTGGTTGTGATGCTGGTCGGACTTGCCCTCGACCTTGGCGACCGTGCTGTCGCTCGGGGCTGGGCCGGAGTCCACGTGCTTGTGCGCGAAATCGTTGACGCAGTCGCCGATTCCGTGCATCCCGGCGCCCAGCGCCGCCTTGCATGCATCGACCGCCGAGTGCACCTGCTGGCCCCAGGCCGCCGGGCTCGGGCTGCCCGTGATCGCGGTCCCGGTGACCGCGGAAGCGGCCATGACGACGGCCGCGCCTCCCACCAGCAGCTTGGTGCCGGTGGCTGCAACGAGACTCTTGACGAACATTCTCGGACCCCTTCTCTCCGCCAGTGCGTGATAGCGAGACGCCTCGGGAGAGGGAGTCAGCCGCGTGTACGACACGAGTTCTCGATGCAGCTCGGCTTCGAGCCACCGCTCGAATCCCATGTCGTCCACCGACGTCCCCTCCTGTGTCAGGCGTTCTCAGATAGAACGCGCTGGGGTGGCCGAGTACCCATTTCTGCTCGTGCGCCTCGCAGACTCTCGACGTCCGAACCGTCGAGCAGGCCGAGCTCGACCCGTAGTCGTTCGCGCGCGTGTGCGAGGCGCGAGGCGACGGTGCGCTCGGGAATCCCCAGGGCCGCCGCGATCTCGCGATTGCTGTACCCGTGGAAATGGCGCAGCACCACCGCGGCCGCCTGTTTGGCGGGCAGCCGGCGCAGGGCCGCGACGAGTCCCTCGGTGCCGGTGGTGTCCGGGTCGCGATGGGGTTCGTCGCGCGGGCGGTGAAGGAGGAGGTCACCGAGGTGGAGGACCCGCGCGCGGCGGCGCATGCTGATCGCGAGGTTGAGCGCGATGCGGTGCAGCCAGGCCTCGGCCGGGGCCTCCGGCCTCCACCGCGGCCAGGCTCGCAGCGCCTGGACGAACGCCTCCTGGGCGCAGTCCTCAGCCGCGGCGCGGTCGCCGAGGATGCCGATGAGCGTGGCCAGGATCTTCGGATGGCTCGTTCGGTAGAGGCGATCGAAGTCCTCGCGTGAGCCCGGCCGGTAGGCGGGATCGGCTGGGCGCGCCGGCTCGGAGGCCGAGGCGGGGAGACCGCTCCTCATGGGAACAGAAACGCCCGAACCCCACAAAACCTCCGCAGACGACGTTCACCACGCCGTCCCGGTCCGGGAAGGCGACCACGCCATCGGTCTGTCAGGGCGAGCGCGCTGCCCACGTCCCGAGCAGGCGCTCGCCGGAAACAGACCCCAACGTCAGAGGTCGAGGACGACCTTCTCCGATTTCGCGCGCGAGACGCACAGGCACATCGCCGTGTTCGTCGCCCGGACCTCCGGGGAGAGCACGGCGTCGCGGTGCTCGGGCTCGCCCTCGAGCACCGCGGTGACACAGGTCCCGCACACCCCCTGGGAGCACGCCCAGGGGACGAGGATGTTGTGCTCGGCGAGCACGTCGAGGATCTGCCGGCCGGCGGGGACGTTGAGCTTCAGCCCCTGCCGGGCGAGGACGACGTCGAAGGGACGCTCCTCGGTGATGTCGTAGACCGGCGCGCTGAAGGACTCGCGGTGGATGGAGGCTGCGGCCCAGCCGAGCTCGAGGGCGCGGTCGCGGATCCAGTCCATGAAGCCCGCCGGGCCACACACGTACAGCTCGGCGCCGGCCGCCCACTCTCCGAGGGCGGACGCCGGTGCGAGGGAGGTGCGGCCGGGGGTGGCGTCGAGGTGCACCTCGATCGCCTCGGCGAAGGGCAGCGCCGTCAGCTCGTCGCGGAAGGGGACGGAGTCGGTGTCCTGGGCGCAGACGTGGAGGGTGAAGGGTGTCCTCCACGCCCACAGGTGGTGGGCCATCGCCAGCAGCGGCGTGATGCCGATGCCGCCCGCCACGAGCACGTAGCGGTCCGCGTGGGTGAGCTCGAAGTTGTTGCGGGGGACGCTGATCGTCACCTCTGTGCCGACCTGCAGGTGCTCGTGGACCTCGAGCGACCCGCCGCGCCCGGCGGGCTCGGGCTTGACCGCGATCTGGTAGCGATCGCCGGCGGGATCGATCAGGGAGTACTGGCGCACCCGGCCGCTCGGCAGGTGGACGTCGATGTGGGATCCGGGGGTGAACGGCGGCAGCGGCTCCTCGATGCCCTCGAGGACGAAGGTCGCGATGCCGGCGCCGCCGACCTCACGCCGCTCGACCACCCGCGCCGTCCTCACCGTGTCGTAGGCGCGGCGGGGAAGCTCGATGAACTCGGGGCCCCGGAAGTACCCGCGCTCGGGGATGCCCTGCCGGGTCAGCACGCTGTCTCCGAGCTCCCAGAGCAGGTGGTAGCGATGGAACGGCACGTGGGGCAGGGCGTGGTGGAGGCAGTGATCGGTCTGGCCGAGCCAGTACACCTTGCCCATCGGCCCGGTGCGAATCGACACCGTCGTCTGGAAGGGCGCCTCCTCCCAGCTCGCCTCCTCGGGATGCTGGATGTGGGCGAAGAAGTAGACGAGCACGACGGTCGCGATCTTCTGAGGGATCAGCCAGCAGAGCACGAACTGGAGGCGGACCGGGGAGATCAGGAACGCAGCCTGGATGCCGACATAGATCGCCAGGGTCAGGACGAACATCGCCCGCTCATACGGGGGGCGCTTGCGCCAGAGCTTGGTGATGTACCAGTACGTCCAGATCCACTCCGGGGTGATCAAGACCAGCCAGAGGATCCACTTCGGCGCGTCCACGAAGAGCATGTCGGGGTCGCGGTCCTCGTCTCCCACCCAGCGGTGGTGCTCCATGTGGAGGATCCGGTAGATCGTGGTGCTGAGCCCGGGGACGAAGAGGAACGCCGACACCGTCCCGATCAGGTTGTTGAGCCGCACGTTCTTCGATGCCGCCTCATGGACGGCGTCGTGGAGCGGCGTGAAACTGACATAGATGGCGAACTGGTTCAGCAGCACCATCAGCAGGAAGGGCACCTTTCCGGTGAGGTAGCCCACGGTGGTCGCGCCGAAGATCCCGTAGGCGAGGGCCACCAATCCGATGTGCGGCCACGACAGGACGGGCTTGCGGGTCACGGACGGGTACGCCGGGTCCCGCACGACCTGGGCCAGGACCTGCCGGACCGACGGATTGGCGGTGATGGTCATGATTCCTCCTCGACGGCCGAGTGTGGCTGAATCGAAGGCTTCGAAGCGTTCGTTGGCTCCGGGCGCCACGCCAGGCCGTCCCTCTGCCCTTGCCGGAGATCGTACGGGCCTGCGGCCAAGGTGGCGACACGGGGGCAGTGGCTCCCACCCACGGAAACCGGTGGCCTTCCGCCCCTCTCCGCGCCGGCCAGTGTCGATCGGATCGGCTACCTTCCTCCTGTGAGGAGGTCCGCTGTGGACGACGGGCATCGAGGGGTCGCGAGCCTCTTCGTCGGCCGGCGCGAGGAGCTCGCCGTCCTGGGCGTGAGCCTGGAGGAGGCCCGCTCGGGCACTCCACGGGTCGTCCTCATCGAGGGCCCGCCCGGGATGGGCAAGACCGCGCTGATCCGGCGCTTCCTCTGCGACGTCGCCGGCCTGCGCGTCCTGCGTGCGGACTGCGACCAGGCGGAGCAGCTGCTCCCGTACGGCACCGCCGAGCAGCTGGCGCGCTCCGCGGGCCTGCCGCCGCTCGCGCCGCCGGTGCCGGACGAACGCGAGCCCGCGGTCATCCCCGAGCCATTCACGGTCGGCGCCCGGCTCGTCGACCTCGTCGGCGGCCTCCAGGAGCAGGGGCCGGTGGCGCTCGTCGTCGACGACGCGCAATGGGCCGATCGCCCGTCGCTCCTCGCCCTTCTCTTCGCGCTGCGCCGCTTCCAGGCCGACCGTGTCCTCACCCTCATCGCCGTCCGGGAGGAGGACGTCCTGAAGCTGCCCGAGGGTCTGCTGAAGCTCATCGCGGGCGAGCGCGGCGCCGAGGTGCGCCTCGGCGGCCTCGACGCCGCCGACGTCGAGGAGCTGGCCCGCGGGATCGTCGACAGAGGGCTCTCGCGCGGGCTCGCCGAGGAGCTCCGCGACCACTCCGGTGGCAACCCCCTCCACGTCCGCGCGCTGCTCGAGGAGCTCCCGCTCGAGAGGCTGGGCACGGGCGGCGACACCCCGCTGCCGTCGCCCCGGTCCTTCGCCATCCAGGTCCTGCGGCGGATGGCGGACTGCTCGGCGGACTCGCGGCGGCTGCTGAGCGCCGCCTCCGTCCTCGGCGTGCAGTGCCCGCTGACCCTCGCCGCACGCCTCGCCGGGGTCGGCGGCGTGCCCCAGGCGCTCGAGCAGCCGATCGCCGCACGCCTGCTGGAGCTGCGCGAGTTCGACGGTGATCACAGCATCTCGTTCGCCCACGCGCTGACGAGGTCGGCGATCTACCACGACATGGCTCTGGGCGAGCGTGCGGCGCTGCATCTGCGCGCTGCGGAGCTCGTCGCCGACGAGGGTGCCGCGCTCTTCCACCGGTGCGCCGCCACCTTCGGCGAGGACGAGACCCTCGCCGAGGACCTCGCCGGCTACGCGCATCGCAATGCCGCCCGCGGCGCCACATCGCGGGCGGCGGCGGCGATGCTCCGCGCGAGCCGTATGAGCTCGACGGTCGCCGATCGGGAGCGGCGGCTCCTCGAGGCCGTCGAGTTCCTGCTCGCCGCGGGGGACGTCGCCCGGGCGGCCACCTACATCGAGCAGGTCCGCAACTGTGCCGACGGCCCCTACCCGCGCTATCTGTTGGGGCGCCTCGCCTTTCACGCCGGCCGGCGTGCCGAGGGCGAGAGGCTGCTCCTCGCCGCCTGGGAGGCCCGGGACGCCGGCGGGAGCCGGGAGCTCTCGAGCCGGATCGCGACCGAGATGGCTCTCCTCCTCGTGCGGCGCTCACGCGGCTCCGAGCTCGTGACCTGGGCCCGCCGTGCGCTCGCCGCCGCGGCCGGCACCGCCCGCGCGCACTCCGCCTGGCACACGCTCGGGTACGGGCTGGGGTATGCGGGCCGTGCCGGCGAGGGGCTGAGCGAGCTCGCCTTTCTCCCGGAGTACCCGTCGGAGCTGCGGCTCGAGGACGTGGAGCCGATCTACGCGCGTGGGCTGCTGAAGTACATGACCGACGACCTCGAGGGCGCCCGCGCCGACTTCACCGTCCTCATCCCCGCCGCCGAGCAGTCGGGTGCCTTCGATCTGCGGTTCGGCAGCATCTGCTTTCTCGGCGCGGTCGAGTACCGCCTCGGGGCATGGGACGACGCGATCGCCCACGCGACCCTGGCGACGTCCCTGTGCGAGGACGCCGACGAGGTGTGGACGCTCAGCTGGACCCACACCATCGCGGCGGCCCCGCTCGCCGGACGCGGGGAGTGGGCGCTCGCCGAGGCCCACGCCGACGCCACCCAGCGATACGCGCAGCAGATCAACGACGAGAACAGCATCGCCGACGCGGCGATCACCCGCGCGCACATCGCCGCCGTGCGCGCCGACCACGCCGCCGTGATCGACGCGCTGCTGCCGATCCGGTCGATGGAGGGGCGTGAGGGCATCGACGAACCCGGGGCCCGATGGCCGTGGCAGGAACTCCTCGCCGACGCCCTCATCGGCGTGGGACGGAGCGACGAGGCGGAGGACGTCCTGGCCCCCTTCGAGGCGATCGCGTCGGCGCGGCAGCGGCGGTCGTCGATGGCGAACGCCGCGCGGGTGCGGGGAAACCTCGAAGCGGCACGAAGGCATCCGGCCGCTGCCGATGCCGCCTTCCTCGCCGGCCTCGACCACACCCGGGCGGTGTCGATCCCGTTCGACCGGGCGCGGCTCATGGCCGCGTACGGCCGCTTCCTGCGGAGGAACAGCAAGCGGGCGGCGGCGGCGACGCAGTTGAAGGCGGCGCGGGAGCTCTTCGCCGCGCTCGACGCCCGTCCCTACATCGAGATGTGCACCCACGAGCTCGCCCTGGTCGGCGTGGTCCCGACGGGCAGGGACGACACGGCGCGGGCGGGTCTCACCCCCCAGGAGGTGGCGGTGGCTCGCCTGGTGATGCGTGGCCTCAGCAACCGCGAGGTCGCCGCCCACCTCGTCGTGAGCGTCAACACCGTCGAGTTCCATCTCAAGAACATCTACTCGAAGCTCGGGATCACGTCGCGCAGCCAGCTCGGCGCCCGCTACGCCGGAGCGCTCTCCGGTCGAGCCGCGGAGGACGCCGACGCCTGATCCTCAGGTCACGACGATCTGCTGGAATCCCCAGGCGAACCCCGCCAGTCCCAGCATCGCGATCACGGGGAACGCGGCGCGCAGCAGGTGGGCGCGGTCGAGCAGCGCGGCGATTCCCGCCACCGCGCCCGTCACGAATGCGATGCGCAGGGTGCGGCCCGCGACGAACCAGGGGATCACCGTCCACGGGTCGAGGTGACTCCTCCCGGCGTCGACCGCCCAGACCTTGAAGGGGATGCCGCTCCACGGCTGGTGGAGGAAGCCGCGGGCGATGCCGTGGCTGCGCACGTAGGCGTCGGCGTCGACGAGGCCGTGGAGATGGATGAAGGGAAGGTGGAGGAGGACGCCGGTGGCGGTGGCCGGCGCGAGCTCGGCGAACGTCAGCGTGCAGATCCCGCCGAGCGTCATGCCCGCGAGGGCGGCGAGGAGCAGGCGGCACAGCCGGCGTCGGGTGCCGAGGGCGAGCAGGCCGAGCGCGAGGTCGGGGACGATCGGCTGCACGGTCGCCTCACCCACCGCCCAGAGGAACACGACCACGACCGCGGCGTCGCTCTCGGCGACGCGCCGCCAGCCGTTGTGGGTGCGGTGGGCCATCGCCGTCCAGCCGCGGCGCGCCGTCGAGAGGGCCGGGGCCGTGAGCGTCATCCCTGCCATCTCGCTCAGACGTGAAAACCACTGGGGTTGGCAGCGAGGAAGAGGATCGCCAGTCCGATGAAGGCGCCGACCACGAGGACGAGGGCGATGCCGAAGAGGCACAGGACGCGGACGATCATCTCGAAGGGGCGGGCCGGTCGCGGGTCGGGCGACACCGGGTTCCAGTTCGGGTTCACGGAAGGGTCCTCCATGGGTGTGGTCAGCCCGCCAGCCGCAGCGCGAGATAGGCGAGCGGCATGGCGAGGAGCAGGCTGTCGATGCGGTCGAGGATTCCGCCGAAGCCGGGCACGAGCGTGCCCGCATCCTTGACGGCGAAGGTGCGCTTGACGAGCGACTCGAGGAGGTCGCCCCAGATGCTCGCGACGGCGATGACGATGGGGAGTGCGAGCGTGATCACGACCGGCCAGGCGGCGGGGGCGACCCCCGCCATCACCGCCAGGCCCAGGTAGGCGCCGAGCACGTTGCCGAACGCCCCTGCGACGGTCTTGTTCGGGCTGATGCGCGGCGCGAGCCGGCGTCCGCCCGCGATGTTGCCGACGCAGAAGGCGCAGACGTCCGAGAGCGCCACGCAGACGCCGACGACGAGGAGCGCGGCGGTGCCGTCGGGGAGGCCGCGACCGATGAGTGGCAGGAAGCCGAGCATCAGCGGCAGGTACATGAAGCCGAAGAGCGACACGGTGACGTCCCGGTACGAGCCCTCGACCCCGCCGCGGAACAGCGCGGCCGCGGTGAGCACGAGGAACCCGCCGAGCGGGAGGGCCCCGTATGCCGACGGAAGAACTGCGGCGACGGTCACCGCCGCGGCCCCCAGGGCGAGGAGCAGTCGGCGCTGGGCCCGGTCGAGCCCGGTCACCGTGGCGAACTCGCGGAGCCCCTGGACGGTGAGGAAGAGGACGAGCACGAGCGCGACGGCGCCGCCGCTGAACACCGAGAGCACGAAGGTCGGCGCCATCACCGCCCAGCTGGCGACGCGGACGACGAGAACGCTCTGCCGCAGTGTCGCCGGCCGGCGCAGGCGGCGGCGCTCGACGGCGAGCACGAGGACCAGGCCGGCGAGGAGGAGGCCGCCGATTCGTGCCAGCGCCGGCAGGAACAGCGGATTGACGAGCGGGTCGTGGATCATCGCAGTGCAGCTCCACCCAGCTCGCGGCGGATGGCGACACACCGCTGGGCCAGGGTGATCGCGGCTCCGGCGGCGACGGCGATCAGCCAGCCGGTCAGCGCCGCATCGACACGGGTGAGTGCTGCGATTGACGCCACGGCGGCGAGGAGGAGCATGCGATCCGCCTTGCCCATCACGCCGCCGTACTCGCGGCGCCCGCCCGCGGCCGCGGACGTCACCCCGGCCGCGCTGCTCAGCAGCACCAGGCCGAGGGCCGCGAGCCCCGCCCACGGGGAGCCCGCGCGCACCGCGACCGCGCCGATGACGGCGCAGTCGGAGACGCGGTCGCACATCTCGTTGAGCACCAGACCCGCGGGTCGCGCGGTGGCGGTGGCCGTCGCGATCATCCCGTCGAGGGCGTTGCAGGCGAGGCGGGCGACGGCGAGCGGCGCGACCGCGACGAGGAGCAGCGGCAGCTGGACGCTCACGACGCAGGCGCCCGCGATGGCGACCGCGCAGCCGAGGCCGGCGAAGGTGACGGCATCGGCGCTCACGCCGCGGGAGACGAGACTTGTCTCCGCACCCCGCAGCGCCGCACGGAAGCGCGGCTTCAGCGCATACACGCCCATGATCAGTCCACCGAGCCGGCGCGGACGGGCTCGCCGGCCAGCGCGTGCACGGCGTCCTCGAGACGGGCGGTGAGGACCCACACGTCCTCGCCGGGACGCGGGAGGATCGGCTCCCCGACGTGCACCGACGTCTGCCCGCGCCGGGGCATCCGCGCGCCCGGAGGCAGCGCGGCGTGAGCGCCCCGGATCCCGGCCGGGAGAACCGGTGTCCCCGTCGCCAGTGAGAGGCGCGCCGCGCCGCTGCGGAAGCGACCCATGGCGCCGTCCCGCGAGCGCGTCCCCTCGGGGAAGACGAGCACCGACGTCCCCGAACGGAGCAGGCTCGCGCACACGTCGAGGCTCTCCGCCGAGCCCCGACCGCGGTCGAAGGGGATGGTGCCGAGGCCGAGGTGGAGCGCGGTCGCGACCAGCCGGCCGCGGTAGAAGCGGTCCGCGGCGGCGGCGACGGCGAGGTCGCGGCGCACCGGCGCGGGCAGTGCGAGGAGGAGCAGGGGGCAGTCGAGGTCGCTCGCATGGTTGGCCACGACGATGAGCGGGGGCCGGAGCTCCGCCGGCGTCGCGACCGTCACCTGCGGGTCGCAGACGGCGCCCAGGAGGGGGAAGAGGACGGTGCGCTGGATCGCGGCCCGGCCGGCCCGGGCGAAGGGCCCGTCCGCCGGTGGTGCCGGGATCGGGCGTCGTGCCGTGAGGGTGTTCACGAGGGCGTCTCCTGAAGGTTGCGCCCCGTCCGCCGGGCGTGAGCCCATGCTCGGCGCTCGCCTTCGCCGGCACATCGGGTGTGACACCTGAGTCCCAATCGCGTGCCGCGGGCGGCCCCGCGCGCGAGGCGGCCGGACAATGCGGCTCATGGCGGCGCAGGTGTTGCTGGAGCGCGGCTCGGCCCTCGCGGCGGTCGACGCTCTGATCGATGGTGTGGGCGCCGGCGTGGGCGGGACCCTGTTCGTCGCCGGCGACGCGGGGGCCGGCAAGACCTCGATCCTCGCCGCCGCGCGGGTGCGCGCAGCCGGACTGCGCACCGGTGCGGGACGCGGCTCGGTGGCCGAGGCGATCCTCCCCTTCGGCATCCTCGAACAGGCGTTGTCGGGCGTCGGCGAGGGGTCGCCGCTCGACGGCACGCCGGGGGAGGCGGGGGCCGTCGACGCCCGGGCGGCGCGCTTCCATGCCACCGTTCGCTGGCTGCAGGCGGCCGCGTCGTCGCGGCCCACCCTCCTCGTCCTCGACGATCTGCATTGGGCCGACGGCGACTCCCTCGCCCTCCTCGCCGTCGTCTGCCGGCGGCTCTCCGGGCACCCCCTCGCGATCGTCGCCGCGATGCGTCCTCACCCGCAGGCGGCGCTCGGAATGGCGCACGCCCTCGCGGCCGACGGCCTCGCGCACGTCGAGACCCTCGCTCCTCTGAGCGAAGCGGCCGCGTCGGAGCTCGTCCGCCGCCTGGTGGACGCGCCCGTCGACGAGGACGCCCTCTGGCAGGCGAACCAGCTCTGCGCCGGGAACCCCCTCCTCCTGGAGGAGGCGGCGCGGGTGCTCGGCGCCGGTGGAACACTGCCCCAGGCGGGCGGTGCCCGACCCGTCGGCGCGCTCGTCCTGTCCCGGCTGGTCGCGGGGGACGCCGACGCGCTCCGCTACGGCCGTTCGGCGGCGGTGCTCGGCATCACCTTCCGGCCGGCCCTCGCCGGGGAGCTCGCGGGGATGGAGACCGGCCACGCCGACGCCGTCCTCGAGTCGCTCTGCCGCACCGGGCTGGTGCGTGACGCGGGCGGCGGGCGCGGCGAGTTCGTCCATCCGCTCTTCCGCCAGGCGCTCCTCGACAGCCTCGACGGCCCGGTGAGGGTCCGGCTCCACGCCCGTGCCTTCCATCTCCTCCTGGCCCGCGGGGCAACCCCGGGGGAGGCCGCGGAGCACGCGGTGGCCGGACATCTCGACGGCGATCCCGAGGCGATCCGCACCCTCGAGGTGGCCGGGAGCGAGGCGCTCCGCCTCGGCGCGGGGAGCACCGCGGCGCAGCACCTGGGAAGCGCGGTCCGGCTGGCCGGCGTGCGCGCCGCAGCGGCGACGCGGGTCGCTCTCGCCGAGGCCCTGCTGCTGAGCGGCGAGGAGGCGGAGGTGGCCGGGCTGTGCGACGGGGTTCTCGTCGACCCCTCCGCGGCACCTGCGGACCGTGCCGCCGCGCTCGCGGTCCTCGGCCGCGCCGCCTTCCGCCGCGGCGACCACGCCGCGAGCACCGAGCGCTACTCGGCGGCACTTCGCATCGTCGAGGGGGTCGATCCCGTGCTCCCCGTCGAGATCCTCCTCGATCTCTCGTCGGTCGCCTTCTTCGCCGCCGGCCCCGGTGCCGCGCTTCCGCTCGCGGCTCGCGCGCGGGCGCTCGCCGCCGGCTGCGGGCCCGCCACCCAGGCGATCGCCGAGTGCGCCTGGGGCTTCGCCGCATTCGCCACCGGCGATCCCTCAGGGCTCCAGGCGACGGCTCGGGGCGCCCGCGTCGTCGAGGAGCAGGGGCTCACCGCCCGCGCAGCGTCGATCGCCTGGCACGGGTGCACGGCCGCCCTCGCCGGGCGCGACGACGAGGCGATCGGTGCACTGTCCCTCGCACGCAGGTGGGCGGAGTTCGGCGACCCGGCGATCCGGGCGCTGATCGTCGCCACCGCCGCCGAGATCGAGGCGCGCACCGGGGAGCTTGCCCGGGCGCGCTCCTCCGCCGGCGAGGCCGCCGCCTACGCCGAGGGGGTCCCGATGGCCGAGCACTATGTCGGGACGGTCCGTGCCGCCCTGCTCCTCGACCTGGGTGACACCGAGGGCGGCGATGCGCTCGCCGGCCGCCTCGAGGCGGCGATGGCCGGGGAGGAGGGCGACGGCCTCGCCCGGCTGCG
>DATKEY010000128.1:0-14886 GCA_035544475.1 Candidatus Dormiibacterota bacterium | reverse complement strand
TCGCGGGCCACCGCATCCGCTCGTACAGCGACCCGGGGAGGAGGGCGTCGTGGTTGCCGGGGGCGAGGAAGACGCGCATCGGCTGCCAGGAGGCGAAGAGGTCGACCAGGAAGCGCCCGGTGTCGAGCCCGGCGTGCTCGTGCTCGTAGAGGTCGCCGCCGATGGTGACGGCGTCACAGCCGGTCTGGCGGGCCGCCTCGCCGGCGCGCCGCAGCGCATCCCGCAGGCCCTCGCGACGGCGGCGGGCCACCTCCCCGAAGCAGCCCACGCCGGCGAAGGCGCGGTCCAGGTGGAGGTCGGAGACGTGGAGCAGGCGAAAGGGCATGGGGCCTCGGTGACGGAACGCCACGGGAGAGCGGCCACCGCGAACATCGGTTCGCGACAGCAGGCTACCACGGCACACGGGCGGCGCGCTACGGGCTTTCCGACCGTGCGGACGCTCACTCGGATCGGGATCACGCAAGCCTTCCGGCGACGTCGCGTTGTCTTTGTAGCGCTGCACAGTCAGCGGTTCCGTGGCCACTGGGCTCCGGGGAGCCTCCGGTTCACCCCCGGGGGCCGGGAGGGGAACGTGACTGAGGTGGGGAATGACTGAGTACCTGACCACCGGGCAGGCGGCCGAGTTGCTCGGCGTCAGCAAGCCGACGGTGGTTCGAGCGATCCAGCGGGGGCTGCTGCGGCCTGCGCTCGTGACCCCGGGGCAGCACCGGCGCTTCCTGAGGGAGGACCTCCTCGCCTTCCGGGCCCGGGCGCTCGCCTATCCGGAGGGCGACTTCGCCCACGAGCCGGAGCCGCACGGGGACGGCCCCGTCGAGCTCAGGGGCTCGACGGCGACCGACCGTGGGCCGGACGCCACCGAGACGAGGTGAAGCTGCTCCGGCGGGACGCGGTGCCACCTGCGGTGCCCGGGTCGCGCCGTCCGCTCGGCGAGCTGCTCGTCGAGCGGGGGGCCGCGTCGTCCGCGACCGTCCAGGCTGCGCTGCGCCGGCAGCGTCGCGATCCGCGCCACCTCGGCGACCACCTCCTCGACCTCGGTGTCCCCGAGGCCGAGATCCTCGCCGCCATCGGCGAGCAGATGGGGCGCACCCCGATCGACCTCGACCGGGCGACCCTCGAGGAGGATGCGCTGCTCGCCGTCGACGCGGCGTTCGCCCGTGAGCGCGGGGTGGTGCCGCTGCGTCTCGACGAGCGGGGCCGGCTCCACGCCGCGACCCCGACCCCCGACGACACCGGTCTCGCCGCCGCGCTGAGCGCGCACGCCGAGCGGCCCGTCGTGCTCGAGCTCGCCGGCCCCGCGGCGGTGCAGCGCGCGCTCGACCGCCACTACACGGTCACCGAGCGCGTCCAGGAGGCGGTGCGCCGCGCCGTCGACGCCGATCGCGTGTCGCGCGGACCCGCCGAGGTCCTGCCGCTGCGCGCCGACGCCCCGGTGGTGCAGATCGTCGACCTGCTGCTCACCCAGGGGCTGCGCGACCGCGCCTCGGACATCCACCTCGAGCCGCAGGCCGACCACCTGCGCATCCGCTTCCGCGTCGACGGCGCGCTCCACGACTTCCAGTCGCTGCCGCGCTCGCTCGCGGCGCCGATCGCGTCCCGGCTGAAGATCCTCGCCAACATGGACATCGTCGACCGCCACCGCAGCCAGGACGGTCAGATCGCGGTGGAGCTCGACGGCCGCGCCATCGACATCCGCGTCGCGACCGTGGAGACGATCTGGGGCGAGAAGGTGGTGCTCCGCCTGCTCGACCGCTCGCGCTCGCTCGTCCCCCTCACCGAGCTCGGTCTCGGCCACCTCGAGCAGGAGCGGCTGCGCCGCATCATCGGGTCCCCCTACGGCCTGCTCATCGTCAGCGGGCCGACCGGGGCGGGGAAGACGACGACGCTCTACTCCGCGCTCAACGAGCTCGACCGCACCACCCGGAACATCACCACGATCGAGGATCCCGTCGAGTACCAGTTCGCGGGCATCAACCAGATCCAGATCAACCGCCTCGCGGGGATGACGTTCGCCAACGGACTGCGCGCCATCCTCCGCCAGGACCCGGACGTGATCCTGGTCGGCGAGGTGCGCGACGTCGAGACCGCGGAGATCGCCATCCAGTCGGCGCTCACCGGCCACCTCGTGCTGTGCTCGCTCCACGCCGCCGACTCCATCGGCGCGCTCCACCGCTTCCTCGACATGGGGATCGAGCCGTTCCTCGTCGCCTCCGCGGTGGTCGGCGTCGTCGCCCAGCGGCTGGTGCGCCGTGTCTGCACGCGCTGCAGCACGACCTACGAGCCGCGCGGCGAGGAGGTCGCCTTCTACGAGTCGGTCCGCGGCTGCCCGCCCCCGGCCACGCCCCGCGCGGGCACGGGCTGCCCCCGCTGCGCGCGGACCGGCTTCTACGACCGCACCGGGGTCTTCGAGTGCCTGCAGCTCGACGACCGGCTGCGAGAGCTCGTGGTCCGCCGCGCCACCCACGCCGAGCTGCGCGACGCGGCGGTGGCGGGCGGGATGCGCACCCTGCAGGAGGCTGGCTGCGACGTCATCGACGCCGGTGGCACCACCATCGCCGAGGTGATGCGCACCGTGTACATCATCTAGGAGCGCGCGGTGCAGCTCTACACGTACCGTGCGCTCACCGGCGACGGCGACGCCGTCCGCGGAGTCATGGAGGCCCCGCACCCCGGCGACGTCCGCGACGCGCTCGTCGCGCGCTCGCTGCGCGTCGTCGACGTGCGCCGGCGGCGCAGGTCGCTCTCGCCCGCCACCCTGGTCCCCGGGCTCGTCAGCGTCCGGCCCGACCAGGTGGTGATGTTCTGCCGCCAGCTCGCCACCTTCGTGCGGGTCGGCATCCCCGTCGTCACCGCGGTGACGACGATCGGCGAGCAGAGCGGCTCGGCGCGGATGCGCACCGCCTGCGCTGCGATGGTCGCCGACCTCGAGCGCGGCGCGGCGCTCAGCGAGGCGCTCGCCGCCCATCCCACGGTCTTCCCCGCGCTGATCGTCGACATGGTGCGCGCCGCCGAGGTCTCCGGCGACCTGGTCGCGGTGCTCGGCCAGGCGGGCCGCCACATCGAGCGCGAGGCGGCGGCGCGGCGGCGGATCCGCGCGGCGATGACCTACCCGTCGGTGGTGCTCGTGATGGCGGTGCTCATCGCCGCGGGGATGGTGGCCTTCGTCCTGCCCCAGTTCCGCGACCTCTTCCGCGAGTACCACACCGGGATGCCGGTGGCGGTTCGCGTGCTCCTCGGCCTGTCCGACACGCTGCACGACCACGCCGTGCTCATCCTCCTCGGGCTGCTCGTCGCGGTCCTCGCCCTCGGTCGGGTGCTGCGCACCGAGTCCGGCCGGATGGCGCGGGACCTCCTCGTGCTCCGGCTGCCGCTCGTCGGGGGGATGGCGCGCGCCGCGGCGGTCGAGCGCTTCTGCCGGACCCTGAGCGACATGCTCGTCGCCGGCGTGCCGATCACCCGGATCCTCCCGGTGATCATCGCCACCACCGGCAACCGCGTGTACCGCCGCGCGCTGCGCGAGGTCGCCGCCCAGATGACCGTCGGCGACGGCTTCAGCCGGCCGCTGCGCCGCACCGGGCTGTTCCCGCCGATGGTCACCCAGATGATCCGTGTCGGCGAGGAGACCGGCACCCTCGACGTCCACCTCGCCGAGGCGTCGGTGATGTACGGGGAGGAGCTCGAGTACCGGATCAAGCGGCTGACCGCGGTCGCCGAGCCCGCGCTCGTCGTCGGCGTCGCCGGGATGGTCGGATTCCTCGCGGTCACGATGGTCACCGCCATCTACTCGCTGGCCGGAGCGATCCGGTGAGGACGGCGCGGCGCCGGCGCGGCGGCGAGCGCGGCGTCACCCTCGTCGAGATGCTCGTCACCATCGCGGTGATGGGCGCGGGGATCGCCGCCATGCTCGGCGGCTTCGCGGGGGCCGAGCGCAGCGCGGCCGCCGCCCGCTCCCAGGCGGCGCTCGTCGACGCGCTGCGCACCGCGACCGACGCGGTGACCGCGGCGCCGTACCTCCCCTGCGCCGGGGTCGCCTCCGGTGCCGGCTACACGGTCGCCGTGCCCGGCGCCGCCGCGTCCGCGACGGCGGTGGTCCGGCCCGCGACGCCTCCCGCGCTGAGCGCCGGCGGCGCATCGGTGCCGGTGTCGACGATCCTCTGCGGCGTCACCGGCGAGGTCGCGTCCGGCTCCTCGTGCACCCCCGCCGCCGCCCAGGTGTGCGACTACGGGATCCAGCGCGACACCGTCACCGTGAGCGCCGCCGGGAGGACGATGAGCCGCGACGTCTGGAAGGGGGCCGGATCGTGATCGCGGCGCGGCGCCGGCTTCGCGCCCAGCGCGGGATGACCCTCGTCGAGCTCCTCGTGTCGTTGAGCATCCTCGCCCTCGTCGGCCTCGCGCTCACCGCCGCCGTCGACGTCGGGGTGCGGACCCTCGGCGCCGGTGGCGTCCCCGACCGCCTCCGCGCCTCCGGGGACGCGCTCGCCGTCGAGCGCTCCGTCGCCGCCGACGTCGGCCGCGCCGCCTGCGTGGTCACCCCGTCGGCGACCCTCGGCGCCTGTCCCGCGGCGATGCCCGCCTTCTGCACCGCCGGGAGCCCGATCTGCCTCGCCTGGCCCGACCCGGCGGGCGGATGCGACTCGGTCCGCTACCGGCTCGCCGGTGGCGTTCTCCGGCGCGACGACCTCACCGCGGCGGGCGCCGCGGGCTCGACGGAGCTGGGGCGGCAGGTCGACGCCCTCACCGCGAACGCCGTCGAGGTGGCGGGCTGGACCGACGCGGTCACCGTGACCCTCGATGCCGGACCGCCTGCGGCGGCGCAGCGCACCGCCTTCACCGCCCGCCCCGTCGTCACCGAGCCGCAGCCGTGCTGACCCGCCGCCGACGCGGTGAGCGCGGCCAGGCCCTGCTCATCGCCCTCGCGTTCCTCGGCCTCTTCACCGTGTGGGGCGTCGCTGTTCTGCGCCTCGCCGGCGGCACCCAGGGCACCCTCCGCTCGGTGACCGCGGCCGATGCGGTGCGCGCGCTCGCCGCGGCGCCGTCGGTCTTCGCCCGCAGCGCGGTCGCGCAGGGCGCGGGCTGCGACGGGCTGACCGGCAGCGTCGATGTCGGCGGCGCGGTGGTGAGCTTCGGGCCGATGTCGGCGCACGACGCCCGAGGTGCGGTGATCCCCTGCCCCGCGGCGGTCCCGCCGCCGTCCGGCCCAGTCCCCGGCACCTACGCCGCGACGGGCGCGGTGAGCGGCTCGGTGACGTCTGCGGGGTCGTCGATCGAGGTCGGAGTGGGGCCCGCTCCCGGCAAGACTTTGTCCATACGCACGTTCAACTATCGATGAGCGGCGCTCATCGTAGGGAGGAAGTCATGAGGCAGCCGAGCCGCCCGGTGCGGTCGCGTCGCAGGGGCGAGTCGGGGTTCACCCTGATCGAGCTCCTCGTCGTCATCGCCATCCTGGGAGTTCTGGCCGCAATCGTCGCATTCAATGTGGCCGGTGTCCACGATCGCGGTGGCGACGCCGCCTGCCGCACCGACGTCGGCACCGTGCAGGCCGCGGTCGACGCCTATCGCAACGACCACGCCGACGCGTCCTCCGGAGCCCCCGGTCCCGTGCCGACCTACGCGGACCTCGCCCAGTACATCCACGCGACCCCCCACAGCTGCGCGAAGCTGGACCCCAACGACCCCAACGACGGTGCCCCGAGGATCGGCGCCGACGGGACGGTCACCGGCATCCTGCCCAGCGACGGGCACACGGTGGTGCCGTAGGGGGCGACGCGCCACGCACCTCCCCCAAACAGGGGAGGGCGGAGCACACATTCCAGCGACGCCGCAGGAATTCAGGTTCCTGTCGGGTTCTATCAACAGACGGCCGCTGCGCCAGGAAGGGATGAGCGCGAGGCTGGCCGCCGGCCGGGAGGCCGGCGGCCGCCTCACCCCGCAGCGAGGCGGTGGCGCTGTGCGCGAGAGGCGAGCAGCTCCTCGGCCGACATGCGGCAGAGCTCGTCGAGGTGGCGGATCAGGGCTCCACGGAGCGCGGCGACGACCAGCTCCGGATGGGCGTGGGCGCCGGGCTCGGGCTCGGGGACCAGCTCGTCGACGAGGCCGAGCTCGTGGGCGGTGTCGACGCCCGGCCGCATCGCCGCCGCCGCGCGGGCGCGCTGGGCGGCGTCGCGATAGAGGATGGCGGCGCAGGTCTCCGGCGGGGCGACGGTGTAGACGGCGTTCTCGAGGGCGAGGACGCGGTCGGCGACGCCGAGGGCGAGCGCACCGCCGCTGCCCCCCTCGCTGAGCACCGCGCTGACGATCGGCACGCGCAGACCGAGCATGAGCGACAGCGACGCGGAGATCGCCCACGCCTGGCCGCGCTCCTCGGCGCCGACGCCCGCGTGTGCCGCGGGGGTGTCGATGAGGCAGACGACCGGCAGTGAGAAACGCTCCGCGAGCTGCATCAGCCTCTGCGCCTTGCGGTAGCCCTCCGGATGCGGCATCCCGAAGTTGTGCAGCGCGCGGCTGAGCGCGTCCGATCCCTTCTCCTGGCCGATCACCATCACCCAGCGTGTGCCGAGGCGGGCGGTGCCGCCGACGACGGCGCGGTCGTCGCCGAAGAGGCGGTCGCCGCGAAGCTCGGTGAAGTCGGTGAGGATGCGGGCGATCACCTGCAGAGCGCGCGGCCGGGCCGGGTGACGGGCGAGGTCGACGGCGGCGATCGCCTCGCGCTCGCGGGCGGTGGTGTCGGTGGCCTGGGTCATGGCGTCCCCGTGAGCGCGCGCAGCACCCGGCCGGCGCCGGCGCGCAGCTCGTGGCGCGGCATCACCGCGTCGACCATGCCGTGGGCGAGCAGGAACTCGGCGGTCTGGAAGCCGTCGGGGAGCTTCGAGTGCGCCGCCTGCTCGATGACGCGCCCGCCGGCGAAGCCGATCCGGGCGTGGGGCTCGGCGAGGATGACGTCGGCCTGGGTGGCGAAGGAGGCGGTGACGCCGCCGAAGCAGGGGTCGGCGAGGACGGCGACATAGGGCAGCCGGGCGGTCGCGAGCATCGACGTCCCGGTCGTGCAGCGCGCCATCTGGGCGAGCGAGGCGATCCCCTCCTGCATCCGCGCTCCGCCGGAGACACAGACCCCGAGCAGCGCGCGGCGCTCGGCGACGGCGAGCTCACAGGCGCGGGCGAAGAGCTCGCCGGCGACCGACCCGAGCGACCCGCCGAGAAAGGCGAACTCCATGCACATGAGCACCACGGGAACGCCCGCGACCTCCGCCCGTGCGGTGACGACGGCCTCCCCGGCGCCGCTCTCGGCGCGGGCGGCGAGGATCCGCTCCGTGTAGGGCACGCCGTCGTCGAAGCGCAGCGGATCGCGGTCGTCGACGGCGGTGTGGACGAGCTCGAGCGTTCCCGGATCGGCGAGCTGGGCGGTCCGGGTGGCGGCGGGGACCCGGGCATGGTGGCCGCAGGAGGGACAGACCGCGAGCATCTCCTCCCAGCGGGCGGCGATCACGCGACGTGCGCACGCCGGGCAGGGCACGGTGCCGGGCGGCGCCACCGGCCGCAGCTGCGGACCGGGCCCGCGCAGCGGTGCCGGGCGGGCGCTCACTGCGGCGGCGGCTCGAGCGACCACTCGAGGGCGACCCCACCCCACGTCGCACCCGAGCCGAAGGCCACCGAGACGATGCGGTCGCCGCGGCGCAGCCGGCCGGTCCGATCGGCCTCGGCGAGCGCGAGCGGGATCGAGGCGCTCGAGGTGTTGCCGAAGCGGTCGCCGTTGAAGAACACGCGGTCCATGCCGACGCCGAGTCGCTTGGCGGTCGCCTCCACGATGCGCAGGTTGGCCTGGTGGGGGACCACGTGGTCGACGTCCTCGACGCTCCACCCCGCGTCGGCGCAGAGCCCCTGCGCGGTCTCGGTCAGACGCTCGACGGCGAGGCGGAAGGTGCCCTTGCCCGCCATCCGGATGGCCGGGTCGGCGTCGAGGTCGTCCGCCGGAGGACCGTAGTAGATGAGGTCGGACTGCGCGCCGTCGGCGCCCCAGCGTGCCGCCCGAATCCCGCCGTGGGACGCGGCCCCGAGCACGACCGCCCCGGCGCCGTCGCCGAAGAGCACGCAGGTTGCGCGGTCGCCGTAGTCGACGATCCGGGTCATCGCCTCGGATCCGATCACCAGCGCGGTGCCGATGCGTCCGGTCTGGATCATCGACTCGGCGAGGATCATCCCGTAGACGAAGCCGCTGCACGCGGCGGCCAGGTCGAAGGCGGCGCTGCCCCCCATGTCGAGCCTTCGCTGCACCAGGCAGGCGGTCGACGGGAAGAGCGTGTCCGGGCTCGCGGTGGCGAGGAGGATCGCGTCGATCGACGGGTTGCCGGCGCGTTCGAGCGCCGCCCGGGCCGCGGCGGCCCCCATCGTCGACGCGGTCTCGCCGGAGCCCACCCGGCGCCGCTCGCGAACACCGGTGCGCTCCATGATCCAGGCGTCGGACGTCTCGACCCGCGCCTCGAGCTCGGCGTTGGTGATCACGTCCTCGGGGAAGTAGGAGCCGATCCCGAGGACGCCGGCGGTGATGCGGGCACCCGTGGCCGGCGTGTCGCGGGCAAGCGTCAGGGTGCTGTTCGTCGGCGGAGGGCTCGCCATCGTGACGATGGTAAGCGTCGCCGGCGCCGGCGGTTACGGTGCTCGGCGCACAAATTCGGACCTGCCGGGCGAGGCACCTACACGCTATTGTTTGCACCCACCGGTATCAGCGCCTCCCCCCGATCGCGGCCCGGATGTCGGCCTCCCCCCCGCGTCTCGGGGCGACACGACCAGTCTCCACCACGCTCTGGATGGTTAGCCCGTGAGTACCTCCGATCCGTCCCTGCAGCTCAGCCGGCCGTCCCGCCTCCTCCGTCTGCGCTCCCGTCCGAGGATCGTGGCGGGGCTCGCGCTCGCGCTGGCGGCAGTCCTGGTGGCGGTCGGGTCCACCGCCGGCCTCGGCGTCTATCACGACCAGCAGGGACGGCTCACCCAGGCTCGCGCCGACCGCGCCGCGGCGAAGAAGGTGATCGACGCGGCCGTGGCTCGCGCGGAGGGCGACGGCATCACCGCCTCCCAGCTCGCGCCGGTGCTCTCCGCGGAGTCGGCGCTCCTCGGCGGCAGCCCGATCGCGCCGCACTTCGGCTGGTTCGACAACGGCGAGATCGGCCGTGTCCAGCACCAGACCGCCGGCCTGCGCAGCCTGGTCGGACGGATCGACACCATCCAGGTCGCGGCCACCGGCGGCGCCCGTGACCGGGTCGCCGCGCTGCTCTCCGAGCTCGACGCCGCGATCGCCGCGGCCCAGTCGGTCGGGCTCGACGCGAGCGCCGACGCCACCTTCCTCGCCGCGGTGCGCACCAGCGTCGCCCGGGCGGCGACCCCGACCCAGGTCGACGCCGCGGTCACCCAGGTGCGCCAGCACCTCACCGACCTCGGTGGCCGCACCGACGCCAAGCGCGCGGCCGACGCCGCGCTCGCCGCCCTCCAGGCCGCCCAGGCACGAGCCCAGGGGGCGGTGGCCCGTGCCGACGGCCTCGTCGCTCAGGCGGGCAGGTTCCCGCAGCTCCAGATCCAGCCGTGGGCGGACGCGATCGCCGCGGTCCACCCGCAGCTCGCCGCCGCCACGACCCAGGACCAGTTCGACGCCGTCACCGCCGCGGTCAGTCCCCCGGCGAACAGCATCGCCGGGCTGCTGACGTCGCGCTCCAACGCGTATGCGGCGATGTCCGACGCGCGCCAGGCGGTCCAGACCGCGATCACGTACAGGATCGACCCGGGGACGGTGCCGTCCCAGCTCGACGCGCTCCAGTCACAGCTCGACCAGGCGGGCACCGCCGACCGCTTCGACGCCGTCGCCGGCGCGGCAGGGGCGCTCGTCGCCCCGCTCAACGCGAAGGTGGTGACCGCCAGCCTCGGCGTCGGCAAGGTGATCCTCATCAGCCTCAAGGACCAGATGCTCGCCGCCTACCAGGACGGCGCCACCATCCTGACCACGCCGGTGACCAGCGGCCGCCCGGCGCTGCCGACGCCGACCGGCAACTTCCAGGTGCTCCGCAAGAGCCATCCCTGGATCATGCGTTCGGACTTCCCGCGCTGGTCGCCGTACTGGTACCCGGACAGCCCGGTCACCTACGTGCTCTGGTTCACCAACCAGGGCCACGGCATCCACGACGCCCCCTGGCGGGCGAGGTACGGGCCCGGCACCGAGGCCGGCGGCTCCCACGGCTGCGTCAACGTGCCCTTCGACGCCGAGAAGACGCTCTTCGCCTGGGCCGACCTCGGGACCCGGGTCGTGATCCGCGCCGAGTCCCTCAACGCGCCGGCGCCCGCCCCGTCCTCGCAGCAGGCCCAGCCGGCGTCACCCGCTCCCACTCCCTCGGGACACTAGGGCGGCGCCCGACCCGCTATCCTCACGACCCGATGAACCTGTTCAGCGGGATGACCGACCACGAGATCGTGTCGTCGATCCTCGGGTTCGCGCTCTTCAACGGGTACGTGGTCCTGCTCGCGATCTCGCTCGCCGCCTTCTGGGCGACGAGCCGGCCGCGCCGAGGCCGGGTGCGGGTCGCCGCCCTCTGGCACATGCTCGCGACGGTCCTGCTCATGGTCTCGTTCATCTCCACCGTCTGGGCCGCCCCGGTCGAGAAGTCGTTCATCGACGCCGACCAGCAGCCGCTCGAGCCCTTCTTCCAGGGCGTGCGGTTCCAGAAGGTCCTCATCGGGCTCGGGGTCGCCGCCGTCGCGGTGTTCCTCATGATCGTGGGCGCCGTCCAGGCGGGCCAGCAGAAGCGCGCCGCCGCTCAGCAGGCGCTGCACGCCGAGGCGCCCGCCGGGGCGGTCCGCTCCTAGGTCCTGGCCGCGCCCGGGCCGCTGCCGATGAGCAACCGGCGCAGGGTCGAGATCTACACCTCCTTCCTCCGCCTGTCCGGGGAGCTCGAGGGACTCGCCGACGAGCGGCTCACCGACCTCGTGTCCGTCCCCGGCCCCTGCCTCGAGCTCTGCAACGCGGCGGTCGAGCCGGTCACCGAGCACCACCTCCGGCTCGGCCAGGGCGTCGAGCGGCTGAGCGTCGTGAAGGCGTCGATCAGCCTCGTCTGCCCCCGTGACGTCGTCGAGGAGGCCGCCCGCCACCGCGAGGCCTGGCGGGAGAAGGAGCGGGTGTCGGTGCAGCTCAACTCCCAGGCCTTCTCGATGGTCTGCGAGGTCCACCTCGAGCCGGGGGGCGAGCTCGAGGACCACCTCTGCGGCAACGGGGTCGGGTTCGTCCCGGTGACCAACCTCTCCGCGCTCTGGCTCTCCGGCCCCGGCGAGCCGCGCGCCGTCCAGCGCGGATTCGGCCTGGTCAATTCGGCCTATCTCGTCGGCTTCGCCCCGGCGCCGCCGCGCTGAGTGGCGGCCCCGGTCCGGGGGCGGCTATCCTCTGGGGGCCTCAGAACCGTCCGGAGACCTCCCGCCGGTGGAACGCCTGATCCTCGCTCTTCGATCCGACTACGGATGCCTGGTGATCGTCCTGGCGTTCGTCGTGATCATGATCTCGACGATCGTGTTCGCCGACATCATCACCCCGCCGGCTTCCAACCCCTTCGTGTAACCCCTCCTCGTATGACCCTGCGGACGGTTCCTGTCCCAACCCGGCATAGGTAGAATGACCCAAGCCTCCGCCCCCTCCCGGGGGGTCCAGAGCCGCCGTCGAGGGCATCCATGGGCCTGAACCCGTACGACACCCCGCGTGGCCGCCTCCACCGGATGGCGGACATGACCCGGCGCCAGTTCATCCTCCTCATGGCCGTGCTGGCGTCGATCGCGGGGTCGCTCTTCGGCGGGATCAAGACGCTCGGGTTCCTCTTCCCCAACGCCAACCTCGAGGAGCCGCTCGCCTTCAGCGTCGACCAGGACCCCGACACCATCACCATCGGCAACCCGCTGCAGATCACCGAGAAGAGGGTGAGCATCATCCGCGACGACGGCGGGTACTACGCCGTGTACCTGATCTGCACCCACCTCGGCTGCACCCCCAACTACGTGACCAACGTCACCAGCGGTACCGGTGTCACCGACGACGTCGCCAAGGAGCACGGTGACCGCAAGGCCGCCGAGCAGATCCCGAACGGCTGGGCGTGTCCCTGCCACGGCAGCCGCTACTTCATCGACTCGACGAACTTCTACGGACCCGCCCCGCGGCCGATGGACTGGGTCGACATCCAGTACAGCCCGTCGGGGAAGTTCGTCGTCGACCGGTCCAAGCTGGTCGTCCAGCGCGGTGCCGGCCAGACCACGAAGCCGCTGTGGCGGCTCGACCCCACGACGAAGAAGGACAACGGCAAGACCCTGCCCTAGGGCGCACGCAACGAGGACGGAGGAAGCGGACGAGCGATGAGAGCGACCGGTGCCGGACCCAACGCGCTGGTGAGGTTCGCGTCCCAGATCTGGGGCTCGATCTTCCGGCACGGGCTGCCCTCCACCGACAAGGTGGCGGCGCGCACCGCGCTCACGAACTTCTTCCTCCACATCCACCCGGTGCGGGTGAAGAAGTCGGCGATCCGGGTCTCCTACACCCTCTGCCTCGGCGGGCTCTCGTTCTTCCTCTTCATCCTGCTGACGATCAGCGGCCTCTTCCTGATGTTCTATTACATCCCCTCGGTGGACCAGGCCTACCAGAACATCAAGGACCTGCAGTTCGTCGAGACCTTCGGGCTGGTCACCCGCAACCTCCACCGCTGGGCGGCGCACGGCATGGTGATCACCGTCTGGCTGCACATGGCCCGGGTCTTCTACCAGGGCTCGTACAAGCCGCCGCGGGAGTTCAACTGGGCGATCGGCTCGATCCTCCTCGTGGTCACCCTGCTGCTCTCCTTCTCCGGCTACCTGCTCCCCTGGGACCAGCTCGCGGTGTGGGCGATCACCGTGGGCACGAACATGGCGAAGTACGCGCCGATCGGCGGCCCCTACACCCGCTACGTGATGCTCGGAGGCCGCACCGTCGGGCAGGGCGCGCTGATCCGCTTCTACGTGCTCCACGTCGTCGCCTTACCCCTGATCGGCTTCATCCTCATGGTCATCCACTTCTGGCGCGTCCGGAAGGACGGCTTCACCGGAGGCCTGTAGGGATGCCGAGGGACGAGTCCGCCCATCGCAGAGGAGGCGCACGGCCATGGCCACGGTAGTCGGCAACGGCGGAGGCTCCGGCGAGCGCGGACGCGCCACCGTCCCCGGGCGGCAGCGGGTCACCGGGCCCGAGCTCGCCACCCCGCCCCTGGTCGTCCGGCGGCGTGAGGAGGAGGAGACCGTCGTCACCTTCCCGGCACTCGTCTACCGCGAGTTCCTCGCCGCCACCGCGATCACCGGCTTCCTGATGCTCGTCTCGACCTGGGTGAACGCTCCGCTCCTGCAGCGGGCCAACACCGCGATCACCCCGAACCCCGCCAAGGCGCCCTGGTACTTCCTCGGTCTCCAGGAGCTGCTCGAGCGCTTCCCGCCGGTGATGGCGGGCGTCGCCTTCCCCACCTTCGTGATCGTGGGGATGATGCTGACCCCCTACCTCGACAAGAACCCGAGCCGCCGGCCGCAGGACCGCAAGGTGGCGATCGTGCTGATGACGATCTACATCATGCTCGCGGTCGCGTTCGTCGTCATCGGCGTCTTCTTCCGCGGCACCGCGTTCACCTGGCAGTGGGACCGCCTTCTCGGCCATCCGGGGGTCCATCCCGGCACATGAACTCCGGTCTGAACAGGCTCTTCCTGGCCCTCGCCGCCTTCGTCCTGATCCTGACCGGCATCGCCGCCGCGAAGGACAGCAGCGACCGGCACTACCTGGCCATCCAGGAGCAGTACCAGCGCGACTACCCGGACTCGAAGTTCGACGTGAAGACCCAGCAGCTCTTCCCCGCCTTCGCCGAGGGACGGCGCGGTGACACCTTCCGGGTCGAGCGCTGCATCAGCTGCCACGTCCCGGACATCGCGATCATCGGGCCCCAGAAGGCGGCCGAACGGCTGGTCAAGGACTTCCTGAAATACGCGCCCGACCACGACCGGATCGCGAAGACGTACGGCCTCACCCTCACCCATCCGTCGACGATCACCCAGCAGCTCTACGACCAGTACGGCGAGGACAGCTACGCGACGACCGACGGCTTCCATCCGTACACGATCGCCGGCGACACGCCGGGGACGGTGCAGACCGTCAAGCTGCCCGGCTTCATCCCCAAGTTCCTGAGCCCGGCGCAGAACAACGGCAAGGAGCTCGGCCTCGACTCGGTCGGCTGCGTCGTCTGCCACAACGGCGGCCGGCTCTCACTCACCGACACCGAGTCCCACCTCAACCTGATCATCAATCCGGAGTTCACCTGGACCGAGGGCGCGGCGCTCTACTACAAGTACTGCGCGAGCTGTCACGGCGCGCTCGGTGAGGGGAAGGTCGGCCCGCCGCTCTCCAACCAGGACCGGCTCGGCTACTTCAACGAGGACTACTACTACCGCTGCATCGAGTACGGGTACACCGACTTCGAGCACCTCGGCAGCGTGATGCCCGCCTGGGGCTCGGCGGCGTCCGACTTCACCTACGACCCCACCCGTGACAAGCAGTCGGGCAAGGTGACCCGGGTGCTCTCCGAGAATCAGATCAACATCCTGGTGCAGTTCATCCGGCACTGGGAGAACTACGAGACCCTGCCATGATCGAGGAGGAGCTTCGACATGCAGCGTAGGAGCACCCGCAGCTCGAACCTGCGTGCGTTCGTCGGCACGCTCATCATGTTCGTGGTGCTGCTCGCCGGCACCTTCGTCTTCATCCTCCTCGAGCACTACCTCGAGAACTTCAAGAGCCACTGATGCACCCTACCGCCGTCCTCCAGCTCCTCGCCGACCTCGATCCCGGTGACGCCGGGTGGGGCGACG
>DATKEY010000127.1:0-19245 GCA_035544475.1 Candidatus Dormiibacterota bacterium | reverse complement strand
GGACTCGCCGCCGCCGATCGCCCGCTGCGCCTCGCGGGCGCGGCGGTGAGCCGTCCGGTCGACGAGACCGGAGAGCGGGTCCTCAGCCTCGCTCGCGACGGCGCGACCCTCCTCGGCGCGCCCGTGCCGGCGGCGGCGGCGGTCGAGGTCCACGACGCCCGCGGCCATGGCTATGGGATCCCCTCCCCCGCGGGCGAGCGCGCCGCCGGCCTCGCCGCCCGCCGGGAGGGGCTCGTCCTCGATCCCGCCTTCACCGCGAAGGCGTTCGCGCTGCTCCTCGACCTGTGTGCCGGGGGCGGTGTCGACGGTCCGGTCGTGTTCTGGCACACGGGCGGCACGGCGGTCGCGCTCGCGCCCCGGAGCGCGGGGGCGGACCTGTGAGCCCTGTGAGCCGCGGCACCCACGGCCCGTCCGACGAGGCGCCCGCCCAGGCGCTCATCGAGGCGGGCTTCGCGCTCGAGATCGCCGACGCGCCGCTTCTCCACCACGGGCTGACGCTCGCCGACATCGCCCACGTCCTCGACCTGCGTGCGCGCGGCATCGTCCCCGAGGAGGCGGCGCGCCGCCTGCTCGCGCTCCTGCTCGAGACCCACGCCGTCGCCGCGGAGGACTTCCCCTACGAGGCCGCGCACGGCGACCCGTACAACAGCCGCGAGCGGCTCTTCGTCGAGCGCATCGGCAACGACGCGGGGTGGCTGCACGCGGGGCGGCCGCGGCGGGAGGCGGCGCGCGTCGCGCTGCGTCTCCTGCTCCGCGACATGATCGTCGACCTCGTCGAGGTGGCGGGGAGCTTCGCGGGCGCCGTCGCCCGGGTCGCGGCCGAGCACGGCGGGACCCTGATGCCGGACCAGACCTACCTCCAGCAGGCGCAGCCGTCGACCTTCGGCCACTACCTGCTCACCTTCGCCTATCCCGCGCTGCGCGACGCGGACCGTCTGCTCGCGTGCCTCGACTGGGTCAACCTCAGCCCCGGCGGCGCGGGCTGCGTCAACGGGAGCCGGCTGGTGAGCGACCGCGAGCACATCGCCGCACTGCTCGGCTTCGACGGGGTCATCGAGCACACCCGCGACGCGATGTGGCAGATCGACGGGCTCGTCGACCTGCTCGCCACCGCCGCCAGCCTCGTCACCAACCTCGCCAAGCTCGCCGAGGACCTCGAGATCTGGGACAGCCAGGAGTTCGACTTCGTCGAGCTCGCGGGGCCGTACACGCGGGCGAGCGTGCTCATGCCGCAGAAGCGCAACCCGTATGCGCTCTCAATCGTCCGGGGCGCCGCCGGAGTCCTCATCGGCCGGGTGAGCGGCTACCTCGCCGTCGTCAAGACGCCCTCCGCGCGGAGCGACAACCTCATCTACGCGCAGGGCGAGGTCCCGCGCGCGCTCGAGCTCGCTCGCCGCGTGGTGCGGCTGATGGCCGAGGTGGTGGCGACGTTGCGGGTGCACCCCGAGCGCATGGAGCAGGCCCTGCTCTCGGGGTTCTCGCAGGCGACCGACCTCGCCGAGCACGTCATGCAGAGCTGCGGTGTCGACTACCGCACCGCCTACCTCGTCGTCGGCCGCGCCGTGAACCGCGCCGGGCGCGAGGGGCTGCGCGGCGTCGACATCACGGGCGAGATGCTCGACCGCGCGGCGCAGGAGCAGATCGGACGTCCCCTCGGGCTCGCCGGCGCCGATCTGAGCTCGGTGCTCGACCCTCGCGCCATCGTGCAGACGCGCAGCGCTCCCGGCGGCGCGGCACCGGAGGTGGTGGAGCGGATGGCCGCCGGCTGCGCCGACGCGGCGCACGCCCTCGGCGCGCGTGCGGCCTCGCTGCGCGCGGCGCACCGGAACGCCGTCGACGAGCTGATCCGGCGCGCCGGCGAGGTCGCGGGCCCAGGGGTCAGACCGGACGGATGACGTAGTGGACCTTCGGGGCGTTGCGCAGGGTGTTCGAGACGTAGCAGACGCCTGCCGCCCATTCGACCAGCCGCTCCAGCTCCTCGGCGGGATGGCTCGAGCTCACCTCGACCCGCAACCCTCCGAAGCTCGGCCCGTCGTACTCGCCGACCGCGGTGACGGCGAGGTCGTCGGGGAGCTCGACCCGGCGCTTGCGGGCGATGTGCGCCAGTGCCATCGTGAAGCACGTCGCCAGCGAGGCGAGGAAGAGCTCGGTGGGCGTCGGCCCGGTGTCCGTCCCTCCCGCCACCGACTCCGGCTCGTCGGCGGTCAGCTCGAACTGGCGGATGGGGATGCGACAGCGGTAGCCTCCACTCCAGTATGCAGTGACCTCCACGATGGTGAATTCTGCCAGCAACTCTGAGGGAGGTGAGATGGACGGAATCCACGACCTGGGTGGGATGCGGGGGTTCGGGGCGGTGGAGCCGCCGGAGCCGGGCGAGCCACCCTTCCACGAGCCGTGGGAGGGGCGGATCTTCGCGATGGGAGCGCTCTGTCAGACGCGCCTGACCGGTGCCAACCTCGACGCCTTCCGGCACGCGATCGACCGCACCCCGCCGGAGGAGTACCTCGCCCTCCCCTACTTCAACCGCTGGTTGCGGATGGCCGAGACGCTGCTGACCGAGACGGGAGTGCTCTCGCCCGGGGCGATCGACGCCCGGGTGCGGCGGCGGCTTGGCGAATCCGTGGAGGAGCCGCCCGTCCCGGAGCCGAACCGGCCCGACTACAAGGCGACCGGACCGGGATCGCTGCGACAGGTCGACGATCCCCCGAAGTTCGCCCCGGGCAACCGGGTCCGGACGGTCGACGTCCACTCCGCGGGTCATACCCGCCTGCCCCGGTACGCGCGGCGGCGCCAGGGAACGGTGACCCATGTCCGCCCGGCGATGGTGCTCCCCGACACGAACGCGCACTTCGTCGCCGAGAACCCGCAGCACGTCTACACGGTGAGCTTCGACTCCTCCGAGCTGTGGGGGCCGGAGGCGGAGCCCTGCACGATCTCCCTCGACCTGTACGAGAGCTACCTGGAGGCGGTGTGATGGCGACCCGGACGGAGACCTTCTCGCCCGCCCAGCGGACCGAGGCGCTCGAGGACATCCTCACCGAGCGTGGACTGGTCGACCCCAAGGTTCTGGCCGGCCTCATCAAGAACTTCGAGGAGAACGTGGGGCCGATGAACGGCGCCCGGGTGGTCGCCCGCGCCTGGGTGGACCCCGACTTCCGCGCCCGGCTGCTCGCCGACGGCACCGCAGCCTCCGCGGAGCTCGGCTACAAGGGCGCGCAGGGGGAGTGCATCGTCGCTCTGGAGAACACCCCGACGGTGCACAACGTCGTCGTCTGCACGCTCTGCTCCTGCTACCCGTGGCCGCTGCTCGGCCTGCCCCCGAGCTGGTACAAGGACCCGGCCTATCGGGCCCGCGCGGTCCGCGAACCGCGGAAGGTTCTCGCCGAGTTCGGGCTTCAGCTGGGCGACGGTGTCCAGATCCGAGTCTGGGACAGCACCGCCGAGGTGCGGTACCTCGTGCTCCCACTGCGGCCGGCGGGCACCGAGGGGCTCTCGGAGGAGGAGCTCGCCGCCCTCGTCACCCGCGACGCGATGGTCGGCATCGCCACCGTCGCCACCCCCGGGTCGTGACCTCCCCGGCCGCGGCGCTCGACCTGCAGGGCGCGTCGGCACCACCGCGGAGCAACGGCGAGCTGGTCTTCGCGGAGCCGTGGGAGGGGCGCGCCTTCGGGCTCGCCCTCGCCCTCCACGAGACCGGCGCCTTCAGCTGGAAGGACTTCTCGACGGAGCTCGCCGGCAGCATCGGGCGGTGGGAGCGCGGCCATCCCCCCGGCGAGGAGTACTCGTACTACCGGTGCTGGCTGGAGGCGCTGGAGTCGCTCCTCGAGGAGCGCGGGATCGTCGACCGCACGGCGACCGTCGAGCGCGCGGTGCGGCTCGGCGACCGCCCCGCGGGACACGACCACCGGCACGACCACGAGCACGGGGACTGAGCGCCCCTAGCCGTCCTCGTCGAGCGCCGCAAGCGCCGCCCTGAAGGGGCCCAGCGGCGCCTCGGCGACACCGGCTCCGACCTGCCCGGAGCCGGCGCTCGCATGCAGGATGCCCGTCGTGATGTGCGGCGTGATGCCGAGCTCGACGACGCGGCGGACGTCGACCCCGAGGGGGGTGCCGCGCATCCCCGAGAAGGGCAGGCGGATCCGGCTGCTGCGCCCCGCGCAGATGCGGTCCATCGCCTCGGTGGCGGCGAGCGCGTCGGCCATCGTCCCTCCGAGGAATGCGGCGACCGACGGTGAGCCCGCAGCCGCGGCGCCGCCGAGCCCGACGAGCTCGAGGACCGCGCTGTCCCCGATGTCGGGGGCCCCGACCTCGGGGCCGTAGCCGGAGTGGTAGAGGGCGTGGCCGATCGGCGGCGCCGCGTCGACGAACCATTCGTCGCGACCCGCGAGGCGGATGCCGAAGGTCGTGCCGTTGCGCGCCATCGAGGTGACGACGCTCGCCCCCTGGACCTGCGACGCCCACTCGGTGAGCGAGCGCGCCGCGGCCATTGCGAGGTTGAGGAAGAAGAGATGGTTCTGGGCGAGGAAGCGCGCGGTCTCGACGCGGCAGGGCCCCTCGACGGCGGCGATGTGGGGCAGCAGCTGCCGGATGAGCAGGTTGGTCGTGGCCTGGACGCGCACATGGACGTCGTCGCCCATCTGCACTCCCTGCCCGGCGAGTGCCGCGAGGTCGATCGGGCCTGCGGAGCGGACCACCGCCGCGAGCACCGGGCCGGCGACGTCGCGCACCATGCGCAGCCGCGCGATCGCGGCGGGGCTGTCCATCCCGAACCACGGTGCCTCGCCGGGACCCTGGTTGATCGGCGAGAAGGCGCGAGTGCTCCCCACGGTGTTGTCGACGACCTGGAGCGGTGACGACGGTCCGATGGCGGTCGCCATCGGAACGACGACGCAGTGGTGGTTCGCGGGCTCGAGACGCACCTCACCACGCTCCAGCAGCGTGCCCGCCTCTGCCGGGGTGTCCGCCCAGCCCTCGACGACGACCGCGGCGCGCACCGAGCGGCGCAGCGGGTCGCACATCTCCTCCCAGGCGATCGGCGGCCCGCAGTGGAGCACGGTGCGCTCGCCCAGGCCGGGGAGCGCGGACGACGCGGGCTCGACGCCGACGAGCATCGGCACGCCCTCGTCGAGACGGCGCACCACCTCGGCGTTCGCGGCGTCGACCTCGGCGGCGCGGGGACCGAAGAGCCGGCGGAGCATCGCCACGGTCTGCGGGTCGCCGCCTGCGGGGATGCGCCAGTCGACCTGGACGACGGGGCGCCCCTGGGCGCGCACGGCGTCGGCGAGCAGTCCGAGGCCGACGTTGACGACCTCGACGGAAGACGGAAGCTCGACGCTCACGCCTACATCGGCCTCAGCGCCATCCAGACCGCCTCGGCGGGCTGAGCGGTGGGATTGCACCAGCGGTGGGGGCGGTCGGTGCGGAAGTGCAGGGCGTCCCCGGGGCCCAGCCGGTGGGTCACCCCGTCGACCTCGAAGTCGAGGGTGCCGCGCACGACGAAGACGAGCTCCTCGCCGGGATGCTCCATCGCCTTGCGCCCGCTGTCGGCGTGGGGGCTCACCGTCGCCGCGGCCCCGGCCATGAAGAAGCGCCCGTAGGCGCCGGTGATGCTGCGCAGCTCGAGCCCGGCCTTCGACGTGTAGACCGGCCGGCGATGGCCGGCGGGGGTGAAGACGACCGGGCGCTCCACCACGGACTCCTCGTCGACGAAGTACGAGACGGGACGGTTGAGCGCGGTCGCGAGCTTCATCAGGGTGGCGATCGTCGGCACCATGCCGCTGCGCTCCAGCTTGTGGATCGCCGCGGCCGACACGTCGGAGCGCTCGGCGAGCTGCTGCAGGGAGAGCCCCTTCTGCTGGCGGAGCTCGCGGATCTTCGGGCCGAGGCTGCCGATGATCCGGCCCAGCTCGTCCTCCGCGGTGGGCGGGGACGGGGCGCACTCCTGGAGGGGTTCCGCCGCTGCCGGGCGGGCGCGGCGCGACCGCTCCTTCATCTGCCTCGTGTGCCTCCTGCGTTGGGCCGGGACGGGGGTGCGCTGCGCACCTTGACGCACCGCCTGACCGAGTTATATAAGAGACGCGCCGTTCATTATCGTAAATCGATCGGTCATTGAGGTGGGCGTTTCGTGCCGACGAGAATCGTCGTGGTCGGCGGTGGCGCGGCGGGGATCGGGGCGGCCGGGGCGGCCCGCCAGGTCGACCCCTCGGCGACCGTCACGGTCTTCACCGAATACGAGGACGTCGCCTACAGCCCCTGCGGGATCCCGTACGTCCACGGCAAGGAGATCCCCACCTTCGAGCAGCTCTTCCTGCAGGGCAGGGAGGCCTACGTGCAGGCCGGGATCGACATTCACTACGAGACACGGGTCAGCGCCGTCGACACCGCCCGGCGTGAGGTGACCGTCGAGGGGCACGGGACCGTCCCCTACGACCGGCTCGTCGTCGCCACCGGCTTCGACTATGCCGATCCCGGCGTCCCCGGCGGAGACCTCGGCAACCTCTACTACGTCAAGAACATCCGTCGCGCCATGGAGTGGGACAAGGTCCTCGACACCGTGAAGACCGCGGTGGTGGTCGAGGCCTCTCCGCTCGGGCTCGAGATGACGACCGCGCTCGCCCACCGCGGCATCACCACCCACCTCGTCGATCCCCACCCGTGGCCGCTCGCCGAGCTCGCGGACCCCGACATCATGCAGCCGGTCGAGGACTCCTGGGGCGAGATGGGGGTCACCACCCACTTCAACGCCCGCGTCGAGGGCTTCACCGGGGACGGGACGGTGCGCTCGGTGCGGACCACCGCCGGGGACATCGACTGCGACCTCGTCGCCGTCTGCACCCACAAACAGCCGAACACCCGGCTCGCCGCCGCCGCGGGGCTCGAGACCGGCTCGACCGGGGCGCTCGTCGTCGACGAGCGGATGGCGACGTCGGTCGACGGGGTGTTCGCGGCCGGCGACTGCTGCGAGCTCCCCCATGGCGTCAGCCGCGTGCCGATCGCGTGCCTCACCGGCAGCCACGCCTACTCGCAGGGCAAGGTCGCCGGCACCAACGCCGCCGGCGGCCACCGGAAGTACCAGGCCGTCTACGTCCCCTGGGGGATGGTCGCGGGAAAGTGGATGGTCGGCGGCACGTCCTTCGGCGAGACCCTCGCCACCGCGCTCGGCATCCCCTTCGTCATGGGGGTCGCAGACGGCATCTCCCGCGCCCGCTACTATCCCGGCGTGAAGAAGGTCCGGGTGAAGGTTCTCGCGGAGCCCGCGGGGCACAAGCTCATCGGCGCCCAGATGGTCGGCGGAGAGGGGATCAAGGAGCGTGCCGACTTCCTCGGGGTGGCGGTGCGCACCGGGGTCACCCTCGAGGACCTCGCCACCATGGAGAACGTCTATTCGCCGCCGATCGGCGCCCTCAACGAGCCGATCTCCGTCGCCGCCCAGAACGCGCTCGCCTCGCTGCGCAGATGATCCGGACCAGGAGCAGGCTCGCCCGCTGGCTGCGCGCCAACTCCGAGCGCTACCTGATGGAGGACGCCCAGGCCCGGATGGCGCGACAGTACCTCGGCCGGCCTGGTCCGGCCGTCGAGCGCGGGCTGGTCCCCGTGCTGTGGCGGCGCCTCTTCGTCCCGGCCTACCACCGTCTGCCGCCACGGGTGCGCCAGACGATGATGGAGGCGATGCCCGGCAGTCACCGGCGCGGCTGGCGGACCCCGCCGTCGCGCTCCCACACCCCCGGCATCTAGAGCCCGCTTACGGCCAATCCTGACAGCAACTGAACTTTGTAGGGAGGTACAGCCGATGCCCGCCAAGACTGTGAACGTCGCCAGGCCCGCCGAAGGCGAGGTGATGTACAACGTCGACGAGAAGATCTTCGAGGACATCAAGGCCAAGCCCGGGGAGAAGGCGTTCATCTTCATGCACACCGTCCCCTATGAGGGCTCGGTCGGCCTCGTGAACCTCCTCACCGCGACCCGCCTGGTGCGCAAGGGCTTCGACGTCACCGTCGTGCTCTACGGACCGGGCGTGCTGATGGCGTCGGGCACCCGTGGCTGGCCGGCGGTCGGCGCCGAGGGCTTCCCCGGTCATCTCGCCATCAACAACCAGATCAAGACCCTCCTGCGCGAGGGGGCGACGATCTACGCGTGCCGCTTCGCGATGGGCGCCCTCTACGGCTACCGCGAGGACGACCTCATCGAGGGGGTGAAGCCCTTCAGCCCGCTCGACGTCCTCGACTCCGCGCTCACCGCGTGGCGGGCCGGCGCCTTCCAGCTCAACACCTGGACGGTCTAGCGACAGAGGACGGAGGTGGGGTGGCGCGGCGAACCGCGCCACCCCCGTCGGGCGGGATGCGTGGTGTCGCTCAGCTCACCCGTGTCCCTGTCCCTGTCCCGGCCCGCAGAAGGGGCGGGGGCGGAAGCAGAAGGTGGGCTGAGCGGTCGGCTGAGGGGTGGGCCGGAACGTCGGTCGCGGCGTGGGCTTCGGCGTCGGTGACGGCGTGGGCCCGGGCGTCGGGGCCGGCGTCGGTGTCGGGGTGGGCGCCGGCGTCGGCGAGCCGGTCGGCGGGGGCGGCAGCGACGGGGTCGGCCACGGGGTCGGAGCCGGCGTCGGCGCGACCGTCGGCTGCGCCGGGGACGGCGGAGAGCCCGACCCGCTCCGCGTGTCGCGGGGCGAGGCCGTCGGGGCGACCGTCGCCGGTGCCGGCGGCGCCGACGGCGGCGACGGGGTCATGACCGCGATCCCGGAGAACGGCGCGTAGAGGGGGTTCACCGTCGGCCCGGCGCTCTGCGCGCTGTTCTGGACCGGCGAGTACCCGGCGTCGGCATACCGGTCCGGACCCCAGGTGTGCCAGAGCACGGCGGCGCTCACGGCGGCGGTCACGAGGGCCCCGGACCAGGCGGCGGCGCGGCGCACCCTCGCGCGCGGCCGCGGCGGCTCGGCGAGACCCTCGAGCGGGGGCCACGGCCCCCCGAGGTCGTCGTCCATCGAATCTCTCCCTTCCTGTCCCTTCCCGACGTGAGGCGATCCGCCTCCACGACCTACACGCACGGGAGGGCGCCGATGGATGAGGGCCGCGACGTGGCAGACTCGATGCCATGGCCGACACCCTCACCGTGAGAGACAACCGGACCGGCAGGACCTACGAGA
Organism: Candidatus Dormiibacterota bacterium; assembly: GCA_035544475.1. Classification (GTDB taxonomy): domain Bacteria; phylum Chloroflexota; class Dormibacteria; order Aeolococcales; family Aeolococcaceae; genus CF-96. The sequence continues at coordinate 10,109 of DATKEY010000127.1, read as the reverse complement.
TCCCCATCACCCACGGCGCCATCCGCGCGACCGACCTCCAGCAGATCAAGCTTGCGGAGGACGATCTCAACGGCGTCCTGTCGTACGACCCCGCGTTCCTCAACACGGCGTCGTGCATCAGCCGGATCACCTACATCGACGGCGACCGGGGGGTCCTCCTCTACCGCGGCTACCCCATCGAGGAGCTCGCGGAGAGGAGCAACTTCCTGGAGACCGCGTACCTGCTCGTCCACGGTGAGCTGCCGACCGGCGAGCAGTACGGCGGCTGGACGCACGAGATCACGATGCACACCCTCGTGCACGAGAACATCAAGCGCTTCATCGACGGCTTCAACCACGACGCCCACCCGATGGGGGTGCTGCTCTCCACCGTCGGCGCGCTCGCCACCTTCTATCCGGAGGCGACGCAGATCCACGACCCCGAGCAGCGGCGCATCTCGATCTACCGGCTCATCGCCAAGATGCCCACGCTCGCGGCGCTCGCCTACCGCCACTCGAAGGGCTTCTACTATGTCCGGCCCGACAACGATCTCACGTACGCCGGCAACTTCCTGAACATGATGTTCAAGATGGTCGAGCAGCGGTACAAGCCCGTGCCCGAGATCGAGCGCGCGCTCGACGTGCTCTTCATCCTCCACGCCGACCACGAGCAGAACTGCTCCACCAACGCGATGCGCTCGGTCGGCTCCTCGCACCCCGACCCCTACTCCGCCGCGGCGGCGGCGATCGCCGCCCTCTACGGGCTCCACGGCGGAACCGACGAGGCGGTGCTGCGCATGCTCGAGCGCATCGGGACGACGGGGAACATCCCCGAGTTCATCCGCAAGGTGAAGAACGGCGAGGAGGAGCTCAAGGGGTTCGGCCACGCCGTGTACCGCAACCAGGATCCGCGCGCGCGGGTGCTCAAGCGGATGGCCTACCAGGTGTTCTCGGTCACCGAGTCCCACCCGCTGCTCGACGTCGCGCTGGAGCTCGAGCGGATCGCCCAGGAGGACGACTACTTCCAGAGCCGCCGGCTCCATCCCACGGTCGACTTCTACAGCGGGCTGATCTACCAGGCCCTCGACCTGCCGACGGAGATGTTCCCCCTGCTCTTCGCCATCCCGCGCACGGTCGGGTGGCTGGCGCAGTGGGAGGAGATGCTGCTCGACAAGGAGCAGCGCATCGCCCGGCCGCGGCAGGTCTACCTCGGTGAGGAGCGCCGCGACTACGTCGCGATGGCGGAGCGCAACTCCGCGTAGCCGGGCGGGCCGGCCGGTCGCTGTCCGGAGCGACCGGCCGGCGCCTCGGGCTACTTGCCCGCTGGGCAGAGCGAGCCGGTGACGATGCCGGTGATGATCGACGGCGACAGGCCGGCGACCGGGAGGGAGCTGCCGCCGAGCGATCCGACCAGGCCGGTGGGATCGGGGAGCGAGCCGAGCATCCCGGTGGGATCGGGCAGCGACGGGAGGGGCATCCCGCCGACGACCGGGATCGCGCTCAGCGCGTTGCAGTTGTTGACTCCGTTGGCGGTGCTGATCCCGTTGCCGGCGCTGGCGTTGCTGCCGTTGCTGCCGTTCGCGGAGCTGCCGCCGCCGCTCGAGCCGGTGCTGCCACCGTGACTGCTGTGGCCGGCGTGGCTCGTGTGGCTGGTGCCGGCCTTGCCGGACGCGCCGTGACTTCCGTGACTGGTGGCGGCGTCGGCGGTCTGGGTGACCACGGCGCCCCCGAGCAGTGCGGCCGCGCAGAGGGCGGCCAGGGACACTGTACGCATGCGTTTCCCTCCCTGGGCCCCGGGCACAGCCCAGGGCGACGCAGGTACCAACGGAGGCGCCGGAGGAGTCTTGCGACGGTCAGGTGAGGGCGGCGGCGACGTGGTCGATGCAGGCGGTGAGCGCGGCGACGTCGTCGGGCTCGATGCCCGGGAACGTGGCGATGCGCAGCTGGTTGCGCCCGAGCTTGCGATACGAGTCGGTGTCGACGATCCCGTTGGCGCGGAGCGCCGCCGACACCGCCTTGGCGTCGATGCGGGAGTCGAGGTCGATGGTGCCGACGACGTGGCTGCGCTGCGCGGGGTCGGCGACGAACGGGGTCGCGTAGTCGGAGCGCGCCGCCCAGCCGTACAGGATCTCCGCGGAGCGGTCGCTGCGTGACGCCGCCCACTCCAGGCCGCCGTTCTGCAGCATCCAGCCCAGCTGCTCGGCGAAGAGGAAGAGCGTCGCGAGCGCGGGGGTGTTGTAGGTCTGGTCGAGGCGCGAATTCTCGAGCGCGATGCCGAGGTCGAGGAAGGCGGGGACCCACCGGCCCGAGGCGCGCAGGCGCTCGATCCGCTCCACCGCCGCGGGCGAGCAGGCGGCGACCCACAGCCCGCCGTCGGAGGCGAAGCACTTCTGCGGTGCGAAGTAGTAGCAGTCGAACTCGGCGGCGTCGACGTTCAGCCCGCCGGCCGCCGAGGTGGCGTCGACGGCGACCAGCCCGGTGGCGCCCGCGGGGCGGCGGATGCGCATCGCGACGCCGGTCGAGGTCTCGTTGTGGGTGAGCGCATAGAGGTCGACGCCGTCGCGGGCGACCGCCTCGGGATGGGTCCCCGGAGCCGACTCGATCACCTCGGGCTCCTCGAGGTGAGGGGTGGCGGCGACCGCGGCGGCGAACTTCGACGAGAACTCGCCGAAGGAGAGGTGCTGGCTGTGGCGCTCGACCAGGCAGAAGGTCGCCGCGTCCCAGAAGCAGGTCGTGCCGCCGTTGCCGAGGATGACCTCGTACCCGTCGGGAAGCGAGAACAGCTCGGTCAGCCCGGCGCGCAGCCGCCCCACCACCGAGCGCACGCCCTTCTGGCGGTGGCTCGTGCCGAGGTAGTCGCCCGCGGCGTCGGCGAGGGCCCGCACCGCCTCCGGCCGGACCTTCGAGGGTCCACAGCCGAAGCGGCCGTCGGCGGGGAGGAGATCACGGGGGATGCGGATGTCGGTGGGAGACACGGTGGACATGCCCGCAGCCTACCCGGCCATGGGGGTGGAGGCGGCGTCCGTGACGACCACGTCGAGCTCCGCCCAGGCCCGGCGGAGCGCCGCCTCGACCTCGGCCGGACCCTCGCCGCGGGCGAGGACGAAGCCGAGGTAACGGTCGCCCTCGGGGAGGGGGACGAGCTCCTCGCCCGGCGGGATCGTCACCGACGCGCTCTCGACGCCGGGGACCGCCCGGGCCCGCTCGAGCCCCTCGACCGTGACCAGCCGGCCGCGGCGCTCGATGGGGAGCATGAGGACGCCGGAGGCCCCCTCGAGGTGTGGCTCGGGGAGCGGCAGGCCGGCCGCCTGGCGGAGGATCAGCTCCTCGAGCGACTCCCCCCCGGCGAAGCGCAGCGCGGTCGAGCAGCGGCCGCCGATCGAACGGGCGGCGACCTCGATCACCACCGGCTCTCCGGGTACGGGCAGGCGCAGCTCGCCGTGGATCGGCCCCTCGGTGAGCCCGAGGGCGGCGACCGCCTCGGCGCAGCGCCGCTCCACCGCCGCGAGGTCGGCGGCGGCGAGCCGCGACGGGGTGACGTAGAGCGTCTCCTCGAAGAAGGGGCCCTCGAGCGGATCGGGCTTGTCGAAGACGGCGAGGATCCGGAGCCGGCCGCCGTCGAGGAGCCCCTCGACCGCGACCTCCGGCCCGGCGCAGAAGCGCTCGACGACGAGCGGTGGGGGGTCCGGCCGGTCGCAGCCGGGGTCGGCTGCGAGCATCCGGGCGATGCGCTCGACCGCCGCGGCGAGCGCCCCGGGGTCGTCGGCGCGGATCACCCCGCGGCTGCCGGCGAGATCGACGGGCTTGACCACGACCGGGAATCCGAGACGGGCGCCGGCGGCGAGCGCCGCCGCGGGCGAGGCGTCGACCGCCTCCCACGCCGGCTGGGGCACGCCGGCGGCGGCGAGGGCGGACCGCAGCCGGCGTTTGTCCCGGGTCGCCGCCACCGCCGCCTCCGGGCTGTGGCGCAGGCCGAGCCGCGCCGCCACCGCGGCGGCGGCGAGCACCGCGGCCTCGTCGACCCCGACGACCGCGTCGAGGGGACGCTCGCGGTGGAGGGCCTCCGCCGCGGCGGCGACCTCCGCCGGCCGGTCGAGGTCGACGACGAGCTGCCGGCCCGCCATGAGGTGGCCGAGCGAGGACCCCTCGTCGGAGCCGACGACCACCTCGAGGCGCAGACGGGCCGCGGCGTCGAGGAATGCCGACGCCCGGTAGGTGCGGGTGGGGAGCAGGAGCAGCACGCGGGTGGGCATCGCTCTGATAATGACCTCACGGGCGCTCGCCCATCCCAGGAGGCACACGACATGCAGCAGCCACGCATCGGCGCGACGGAGTTCGCGCTCACCCGCATCGACCAGGTGCGGGCGAACCGGCGGCAGCCCGACGCCGGAGTCCGCGTGGCCGTCACCGGCCGCGAGGAGGGGCGGTTCGTCTACGACATGCAGCTCGTCCCCCCCGGGGGCGAGCACCCCGGCGACCTCGTCGTCGAGGGCCCGAACGGCGTGGTGTTCCACGTCCCGCTCGCCAGCGCGGCCTACCTCGACGGCGCCACCGTCGACGCCGATCCCGAGACCGGGGCGCTCACCGTCGACAACCCGAACCCGCTCTGGCTCGAGCCCCTCGCCCAGGACGTCCAGAGGCTGATCGACCTCGAGATCAACCCCGCGGTCGCTCAGCACGGCGGCCACATCGACCTCCTCGACGTCGCCGACGGCGTCGCCTACGTGCACATGGGCGGCGGCTGCCAGGGCTGTGGGATGGCCTCGGTGACCCTCGCCCAGGGGGTGCGCACCGCCATCATCGACCGCTTCCCCGAGATCACCGACGTGCGCGACACGACCGACCACGCCCAGGGCGCCAATCCCTACTACCAGGCGTCGAAGAAGTAGCCGGCACCGACGTCGCCCGTCACCCATGAGGGTGCTCCTGGTCTCCTGCTACGAGCTCGGCCATCAGCCGCTGCACGTCGCCTCGCCCGCGGCCTTCCTCCGTGCCGCCGGGCACGAGGTGCGCGCCCGCGACCTCGCCGTCGAGCGGCTCGACGACGCGAGCGTCGACTGGGCGGAGATGATCGGGGTCGCGGTGCCGATGCACACCGCGATGCGCCTCGCGAGCCAGGTCGTCGAGCGCGTGCGCCGGCGCCGCGGCCAAGGCACGGTGATCGCCGCCTACGGCCTCTACGCGCCGCTGTGCGTCGATTCGCTTCCCGGCGGGATGATCGACCACGCCGTCGGCGGCGAGTACGAGGAGGAGCTCGTCCGCATCGCCGGGGGCACCCCGAGCGGGCGGACGATCGTCCTCGACCGGCTGCGCTTCCCCCCCGCCGCGCGCGACCTCCTCCCCCCGCTCGAGCGCTATGCGCGGCTGCTCGTCGACGGCGAGGAGCGGCTCGCGGCGACCGTCGACGCCACCCGCGGATGCGTGCACCGCTGCCGCCACTGCCCGGTCCCCGCCGTCTACGACGGGCGCATCCGGGTGGTCGGGCGTGACGCGCTGCTCGCCGACGTCGCCCAGCTCCACCGCATGGGCGCGCGCCACCTCAGCTACGGCGACCCCGACTTCCTCAACGCCGTCCCCCACGCGCTGGCGACGGCGCGCGCCGTCCACGCCGCCTTCGCCGATCTGACCTTCGACGTCACGGCGAAGGTCGAGCACATCCTGGAGAACCCCGGCATCTGGGCCGAGCTCGTGTCACTGGGCCTCCTCTTCGTGGTCTCGGCGGTGGAGTCGCTGAGCCCCACGGTGCTCGACATCCTCGGCAAGGGCCACGCGCCCGACGACGCGCGGCGCGCGATCGCGCTGCTCCGCGCCCACGGCATCGAGATGCGGCCGTCGCTCCTCCCCTTCACCCCGTGGAGCACGCTTCCCGACTACCTCGAGCTCCTCGACCTCGTCCGCGACGGGGACCTCGTCGAGAACGTCGACCCGGTCCAGCTGAGCATCCGCCTGTTGCTCCCCGAGGGCTCGCTGCTCCTCGACCATCCGCAGATGGGGCCGCACCTCACCGGTTTCGACCCGAAGAGCTTCAGCCATCGCTGGCGACATCCCGACCCTGCCATGGACAGGCTGCAGGCCGACGTCGCCGCCCTCGTCGCCGCGGATGCGGACGCCGGGGTCGCGCCCGCCGAGACCCACGCGCGGATCCGCCGGCTTGCCGCCGCGGCCGCCGCATGTTCGGGGATCCGCTGGGATCCGGCTGCGCCGCGGGCCGTCCTCACGGGGCGGCCGCGGTTGAGCGAGCCCTGGTTCTGCTGCGCCGAGCCCACCGAGCGCCAGCTGGGCGCCGTCTGAACCGACCGACGCAGTGCTGGAGACCTCACCGATGCAGCTCGGAGTCATCTTCCCCCAGACCGAGATCGGCAACGATCCCGCGGTGATGCGGGCGTACGCCACCGCCGTGGAGGGGGCCGGGTACGACTACCTCTCCGTCTACGACCACGTGCTCGGGACGACGGCCGACCGCGTCGCCGCCCTCGGCGGGCCGTACACGTATGCGATCCCCTTCCACGAGGTGTTCGTGCTCCTCGGTCACCTCGCCGCTGTCACTCAGCGCATCGGGTTCGCGACCGAGGTGCTCGTGCTCCCCCAGCGGCAGACGGCGCTGGTGGCGAAGCAGACCGCGGAGATCGACGTCCTCTCCGGAGGACGGCTCCGGCTCGGCGTCGGCATCGGCTGGAACGCGGTCGAGTTCGAGGCGCTCGGCGAGGACTTCCACACCCGCGGCCGCCGGGTGGAGGAGCAGATCGAGGTGATGCGCCGTCTCTGGGCGGAGGAGCTCGTCAGCTTCGAGGGGCGCCGCCACCGCTTCACGGACGCGGGCATCAACCCGCTGCCGCCGCGGCGCTCGATCCCCATCTGGATCGGAGGTTCCGCCGAGCCCGCACTCCGGCGCGCGGCGCGCATCGCCGACGGGCTCATGCTCCAGGTGCCGGTGAAGACCGCGGCAGCGCACATCGAGACGGTGCGCGCGATGGTCGCCGAAACGGGGCGCGACCCTGCCGGGTTCGGGATCTCCGGGCGCGTCACCCTCTGGGACGACAGCGAGGCGGTGATGGCACGGGTGCGCGAGTGGGAGGCGCTCGGCGCCACCCATGTCTCGGTGAACACCATGGGCACCGGATGCGCTCCCGAGGAGCACGCCGAGCGCCTCGTCGCGTTCGTCGAGACCTGGCGCGGCGCACGGATGAACGCCCGCTGACACCGCGCGCGGTGCAGTGCAGGGACTGCGATGGCGCCGGCGTTCAAGAAGGTGAGATGCACCGCAACCCGCTCATCCGCTCGACGCCGCTGCGCCTGGCGATCGTCCCGTCGCTGGTGCTCATGACCTGTGGTGGTGCGACGGCATCGACCGCGACGCACCGAGCGGGGACGACGTCGAACTCGTGCGGCTCCGTCCCCCAGCTCCACACGGCGCAGTTCGCGGCCTCGCCGTCGGTCACCAATCCCTTCCTCCCGCTGGTCCCCGGAACCCAGATCATCCTCGACGGCTTCGTCGCCGGCGCCGACGGCTCCCACATCGCGCATCGCATCGAGAGCACGGTGACCGACCTGACGAAGGTGGTCGACGGCGTCCGCGGCATCGCGGTCCTCGAGCGCGACTTCCAGGGCACCCCACTCGTGCTCCAGGAGTCCGAGCTCTTCTTCCAGGCGCAGGACGCGACCGGCGAGGAGTGGCTCCTCGGCGAGTATCCGGAGGAGTACACCGGCGGTGTGCTGACGGGAGCGCCGGCGACGTGGATCTCGGGGGTGGGCGGTGACACCGCGGGGATCGCGATGCTCGCGAACCCGCAGGTCGGGGATCCCACCTACCTCCAGGGCCACGCTCCGAACGTCGGCTTCCACGACTGTGCGGCGGTGTTCCAGACCGGCGAGAGCAATGTCTGCGTCCCGGTGGGCTGCTTCGGCAACGTCCTCGAGACCGACGAGTTCAGCCCGAAGGACCGGCCCGGTGGCCACCAGCGAAAGTTCTACGCGCCGGGCGTGGGGAACATCGAGGTGACGGCGGTGGGTGGCGTGGACCCGGAGACGGTGTCGGCCACGCGCACCGGCAGCCTCTGCGCGAGCGACTTCGCGAGCTTCCGCCGGCTGGCGTTGCAGCAGGACGCTCGCGGCGACACGCAGTCACCGAAGGTCTACGGCACGACCCCCCCGCTCACGCAGACGCTCACCGCCCAGACCACGGGGACCTGCCACTAGACGCCGGCTCCGAGCGCCGCGAGCATCCGGGTCACCGGGCCGTCGATCGCGTGACGCTCGCCGAGCTCGCGGAGCCGCTCGAGGTCGGGCGTCCCCGCCTCGCCGACGTGACAGTCGACGTCGCGGCGCACCGGCACCACCTCGCGCATCGCGGCGATGTAGCCGGCGGAGTCCTCGAGCGAGGCGCGCAGCCGGGGGGTGAGCGTCGCCGCCGCAGCCACCACGCCGTCGAGCGAGCCATGGTCGCAGAGCAGCTTCGCCGCGCCCTTGGCGCCGATCCCGCGCACGCCGGGGAGCCCGTCCGAGGGATCGCCGCGGAGCACCGCGAGGTCGGCATAGAGCCGCGGAGGGACGCCGTACGCGGCGCTCACCGCCGCCTCGTCGAACTCCTCGAGCACGGTGACGCCCTGGCGGGTGAAGAGCAGCCGCACCGCCGGGTCGCGCACCAGCTGGAGGAGGTCGCGGTCGCCGGTGAGCACCTGGTCCGGGCTCTCGCCGGTGGCGTCCTCCACGAGGGTGGCGATCGCATCGTCGGCCTCCCATCCCGGCGCCGAGGCCACCTGCCCGCCGGCGGCGGCGAGCACCTCGAGGAGCAGATCGAGCTGCCCGGTGAACTCGGGCGGTTCCGGGGCCCGCTCCGATTTGTAGCCGGGGTAGGCGGCGACCCGCGGGGCCGGTCGCCAGTCGTCGTCGAGCACGTGGAGCACGGCCCGAGGCCGGCGCTCGGTGACGACCCTGCTGGTCATGTCGAGGTAGCCGCGCACCGCGTTGACCGGCTGCCCCTGAGGGTCGCGGATGGTCTTCGGGAGCGCGAAGAACGCGCGGTAGAGAAGGCTCGCCGTGTCGACGAGCAGCCGCGGCCGGCCGCTCACGGCTGCGACCCCGGCGCCGCGTCGCGCTGCTCGAAGCCGCGGCACTCGAGCACCGGCAGGGTCGGATAGCGGGGAAAGCCCGGATCGGTGGCGGCGAGCTCGCACCGCCAGAAGGTCGTGCGGGCCCCTCGCACGGTGCGACCGTGGATGCAGCGTGCGCAGAGGCCGGGGTCGACGGATGGCACGCGCGGATCATCCCCGCTCGGGACCGCCCGTTGCGCGCAGACTGCGTCGATGCATCACCTCGGCGCCGGCACCGCCGCCGCCCTCGCCGCGGCCGCCCTGGTCGCCGGGGCGGTGAACGCGGTCGCCGGCGGGGGCTCGCTCATCTCCTTCCCGGCGCTCCTCTGGGCCGGCTACGACCCCGTCGTCGCCAACATCACCAACGCCGTGGCGCTGCTCCCCGGGTATGCCGGGGGCACCTTCGGCTACCGCCCGGAGCTGCGCGGCCAGGGGACGCGAATCCGCGCGCTCACCGCGGTGAGCGTCGCCGGTGCGGTGCTCGGCTCGGTGCTCCTCCTCGCCGGGCCCGCCTCGGTCTTCTCCCGCATCGTGCCGTGGCTGATCCTCTTCGCCTGCGCGGTGCTCGCCGCCCAGCCCGCCATCGCCCGGTGGCTGCGCGCGCGGAACTCGGGCACGCACGCCGACCACCGGCTGCCCGTGGCGCTGCTCGCGTCCCAGCTGGCCGGCGCCGTCTACGGCGCCTACTTCGGCGCCGGTCTCGGCGTGCTGATGCTCGCGCTCCTCGGGATCTTCGTCGACGACGGCCTGCAGCGCCTCAACGCGCTCAAGGGGCTGCTCTCGCTCGTCATCAACCTCGTCGCGGTGCTCTGCTTCGTCGTCACCGGGCGGGTCGCGTGGACGGCGGTGGCGATCATGGCGGTCGCCAGCCTCGCCGGCGGCAGGGCGGGGGTCACGCTCGCTCGGCGGCTCGACGATCGCGTGCTCCGCGTGCTCGTCATCGCCTTCGGGGTCGCGGTGGCGATCAAGCTCCTCGTCTGACGAGGGCCGACGGCAGCGGGAGCGGCAGAGCCCGCTCGAGAAGCTCGGCGTAGCGCGCCC
>DATKEY010000126.1:0-7054 GCA_035544475.1 Candidatus Dormiibacterota bacterium | reverse complement strand
GACGAGGGAGTCGACCCCCGCCACCTGGGCGGGAATGACGGTCATCAGCACCGTGCTCGGATAGGCGGCGCGACCACCGGGGACATAGCAGCCCGCGCGGCGCAGCGGCACCGGGCGGAGCCCGAGCTCGGCGGTGCCGCGGACCGCGGTGTCGTGCTGGAGCGCGTGGAAGTCGCGGATCCGCGCCGCCGCGGTGGTGAGCGCGGCGCGCAGCTCGGGGGCTGTGACGCTCCACGCGTGGGCCATCTCGGCCGGCCCGGCGTGGAGCTCCTCGACCTCGACGCCGTCGATGCGCCGGGTCCAGTCGCGCAGGGCGACGTCCCCCCGACGGCGGACGTCGTCGACGATCGCGCGAACCGCCTCGTCGGCGCCGACCGGCCGGCCGAAGAGCCCCTGCAGCCGCGCCGCCTGCTCGTCGTCGAGCGCGGGCTCGACGAAGCGGCGTGCGCCGGCGGTCAGGCGGCGGAAGCTCGCGGCGTCGTGTCGCCGCAGGACAGTGCTCACGCCACCCCCTCGCGCTTGGCGGCGGCGCGCGCCTCGACGGCGCGGCGCAGCGCGGCGGCGAGCTCGGTCACCGCCTCGGAGCGCGTCTTCAGCGACGCCTGGTTGACGATGAGCCGCGCCGTCGACTGCCCCGCCTCGCGGACCTCGACGAGCCGGTTGGCGCGCAGCGTGCGGCCGGTGTCGACGATGTCGACGATCGCGTCGGCGAGACCGGTCGCGGGCGCCAGCTCGACCGAGCCGTGGAGCTTGATGAGGTCGGCCGCGACGTTGAGCCGGTCGAAGAAGCGCGCCGCCGCGTGCGGGTACTTGGTCGCGACCCGCAGCGACGGAGGCCAGATCCCGGCGGCGAGCGGCGAGTCCTCATGGGCGGCGAGCACCAGGCGGCAGCGGCCGAAGCGCAGGTCGAGGAGCTCGTAGGAGTCACGGTGGGACTCCCAGAGCATGTCCTTGCCGACGATGCCGCAGTCCGCGGCGCCCATCTCCACGTAGACGGGGACGTCGGTCGGGCGCACCTTGATGAGGCGGTGGCCGCCGGACTCGATGAGCAGGGCGCCGTCGAACTGCGAGGCCGCGACGGCGACGCCCGCGGCGCCGAGCAGCTCGCACGCGCCGTCGAGCAGCGCACCGTTCGGCAGGGCGATGCAGAGACCGCTCACGAGAGGCCCGCACCGTTCTTCGTGCCGGCGAGCGCGGCCACCGCCTCGGCGGTGCTCGCGTCGGCCCAGCGCGTCCCGTCCCACCAGCGGGCGCCCCCGTCGGCGTCGACGTAGAGGTCGGCCCCCTCGGGGGGGCCGTCGCTCGGCTCGAGGTCGCAGGCGACCGCGGCGCCCGGTCCGCGCAGCGCGGTCGCCGCGCGGATGGCGATCGCCTCGCCGCCGGCGGCGTAGGCGACCCGCAGCGCCGGTGGCAGCGGCTCGGCCGCCTCGCCGCCCCGGCGGGTGAGCGCGTCGCAGCAGCGGTCGACGTGGAGGACGAAGCCGGTCGCGGGGAGCGGCAGCCCGAAGCGGCCGAGCAGGCCGTCGTAGCGGCCCCCGGTCCCGAGCGGGAAGCCGAGCTCGCCGCTGAAGAGCTCGAAGGTGGGTCCGGTGTAGTAGTCCCAGTCGCGGACCGCACCGAGGTCGAGGTGGAGGTGCCCTTCGAGCCCGTGGGCCATGAGCAGGTCCCAGAGCCGGGCGAGCTCACCGAGCGCGCGCAGCGGCCGCTCGGCCCGCAGCCCCTGGGCCGCGGCGTCGACGATCTCCCGGCCGCCGCGGAGCGCGGGGAAGCGGAGCAGCAGCGCCCGTTCGGTGTCGCCGATCGAGGTGTCTGCGAGGGCCTCCTCGACGGCGACGAGATCGCGGCCGCTCAGAGCGCTGAGAACCCGCTCACGGTCGGAGGCGTCGATGCCGGCACCCTCGAGGAGCCCGGGGAGGAAGTCGGCGTGACCGACGTCGATCTGGACGCCGCCGAGCCCGGCGTGGGCGAGCGCCTCGGCGGCGAGCGCCACGCACTCGGCGTCGGCGGCGATGCAGCCCGCTCCGATGAGCTCGCAGCCGGCCTGGAGGTTCTCGCGGCGGCGGCCCCCGAGCGGGGGCTGGTTGCGGAGGACCGGGCCCGCGTAGCAGAGACGGAGCGGATAGGGTCCGTCCCGGAGCTGGGTGGCGACCACCCGGGCGACGCTGACGGTGCGCTCGCCGACGAGGGCGAGAAGGGCGCCGTCGGCGTCCATGAAGCGGAAGAGCCGCGTCTGGTTGTGGGCGCCGACCCCGGCCGACACGGTCTCCAGCGGCTCGACGAGGGGGGTGGCGACCATGCCGTAGCCCCACGCCTCGAACGTCCGGATCATGGCCTCCCCGACCGCCCTGCGGCGGCGCGCGGCGCCGGGGAGCCAGTCGGTGAAGCCGCCGGCTCGCCCTCTGGGGGCCCCGGCGCCCTCGACAGTGGGGGCGTCCTGCACGGGCCCAGTCTACCGGTCGACTGCCGAAACCCCGTTCGGGCCCCCCGGAGCGCTAGTACTCGTCCTCGGGCCGGACGTCCTCGTCGGAGTCGTCCTCGGTGTCGAACCCGCCGGAGTCCTCGAGGTCGCCCTCGACCGGCTGCATCCCCTCGAGGTCCTCGCCCGTGTCGTCGGCGCTGGGCTCGCCCTCCTCCTCCTCTCCGGAGTCGTCGTCGATCCCACGGGAGGCGAGCAGGGACTCCTTCGCGTAGGGGCGGAAGTCCTCGCGGCGGGTGCCGCGGGCGATCGGGAAGGAGGACTTCCGGGCGTTCTCGGGGGCCTGGTAGGTCTCCCGGATCATCACCTCGATGCGCCGGTCGTCGACCCGGGCCACCGCCGCCGAGTAGCGGTTGCCGCTGGCGATCAGCGGGAGCAGCCGGCGGGCGAGCTTGGTGTCGACGTCGCCGAGGTCGATGCCGCGGACGCTGCGGGCGTGGAGCTGACCCTGATCGACGTGGAGCTCGACGACGTCGCCCGGGGCCACCGCGACGTCGACCCCGCCGGAGGGCGGTACGAGCACGGTGAGGCCGCTCTTGCCCGGCTCCTCGGTGAAGAGGTCGACGTCGATCGCCGCCGCCATCCCCTCCGGCCGCGAGGGCGCCGCGAGCAGCGCCGAGAGCTTGCGGACGTTCTTCTGGGCGATGATGTTCAGCGGGTTGAGGCGGAGGGACTGCTGGTAGGCGTCGAGCGCCTCCTCCGGCTGGCCGAGCTCGGTGAGCGCCTTGCCGAGCCGGTTGTACGTGTCCTCCTCCTCGCCGTGGCGCTCGAGAAGGGCGCGGTTGACGGCCAGCGCCTCGCTCCACCTGCTCTCGAGGGCGAGCGCGATCGCCTCCTCGACGAAGAGGGCTCGTGGCTTGACCCGCTCGACCTCGGCCAAGGTGCTCCCCGTGCTTCGGCTGGTGGCGCGCAACCGACACGCGGCCGCCGCGCGGAAGCCTACAAAGATGAGGCCCAGGGGCGCAGGACGCCCTTGGGGCCGCCGCGGCTTCGGTATGATAGCGGCTTGGTGGAGCGCATCTGTTCGGTCCGGACCTGAGGGCGGAGAGGGAATGACCCGGGTCCTCGCCATCGCCAATCAGAAGGGTGGCGTGGGCAAGACGACGACTGCGGTCAACCTCGGAGGCGCGCTCGCCGAGACCGGCCGGCGGGTCCTCTGCATCGACCTCGATCCCCAGGGACACCTCACCATCAACATGGGGTGCCGCTACCCCGACGAGGTCGAGCTGACCGTCTACGACCTGCTCACCAACCCTCACGTCGACCTCGCCGACGTCCGCATGCACTCGGACAAGATCGGGGTGGACTTCCTCCCCGCCAACATCGAGCTGAGCGGCGCCGAGCTCGCCCTCGTCAACGAGCTCGGGCGGGAGCGGGTCCTCGAGGAGAAGCTGGCGCCCCACCTCCACGAGTACGACTTCGTGGTCATCGACTGCCCGCCCTCGCTCGGCCTGCTCAGCGTCAACGCGCTCGTGGTCGCGACCGAGGTGATCATCCCGCTGCAGTGCGAGTACTTCGGGATGAAGGGGATGCAGCAGCTGCAGCGGACGATCGACCGGGTCCGCCACAAGCTCAACCCGCAGCTGCGGATCGCGGGCATCCTGCCCACCATCTACAAGAGCCGGACACTCCACAGCCAGGAGGTCCTCGACCTCGTGAAGGAGCACTACGGACACCAGGTGTTCGACGTGCGCGTCGACGCCAGCATCCGCTTCGCCGAATGCCCGCTGGAGGGACAGTCGATCCTCCAGTACGCCAACGCGTCCCCCGGCGCGAAGGCCTACCGCGCCCTGGCGGCCGCCGTGCTCGACGGCAACGGCGGCTCCGGAGAGGGAGGAAGGTGATGGGAGGCAGCTTCCGCCGTGCCCACCTCCGCGGCTCGGACGAACTCTTCCGTCCCACCCAGGGAACCCTGGACGGGGCCGCGGCGGCGTACGCGGCCGAGCCGGCCGAGCCGCCCGCACCAGCGCGCGCCGAGGGGCGACTGCTGCGCCTCACCGACGAGGAGATCGAGCAGCTCGCCGACGCCCTGCACCGGCTGAAGTTCCCCACGTCGACGCCCCACAAGCCGTCGATCGCCGAGCGCGAGCAGCTCGAGGACCTCCGCCAGAAGCTCCTGTCGTCCCTCTAGTCCGCGGAGCTCAGACCGAGACGATCTCCGTGGCGAGGCTGTGCGCGAGCCGGCGCGGCGACCAGGCGCGCGCGGCGGCGCGGGCGGCCTCGACATGCTCGGGGTCGACCATCTCGGCGGCGAGATCGCCGATCTCGGAGAGGTCGTTGGTGAGGGTCTCGACGAGGTCGAGATGCATGCTCGTCTCGGAGGCCATGTCGATCATGTGGAATCCACCCCTTCGCTGTCGGCAGATCCCCCCTGAACCCGTCGCTGAGAGGAACGTACGCTTGGAGGCTTTCTTGCGGATCGCCTCGATCGTCCGGATCAGGGGGTCGTGACGGCCCCGGTGAGACGGCGCAGGGTGCCGGCCAGGGTGGCGGCGTCGAAGGGCTTGGCCATGAACTCGATGCTCCCGAGCTGGAGGATCTCGTCGACCTCGCCGTCGCGCTGGTGCGCGGAGAGCAGGAGGATCGGCAGCTTCTCCAGCCCGGGGCGCGCGCGGGCGGCACGGCAGAAGCCGTAGCCGTCGAGGCGGGGCATCATCAGGTCGCTGATGACCGCGTCGGGGACGAAGCCCTCGATCGTGTCGAGGCCGGCCTGACCGTCGGCGGCGACGGCCACCTCGAAGCCCTCGATCGTCAGCCGGAGTTCGAGGACCTTGCGCAGGGCTGCATCGTCCTCGATGACCAGGACACGTGGGCGGGGGGGCACACAGCGATGCTACTCCCGTGGCGCGGGCGCCGAAGCCACCCCGGAGAAGGTGTCGCCGGATTGAGACGGCGCCGTGGCGGGATAGTTCGCCTCGATCTCCGCCGCGTACTTCTCTCCGACCACCTTGCGCTTCACCTTCATCGTCGGGGTCAGCTCGTCGCCGACGGTGAAATCGTGATCGAGGATGGTCCAGCGGCGCACCCTCTCGACGTTCGCGAGGGTGGCGTTCACCGCCTCGACGTGGCGCTCGACCTCGGCGCGGACGTCGGGATACGCCGCCACCTCGGTCGGGTCGATGGTGATCAGCGCGGTGAGGTACGGCCGGCGGTCGCCGATCACCACGGCGTTGGCGATCAGGGGATGCCGGGTCAGCGCCGTCTCGATGTTGCTCGGGGAGATGTTCTTGCCGCCGGCGGTGATGATGAGGTCCTTCTTGCGGTCGGTGATCCGCAGGTAGCCGTCGGCGTCGAGCTCGCCGACGTCGCCGGTGTGGAGCCAGCCGTCCTGGAGGATGGCCGCGGTCGCCTCCGGGTCCTTGTGATAGCCGGCGAAGACGGTGGCGCCGCGGACGAGGATCTCCCCGTCGGCCGCGATCCGCACCTCGACCCCGGGCAGCGGGGGCCCGACGGTGCCGAAGCGGGCGTGCCCGGGACGGTTGAAGGTGGTCGCGCCGGTGGTCTCGCTGAGGCCGTACACCTCGTCGATCTCGAGCCCGAGGCCGTTGAAGAAGCGGAGCACCTCGAGCGAGATCGGCGCCGCGCCGCTCGCGAGCGCCTGGGCATCGTCGAGGCCGAGGGCGGCGCGCACCCGGGAGAGGACGAGCCGCTCCGCGATGCGGTGCCGGGCCGCGAGGAGCGGAGGGACGGGCTTCCCCGCCTGGCGGAGATCGCCGACCCGCTCGCCGACCGCGAAGGCCCAGAGCCCGATCCGGCGGCGGCGGCCGGGCAGCGCCTCGACCTCGGCGCGGATCCGCGCGGCGATCTTCTCCCACACCCGCGGCACGCCGAAGAAGACGTTCGGCCGGATCTCGCGGATGTCGGTGGCGAGGGCCTCGATGCTCGTGAACCAGGTCGGGTTGCCGATCACGTACTGGCGGAACTCGCTCGCCAGCCGCTCGGCGATGTGGGCGAGCGGCAGATAGGAGAGGATGCGGTCGTCCGCGTACGCCGGCTCGAGCGACATCACCGCGATCACCGCGGCGATGACGTTGCCGTGGGTGATCATCACCGCCTTCGGCGGACCCGTGGTGCCGCTGGTGTAGATGAGGGTGGCGACGTCCTCGCTCACGACCGCGGCGGCGCGCCGCTCGAGCTCGATCGACCGCCCGGCGAGCGCCGCCTGGCCCCGGCGGAGGGCCTCCTCCCAGGAGATCACGAAGCCGTCCTCGGAGACCGCCTCGACGCCGTCGATCACGACGATGCGGCGCAGCGCGGGGAGCCGGTCACGGACCGAGAGCACCCGCCCGAGGAGCTCGGGGCCCTCGACCACGGCGACGACGGACTCGGAGTGGCCGAGGATGTAGGCGGCCTCCTCGGCGCTCGAGGTGAGGTAGACGGGGGCGGGCCTGCCGCGGGTGCTGAGGACGGCGACGTCGGCGATGTGCCATTCCGGGCGATTGCCCGACCAGATGGCGACGTGGGCGTGCTCGGCGACCTCCTCCTCGAGCAGCCACGCGCTGAGCCGGCGGGCCGCCTCGCCGAACTGCCGCCAGGTGATCGGGGCCCAGCGGCCCCCGGCGCGCATGTACATCGCCG
>DATKEY010000125.1:0-2878 GCA_035544475.1 Candidatus Dormiibacterota bacterium | reverse complement strand
CCCACGACCTGCCGAAGCTCCTCGCCAAGATGGACGAGGGCTACGACGTCGTCAGCGGCTGGCGGAAGGACCGCAAGGACAAGCTGCTGCTGCGGAAGATCCCCTCGCGGATGGCGAACCGCCTCATCAGCAGGATCACCGGGACCGAGCTGCACGACTACGGCTGCACGCTCAAGGCGTACCACACCGAGGTCGTCCAGCACCTCCACCTCTACGGCGAGCTCCACCGGTTCATCCCCGCCCTCGCCGGCCTCGCCGGCGCGCGTGTCGCGGAGATCCCCGTCAACCACCGCCCCCGCACCCGGGGGAGCAGCAAGTACGGGATCTCGCGCACGGTGCGCGTCCTCCTCGACCTGCTGACGGTGAAGTTCCTCCTGAAGTACCTGGCGCGGCCGATGCAGTTCTTCGGGCTGCTCGGGCTGATGAGCTTCGTGCTCGGGTTCTGCTCGCTCGCCGGCCTGCTCATCGAGAAGGCGGTGGCCGGGGTCGGGCTCGCCGAGCGGCCCCTGCTCATCCTCAGCGTGCTCCTGGTGATCCTCGGCGTGCAGTTCCTCTCCATGGGACTGCTCGGTGAGCTGCTCACCCGCATCTATCACGAGGTGGGGCAGCGGCCCCCGTACGTCATCCGGCGCACGGCGGGCATCGACGCCGACCTCGACATGGACCCGGTCGCGGCGCTCTCGGGCGCCGGCGCGAACCCGGCCGGGATCGAGGACGAGGAGCTGCCCGCCCGCGAGCTTCGCGGCCGCGGCGGCCGGCTGCGGCCGGTCGGTTAGAGCTCCAGACCTTCGGGGAGCCGGACCCGGCCGCGCATCGCGGCGCGCACCCGCTCGACCGACGCCGCGATCGCGGGGTCGCTCAGCGCGAGGATGCGCGCCGCGAGGTGGCCGGCGTTCCGGGCTCCCATCTCGCCGACGGCGACCGTCGCCACCGGGATCCCCGGCGGCATCTGGACGATGCTGAGCAGGGCGTCGAAGCCCTGCAGCGGAGTGCCGGTGAGCGGCACCCCGATCACCGGCAGGGTGGTGATGCCGGCGAGCACGCCGGGCAGGGCGGCGGCGGCGCCGGCGCCGGCGACGAGGACCCGCAGGCCGCGCTCGCGGGCGGCGCTCGCGTAGCGGTGGAGCACCTCGGGGGCGCGGTGGGCGGAGATCACCGCGGTCTCGTGCCCGATGCCGTGCTCGTCGAGCACCTCGGCGCAGCGCGCCATCGCCGCCGCGTCGCTCTCGCTCCCCATGAGGATGCCGACGAGGACGGGGCTCATCGAAGACAACATCCCGGGCGCCGCGGCGACCTGCGCGCCGGCGGGGTCGGCGATGTCGCGGCGGTGCTGCATGCCCTCGAACCGCACCCGGCCGAGGTTGGCGTACGCGGCGTCGCGCGCCACCGCCAGGGTCTCGCCGCGCGCGACCACGGTCAGGACGCGGCCGCCCGCGGTGCGCACCGTCCCGTCGGGGTCGCGCCGCGTCCCCGCGTGGAAGACGAGCGCGCCGGGTTCGAGGCGGTCGAGCCCGGAGACGGCGTCGCCGCTGCGGACCGCGCCGGGGTATCCCGCCGCCGCCGCGACGACGCCGACCGCGGCGCCGCCGGCGGTTCGGGCCACCCCCGGTGCGAGGCCGCCGCGCGCGCACGCGGTGAGCAGGTCGAGCAGATCCTCGTCGAGAAGCGGGAGTACCACCTGGGTCTCGGGGTCCCCGAGCCGGGCGTTGAACTCGAGGAGCCGCGGCCCGGAGTCGGTGAGCATCAGCCCCGCGTACAGACAGCCGCGGTAGGGGGTGCCGCGGCCGCGGAGGGCCGCGACGCAGGGCTCGACGTAGCGGCGCAGGGCGTCGTCGAGAAGCGCCGGGGGGTCGAGGCCGGCGGGCGGCGCGTAGGCGCCCATCCCCCCGGTGTTCGGCCCGCGGTCGCCATCGTGGATGCGCTTGTAGTCGCAGGCGGGGCTGAGCACCCGCACCGCGTCGCCGTCGCTGAGCGCGAAGACGCTCACCTCGCGGCCGCTCATCCGCTCCTCGACGACGACCCTCGCACCCGCGCCGCCGAAGCGCCCCTCGAGCAGGCAGGCGTCGATCGCGGCGCGCGCCTGCGCGGCGTCGTCGCAGACCGTCACCCCCTTGCCGAGGGCGAGGCCGTCGGCCTTCACGACGCAGGCGCCGAGCTCGGCGGCGAACGCATGGAGCCGCTCACGATCCTCGACACCACCCGCGCACCAGCCCGCGGTCGGGATGCCGGTCTCGTCGGCGAGCAGCTTGGTGAACTCCTTCGACGACTCCACGCGCCCGGCGGCGCGGGTGGGGCCGAACACCGCGATCCCGCGCTCGGCGCAGCCGTCGGCGAGCCCTGCGGCGATCGCCGCGTCGGGGCCGATCACCACCAGGTCGACGGCGCGCTCGGTCGCCAGCCGGAGCACCCCGGCGACGTCGTCCGCGGCGACGGCGACGTTCTCGGCGATCGCGGCCGTGCCCCCGTTGCCCGGCGCGCACACGACCCGGACGTCGCCACGGCGGGCGATCGCCCAGGCCAGGGCATGTTCGCGGCCTCCCGAACCAAGGATGAGGACTTTCATGGAGCCAGACCTTTCGCTCGGGCTGGAAAGTAGCGATGAGGGAATCGCCGCATGCCCGAAAAGCTATGGTCGGTAACGGAGGTGGGGTAAGTCAAACGGGCAACGCCAGTTTTTCTTCCTTGGATTTCATTTGGTTAGTTCCCCGATTACTCGCGTCCTGCAAACTCTTCGGGAGTGATCCATGTGAGTCGAGTCGGCGCATTTCCTCGCAACGCCTGTGCATGCTGATAAGCGGCTGCGCCGAATGTAACGATCAGAATTGGGAGCATAAGCGCAGCTAGCCACACAGCGTGGGGAAATGGACTCCACCCCATG
>DATKEY010000124.1:0-3907 GCA_035544475.1 Candidatus Dormiibacterota bacterium | reverse complement strand
CGTGAAGTCCTCGTCCTTGATCAGGCGCGGGAGGATCTTCGCGAACTGCGCGTAGAGCTCGGTCGCGTCGTGGCCCTGACCGCTGATGATCAGCGGGGTGCGCGCCTCGTCGACGAGGATGGAGTCGACCTCGTCGACGATCGCGAACCAGAGCCGCCGCTGCACGCACTGCTCGACGGTGACCGCCATGTTGTCGCGCAGGTAGTCGAATCCGAGCTCGTTGTTGGTCGCGTACGTGATGTCGGTCGCGTACGCCTCCCGGCGGGTGCAGGGACGGAAGTGCTGGAGGCGAGGGTCGACGTGGGTCTCGTCGAGGTAGTCGGGGTCGTAGATCAGCGACATGTCGTGGGCGATGACCCCGACGCTCATCCCCAGGGCGTGGTACAGGGGGCCGTTCCACCCCGCGTCGCGCCGCGCCAGGTAGTCGTTGACGGTGACCAGGTGGGCGCCGCGGCCGAGCAGGGCGTTGAGGTAGAGCGGCAGGGTCGCGACGAGGGTCTTGCCCTCGCCGGTCTTCATCTCCGAGATCTTCCCCTGGTGCAGCACCATGCCGCCGATCAGCTGCACGTCGAAGTGCCGCATCCCCAGCACCCGGCGTGACGCCTCGCGGACGCATGCGAAGGCCTCGGGGAGGATGTCCTCGAGGAGGCGGTCGCGCTCGCGCTCGGCCATCTCGATCTCGCGGCGGTCCTCCTCGGCGCCCTCGTCCTCCTCCTCGTCCTCGTCGGCGATGCCGTGGGTGACGGGCTGACCGAGGCTGAGGTCGGGGCCCTCGACGCCGAGGCGCTCGCGGAACTCCGCGGTCTTGGCGGTGAGCTCCTCGTCGCTCAGCGCCTTCATCTCGTCCTCGAGCGCGTTGATCGTCTCGACCGTCCCGCCGGCTTTGCGGACGTCCTTCTTGATGGGGTCGCCGAGGAGCTTGGTCAGACGCATGGGGCCACCATGATCCCAGACTATCAGTCGTGTCGGATGGCCGAGACGATGGCGGCACGCGAGGCGCGGCGCGCCGGCAACGCGGCGGCGAGCAGGGAACCGACGACGACCGCGCCGAGGGCCGACGCGGCGGTGCCGAGGGGGAGGACGAACTGGGGGTCGAAACCGGGCGATGAGCCCGCGCGCAGCAGCGGGAGCGCCAGGCCGCAGCCGGCGGCCACCCCCAGGGCGGTGCCGATGGTGGCGAGCAGCCCCGCCTCGGTGAGCACCAGCCGCCGCGCCCGGCGGCGGCTCAGCCCCGCGGCGCGGAGCAGGGCGAGGTCCCGGGTGCCCTGCCGGGCGTTCACGAGCAGCGTGTTCACCACCGCGAGCATGGCGATGGCGACCGCCATCCAGCTGAGCACGCCGAGCAGGGAGAGCGTGTCTCCGAGCGCCTGGCGGGCGTCGTCCCGGATCGTGGCGACGGGGACGGCTTTCATCCCGTACTGGGCGGCGACCCGCGAGACCGCGGCGAGCGCGCCCGCGCCTCCGGTGCTCACCACCTCGAGGTCGTCGAAGCCCGACACCGTGGCGTCGCCATAGAGGCGTCGGGCCATGCCGTCGCCGAGGAGGAGGGCCTCTCGGCCGTCGCCCGCAGGGAACGAGTGCGCGACCACGCCCGCGACGGTGACGGGGAGGGTGCTCCCGCCGGCGGCCAGCGTGATCCGGCTGCCCCGGTGCCAGCCGAACTCGCTCGACAGCTGCTCGGGGATGAGCACCGAGGGGCTCACCGAGAGGGCGGTGAGGGCGGCCTGGCGATCGCCGTCGACGACGTCGAGGGCGCCGCTCGCCTGGTGCGCGACGGGGTCGATCGCGGCGACGCCGAGGGGGTTGTCGCCGGCGACGGCTGAGAGGAAGCGCACCGGGGTGACCTCGCGGACCCCGGTGGTGGCGGCGACGAGCTGGGCGATCGACGAGGGCTGGGTCGCCGGGCTGTGGACGACGATGTCGCCGACGAACATCTGACTGACCCAACGATCGCCCGCGGACACCGCGCCGGCGCTCAGCGCGCTGAGCGCGGTGGCGGTGGCGACGCTCACGAGCAGCCCGGCGAGGGTCAGGGCGGTACGGCGACGGCGCCGCGCCAGAGCGGCGGCGGCGACCGGGGCGGTGTGCGCGAAGGGGCCGAGCGCGGCTCCGACGGCGCGGACCAGCGGGGCGGAGACGAGCGGCAGGCAGAGGGCCACGCCCGCGAGCAGGGCGATGCAGCCGACCACCACCGCGGCGATGGCGCTCGTGGTCGCCGCCACCGCGCCCCCGGCCGCGAGGACGAGCCCGGCGAGGGCGAGGCCGCGGGCCGGACGCTGCGCCGCGGGCTCGGCCGTCGAGCGCAGCGCCACGAGCGGCAGGGCGCGGGCGGCCGTCATCGAGGGGAGCAATGCCCCGAGCAAAGCGGCTGCGAGCCCCGCGACCGCCGACAGGGCGGGCTGCCAGGCATCGAGCGACAGCGGGGGCACGGGAAGGTCGCGGGCGCCGAGGTGGGTCACCGCGAACCGGCCGAGGACAACCCCCGCGCCGACCCCGAGCACCGCGCCGGCGAGCCCGAGGAGCGCCGCCTCGGCGAGGAGGAGGCGGAGCACCTGGCGTGGGCTCGCGCCGGCGGCGAGGAGCAGGCCGATCTCCCGCCGCCGCTCGCTGACCGCGAGCGCGGTCGTGTTCGCGCTCACCCCCGCGCAGATGAGGCACGCGAGGGCGACGACGAGGAGGAGCAGCGGCCGGATCTGGTCGAGCGGGGCGGCGGCGCCGGCGCGCGGATCGACGGCGAGGGCGCTGCCGCCGAGCGCCGTCTCGACCGCCGCCGCGACGGTCGCGGCGCGCGCCCCGGGGGCGAGGCGGAGCGCGGCGAGCGGGGTCCGCAGCCCCAGCGCGAAGGGCCCGGTGGCCGCGGCATGGCTGACGAACACCGAGGCGCCGGAGAAGGCCGGCCCTCCCTGGTTCGAGGCGGCGATCCCGACGACGGTGAACGCGGTGTCGCCGTCCTGGGTCACCAGCCGCACGCTCTCGCCCGGGCGGACGGTGCGCGCGGCCCCGGTGGAGCGCAGCGCGCTCGCCACCCCCTCGTCGAGCACCACCTCGGTCAGGCTGCCGTCGCGGGGGAGGCGCCCGGAGTCGAGGTGGAGCGGGCGCAGCGCGGCGCTCCCGCCGTCGAGGCCGACGACGGCGACGTCGAGCCCCTGGACGGCGCCGGCCCGGACGCGGGCGACGACGCTCTTCTCGAGCAGGGGGCTGACCTGGGCGACCCCGGGGATGGCGCGGACCTTCGCGAGGTCGGCGGCGCCGAGGCCCGGGCCGGAGACGGTGCGGACGTCGACGCCGGACTCGCCAGCGCGGGCCGCCTGGGCGGTGCCCGCCTGGTCGTCGAGGCCGGTCACGGTGATCTCCACCCCGAGCAGCGCCGCGACGCCGAGGGCGACGGCGAGGGCGGCGAGCAGGCCGCGAAGCGGGCGGGTCCGCAGCCAGCCGCTGAGGATCGGGGGGATCACAACCCCAGCTCGACGAGCCGCGCCACGAGCGGCGCGGGGTCGGGCGTGTCCCGGCGGCCGAGGCGCACCTCGTCGACGACCGCGCCGTCGCGCATCACCAGGACCCGGTCGGCCCAGGCGGCGGTCCGGGCGTCGTGGGTCACCACGACGGTGGTCTGACCCTCGCTCCGGCAGAGGCGGGCGAGCAGGGCCATCACGTCGTGGGCCGTCGCCCAGTCGAGGTTGCCGGTCGGCTCGTCCGCGAGCAGCACCGACGGGGCGACGGCGAGCGCCCGGGCGAGCGCGACCCGCTGCTGCTCACCGCCGGAGATCTCCTCGGGCCCGTGGCCCTGGAGGCCGTGGAGGTCGAGCTGCTCCATGAGCGCATGGACCCGGGCACGGATGACCCGGCGGCGGTTGAGCTCGCCGCGGCGCCACGCGCCCCGGGGGCGTCCGCGCAGCCGCAGCGGCAG